>NZ_PZPL01000001.1:3545682-3868017 GCF_003044275.1 Rathayibacter caricis DSM 15933 | reverse complement strand
CGACCACGTGCGCGAGGTGGTCTGCGAGGACTCGCTCGGGATCGCCGCCGAACTGGAGGCCGCCATGGCGACCCACGTGGACACCTACGTCGACGAGTGGGCGGCGACCCTGGCCGACCCCGACCGGCTGCGGCGCTTCCGCTCGTTCGTGAACGCGCCTGACACGGCGGATCCGCGGGTCTCGACGGTGCGGGAGCGCGGGCAGATCCGGCCGGCGGGGAGCGACGAGCGCTCCGACGGGCCGGTGCTGGTGGCGGGGACGACGATCCCGGTCGGGCCGGTGAGTGTCGTGGGCCGCCGGCGTCGCTGGCGGCGTCCGCTTCCGCTTCGGTGAAGGAGTCCTGATGCAGCTCTCGCTCGATCTGACCGGCCGGCGCGTGCTCGTGGTGGGCACCGCCTCCGGACCCGCCGCGTGCTCGCCCGCTACCGCGCCGCGGGGCGGTCGTCGAGCGGCGCGAGGCCGACGACGCGCTGCCCGTGCGGCTCGCCTCCGTGTCGCTCCTGGCCGCGGGATGCCCCGCGCTCCTCGTCTGGGTCGAGGGGCCGCCGAGCTGCGCGCCGCCGCCTCCGCCGAGGCCGGTCGGCACGGGATCTGGACCGTCGACGAGGCCGGCGCGCCCCACCGGCCCCTCGGGCACGTGAGCATCGTCGGCGGCGGCCCCGGGGACTCCGATCTGATGACGCTCGCCGCGCACCGCGCGCTGCGCGAGGCGGACGTCGTGCTCTACGACCGCCTCGGCCCGCACGACGGCCTCGCCGACTGGGCGCCCGGAGCCGAGCTGATCGACGTCGGCAAGACCCCCGGCCACCACGCCGTGCCGCAGCACGAGATCGAGCGGCTGATGGTCGCCCGCGCGCTCGACGGCCTGGACGTGGTGCGGCTGAAGGGCGGCGACCCGTTCGTGTTCGGCCGCGGCTCCGAGGAGGTGCGCGCCTGCCGCGTCGCCGGCGTGCCCGTCACGGTCGTGCCCGGAGTGACGAGCGCGATCTCGGTACCGGCCGCCGCGGGCATCCCGGTCACGCACCGCGAGGTCAGCCGCGCGTTCACCGTGGTCTCGGGCCACGCCCCCTTCAGCGAGGAGGAGCTCGGGCACCTGGCCGGGCTGGGCGGCGCGCTCGTCGTCCTCATGGGCGTGAACACCCTCCCCGCACCTGTCGCCGGGCTGCAGCGCGCGGGCATGACCGCCGGGATGCCGCTCGCGATCGTCGAGCGCGGCTGGTCGCACGCCAGCGCACCACGATCACCCTCCGTCGGCGAGGTGATGGGGCTGCTGGCCGACCTCGCCCCGCGCTCTCCCGCGGTCATCGTCATCGGCGAGGTCGTGCGCCAGGCCTCGTGCGATGATTCTCAGGATCCCGAGAGCATCGCCCGCGCGGTCGATGCGCTGACGACGTGAGAGCCCGAGGGGGCCGCCGATGAGCACCACCGACGCACCCGACTCCGACGCCTCCTCACCGGGATTCCGGCCCGACCAGCTCGTCGGCTTCCGCATCGGCGTGACCTCCGACCGCCGCTCCGAGGACCTCATCGCCGCCTTCGAGCGCCGCGGCGCCGACGTCACCCACGCGCCCACCATCCGGATGCGCGGCATCGACACCGAGGGCGTCCTCGAGGACGAGACCCGCGCGATCGTCGCCGGGCGCCCGACGTGCTGCTCGCGACGACCTCCTACGGCATGCGCCGCTGGCTCGAGGCGGCCGACGCCGCGGGCCTCGGCGACGAGCTCACCGACGCGCTCTCGGCCGCGCGGATCCTCGTCCGGGGTCCGAAGGCCCGCGGAGCCGTCCGCGCCGCCGGCCTCGACGACCACGGCATGAGCGAGCGCGAGACCACCACCTCCCTCGTCGACCTGGCCCTGCGCGAGGGCGTGGACGGCCGCACGATCGCGGTGCAGCTGCACGGCTTCACCGATCCGCACCAGCTCGAGCGCCTGACCGACGCGGCGCGACGGTCCTCACCGCCGCCCCCTACCGCTGGAGCGTGCACGAGGACTCGGCGCGGGTCCTCCGCCTGATCGAGGCGATCTGCTGCGGCGGGATCGACGCCGTCACCTTCACTAGCGCCCCGCGGGTCGAGGCCCTCTTCACGGTCGCCGAGGCCGCGGGCCGGCTCCGACGCCCTGCAGGCCGCGTTCCGCGAGACGGTCGTCGCCGGCGGCGGTCGGCCCGTCACTGCGGCACCGCTCGTCGAGGCGCAGATCCTGCCGATCGTCCCCGACCGGTTCCGGATGGGCGCCCTCATCCGCCTGCTCTGCGAGCACCTCGAGCAGAGCGCCCCGCGCATCGAGACCGCGTACGGACCCCTCGAGCTCCGCGGCCGCCACGCCGTGCTCGCGGGGGAGCGGGTGCCGCTGACCCCGGTGGCGCTGGCGCTGTTCCGCACCCTGGTCGCCGCCGAGGCGCGACCGTCGCGCGCGGCGTGCTCGCCGCCTCCCGCCCCGAGGCGCTCGACGACCACGCGGTCGACGTCGCGATCAGCCGCCTGCGCCAGTCGCTCCCGGAGCCGCGCCTCGTCGCGACGGTCATCAAGCGCGGCTACCGCCTCGCGACCCCGCTCTGACCGCGCGCTTTCCAACTGCGCTCGCACCCCGCGACCGGTCGCGTACCGGGTCTCCGGCGCTCGAGCGCCCGGTTCGCGTCCACTCGTCGTATCGCGCCTCTGGCGACGCAGGTGGCCGCGTATCGGGGTCAGCGTGGGTGCATGCGCCCGGTTCGTGTCTCCTCGCGTCTGCCGTCGATCGTGAGTGGTCGTGCGGCGGGTCTGCGCGGGGGTAGGGCGCCCGTTTCGCGTCGTCTCGTTTCTCCCGATCGTCACGAGTTGTCGGAGTGTCGGGTCGTACATGGCTCGGGGCACCCGGTCCGCGTCCACTCGCTGCTCGGGTCCGTGCCGCTGTCACGACGAGGGACGCCATCCGCCCGCGAGGAGCGCCCGACGGACGCGGGCGGCGCAGCCGAGCGGGTCCGCGTCGAACGAGGCCGAGGCGATGCGCACCACCGTCATCCGGCCGCCGCGAGCCTCTCGTAGCGGATCAGATCGCGATCCCACTGCCGCGGTCCGTGCGGTGGTGATCACCCTCGTACTCCACGACGACACGCCACCTCCGGTAGAGCAGATCGACCCGGCCGATCCTCCCGAGGGCGTCGAACAGCTCGACCTGCAGTTCGGGCTCGGGGAGTCCCGCGGTCACGAGGACGAGGACGAGGCGGAGTCGGGTCTCGCGCCGCGACTCCGCTCCCTCGCGGACGAGGGCGAGCGCGCGACGAACGGCGCGTGATCCGCGGCCCTCGAGGCGCTCCACGCGGCGCTGCAGCTCGGGTAGGGGCACCCACGGTCGGGGATCGCCCGTCCGCGGCTTCACGGGAGAGAGGACGAGCGCATCCCCGACCGCGACCAGATCCTCCAGCCGGAGCACGTCGCCGAGCTGGCAGAAGACGCTCGCGCCGTCGGCCAGGAGCAGCCCGCCCGGCGCACGGCGTTCAGCTCGGGGTCCGCGAGCGAGCTGCCCACGAGCCCGCGCCCCCGTGGGCGCGCGCCGGATACCGGACCGCGACGTGCAGCGGTTCGTCCGGAGGTTCGCTCGGAAGATCCAGCGGCCAGAGCCGAGCGGCGGTCAGTCCGCAGAACACGGAGCGCCGCATGATCGTCGCGTACGCCGTGGCGCGCTCGAGGACGCTCGTCACGGCTCCGGCCGGTGCCCGCACTCCGCGGAAGGGGATCGCCAGATCGGACGCGCGGAGCCGGTCCTCCGTCACGCCGGCGGCCCGCGCCTCCTCCACCGAGAAGGCGCGTCCGCGCAGTTCGAGCGGGAGGGGCGCGGGCCGGGGCATCGCGTCATCGTGCCCGATGTGCGGCTTCGGCGAGCGCGTTCTCCACAGGCCGGCGTCGATCGGCCGCGAACCGGGCTGTGCGAGGCGCTCGGAGCCCGTTTCCTGCCGAGTGGCGGGCCGAGCGCGGCTGCCAGAATGGGCGCATGAGCAGCGCAGCCCTCCGTGTCGTGATCGCCCCCGACTCCTTCAAGGGGTCCGCGACGGCCGTCGAGGTCGCGGAGGCGCTCGCCGAGGGCTGGAGCGAGGAGCGTCCCGGAGACGAGGTCGTGCTCGCTCCGATGGCCGACGGCGGGGAGGGGACGGTCGACGCGTTCGAGGTCGCGTCCCCGAGGCGGCGCGGCACACGCTCACCGTGACCGGCCCGACGACCGGCCGGTCGAGACCTCGTGGCTGCTCCTGCCGACGGCGCGGCGGTCGTCGAGCTCGCTCCGCCAGCGGGATCACCCTGCTCGACCCGCTCCGCCCCCTCACCGCGCACACCCGGGGGTTCGGGCAGGTGATCGCGGCCGCTCTCGACGCCGGGGCGCACTCGCTCCTGCTGGCGATCGGCGGCAGCTCCTCCACCGACGGCGGAGTCGGTGCCCTCCGCGAGCTGGGCGCGCGCTTCCTCACCGTGTCCGGGCACGGGATCGGCGACGGCGGAGGCGCCCTGCACGACCTCGCGGCCGTCGATCTGCACGCGCTGCGGCGGGTGCCGGCCGGCGGCGCGCTGATCCTCAGCGACGTGACGAACCCGCTGCTGGGCGAGTCCGGAGCCGCGCACGTGTTCGGGCCGCAGAAGGGCGCCTCCCGCGACGACGTGCTGCGGCTCGACGACGGGCTGCGGCACGTGGCCGCGCACCTCGACGCCGATCCCGAGGAGGCGGGCACGGGGGCGGCCGGCGGCACCGGATTCGGCTGCTCGCGTGGGGCGCCCGGCTCGCCCCCGGCTCGGCCGCGGTGGGCGAGGCGCTCGGACTCCCCGCGCTGATCGACGGCGCCGACGTCGTGCTCACGGGGGAGGGGCGCTTCGACGCCCAATCGAGGGCGGGGAAGGTGCCGTCCTACCTCCTCGGGCTGGCGGAGGAGGCCGGTGCGCGGGCGATGCTGGTCGCCGGAGCGATCCAGGCGCCCACCACGGGCTTCGCCGCGGCGGGCTCCCTGGTCGAGGCCGCGGGGTCGGCCGCGGCCGCGATCGCGGACCCGCTGCCGTACCTGAGGGCAGTGGCGCGGGACCTGGCGCGCCTGGCCTGAGAGCTCTCGGCCGCGCTTCCGGTGTCGGTGGTGCGGCCTACCGTTCGAGCATGATCCCGGACGTGCGACGACCCCTACATATGGTGGTGGGCCCCTGCCTCCGACCCCGGATGTCGGGAACAGCGACACGCCGACGAGCGTTGTACACAGGGAACGCCGGGAGCCTCTCCACAGCGGTGGACAACTCCGGGCGATCCGCGTCCTCACGCGGATCCGCGGGCCTCGGCCTGTGGATGAACGGGGGACGAACCGGTGGATAACTACACGAATGTAACTACTAGCCCTAGTGGGCTCCCGCCGGGCGCCCCCTATATGTAGTATTGCTGAGCAGGTCGGGGCGAGCGCCCCTCCGGCGCCCAGCACCACCCCAGACGTACCATTCACGACCGTCTCCCACCCCGATCGGCACGCCGACGGAACGCTTCGGAGCCGGCCCAGGACACCCTCCCGGAAAGGACGACACGCATGGCCGTGACGGTCTACACCAAGCCCTCCTGCGTTCAGTGCACGGCGACCTACCGCGCCCTCGACAGCAAGGGCATCGACTACGAGGTGTTCGACCTCTCCGTCGACGAGAAGGCCCTCGAGGCCGTCAAGGCGCTCGGCTACCTGCAGGCGCCCGTCGTCATCACCGACGACGACCACTGGAGCGGCTTCCGCCCCGACAAGATCGCGACCCTCGGGCCTGACACCCCTCGCCGCCCGCGTCCCTCCCCGATGCGGCGGCCCCACGCTCCGCCGGTCCGGGTGGGCAGGTTCTGCCCCGGACCGGCGGAGGATCCGAGTCGCGAGGCTCGGGTCCTCACCGGAACGACCGCCACGACGCCCCGCAGGGCACCCGGAGGAGGAGCACGCGATGAGTGAGCTCGTCTACTTCTCCAGCAGCTCGGGCAACACGCACCGCTTCATCGAGAAGCTGGGGCGGCCCGCGCAGCGCATCCCGCTGCACTCGCACCGCGACGGCGCGAAGGCCGAGACGCTCCACGTCGACGAGCCGTACGTGCTCGTCCTGCCGACCTACGGCGGCGGGATCGACGGGGGAGCGGTGCCCAAGCAGGTCATCCGGTTCCTGAACCAGCCCCGCAACCGCTCCCTGCTCCGCGGCGTCATCGGCGCCGGCAACACGAACTTCGGCGAGGCCTACTGCCTCGCCGGCGACATCATCGCGAGGAAGTGCGCCGTGCCGCACCTCTACCGCTTCGAAGTATTCGGAACCCCTGACGACGTCCGCGCCGTCGACGAAGGATTGGACACGTTTTGGACGCAGCAGTGATCGACGCCCCCGGGACGCCGCGCAGATGGACTACCACTCGCTCAACGCGATGCTGAACCTGTACGGCCCGAACGGAGAGATCCAGTTCGACAAGGACCGCGAGGCCGCTCGCGAGTACTTCCTGCAGCACGTCAACCAGAACACCGTGTTCTTCCACTCCCTCAAGGAGCGCCTGGACTACCTGGTCGAGAAGGAGTACTACGAGCAGGCCGTGCTCGATCAGTACTCGTTCGAGTTCATCCAGCAGCTGAACGACCTCGCCTACTCCAAGAAGTTCCGCTTCGCGACGTTCCTCGGCGCCTTCAAGTACTACACGTCGTACACGCTCAAGACGTTCGACGGGAAGCGCTACCTCGAGCGCTTCGAGGACCGCGTCGTGATGACCGCCCTCGGACTCGCCCAGGGCGACGAGAAGCTCGCCGTCGCCCTCGTCGAGGAGATCGTCGCCGGCCGCTTCCAGCCCGCGACCCCCACGTTCCTCAACACGGGCAAGGCCCAGCGCGGCGAGCTCGTCTCGTGCTTCCTCCTGCGCATCGAGGACAACATGGAGTCGATCGCCCGCGGCATCAACTCCGCGCTGCAGCTCTCCAAGCGCGGCGGCGGAGTGGCGCTCTCGCTCTCCAACATCCGCGAGGCCGGCGCCCCGATCAAGCAGATCGAGAACCAGTCCTCGGGCATCATCCCCGTGATGAAGCTCCTGGAAGACAGCTTCAGCTACGCCAACCAGCTCGGCGCCCGCCAGGGTGCGGGAGCCGTGTACCTCTCGGCGCACCACCCCGACATCCTGCGCTTCCTCGACACCAAGCGCGAGAACGCCGACGAGAAGATCCGCATCAAGACGCTGTCCCTCGGCGTCGTCGTGCCCGACATCACGTTCGAGCTCGCGAAGAACAACGAGGACATGTACCTCTTCTCGCCGTACGACGTCGAGCGCGTCTACGGCCTGCCCTTCGGCGACATCTCGATCTCCGAGAAGTACCGCGAGATGGTCGACGACCCGCGCATCAAGAAGACCAAGATCTCGGCGCGCGAGTTCTTCCAGACCATCGCCGAGATCCAGTTCGAGTCGGGCTACCCCTACATCGTGTTCGAGGACACGGTGAACAAGGCGAACCCGATCAAGGGCCGCATCAACATGTCGAACCTGTGCTCCGAGATCCTGCAGGTCAACACCCCGACGACCTACAACGAGGACCTCTCCTACGCCACCATCGGCAAGGACATCTCCTGCAACCTCGGCTCGATGAACATCGCGCTGACCATGGACTCGCCCGACTTCGGCCGCACCATCGAGACCGCGATCCGCGGCCTCACCTCGGTGTCCGACCAGTCGCACATCACCTCGGTCCGCTCGATCGAGGACGGCAACGACAAGTCGCACGCCATCGGCCTGGGCCAGATGAACCTGCACGGCTACCTCGCCCGCGAGCGCATCCACTACGGATCCGAGGAGGGCATCGACTTCACCAACATCTACTTCTACTCGGTGCTGTTCCACGCCCTGCGCGCCTCCAACAACATCTCGATCGAGCGCGGCACCACCTTCGAGGGCTTCGCCGACTCGAAGTACGCCTCGGGCGAGTTCTTCGACACCTACACCGAGAAGGAGTGGGCTCCCGCCACCGAGCGCGTCGCCCGCCTCTTCGCCGAGGCCGGCATCGCCGTCCCCACCCAGGACGACTGGCGCTCACTCAAGGCCTCGGTCATGGAGCACGGCATCTACAACCAGAACCTGCAGGCCGTCCCGCCGACCGGCTCGATCTCGTACATCAACAACTCGACGTCCTCGATCCACCCGATCGCGTCGAAGATCGAGATCCGCAAGGAGGGCAAGCTCGGCCGCGTCTACTACCCGGCGCCGTTCATGACGAACGACAACCTGGAGTACTACCAGGACGCGTACGAGATCGGCTACGAGAAGATCATCGACACCTACGCCGCGGCGACGCAGCACGTCGACCAGGGCCTCTCGCTCACCCTGTTCTTCAAGGACACCGCGACCACCCGCGACATCAACCGCGCGCAGATCTACGCCTGGCGCAAGGGCATCAAGACCATCTACTACATCCGTCTCCGCCAGCTCGCGCTGGAGGGCACGGAGGTCGACGGCTGCGTCAGCTGCATGCTGTAGCGTCCGCCGCTGCCCCTTTCGACACCTCTGCACGACCTATCCGCACGAAGAAGAGATCATGACTCCCCCTGAGAAGCTCAAGCTGGTCAGCCACGTCAACGCCATCAACTGGAACCGCATCCAGGACGACAAGGACGTGGAGGTCTGGAACCGCCTCACGAGCAACTTCTGGCTGCCCGAGAAGGTCCCGCTGTCCAACGACATCCAGTCGTGGAACACGCTGACCCACCAGGAGCAGCAGCTCACGATGCGCGTGTTCACGGGCCTGACCCTGCTCGACACCATCCAGGGCACGGTCGGCGCGGTCTCGCTCATCCCCGATGCGATCACCCCGCACGAGGAGGCCGTCTACACGAACATCGCGTTCATGGAGTCGGTGCACGCGAAGAGCTACTCGTCGGTCTTCTCGACGCTGTCCAACACGCAGGACATCGACGAGGCGTTCCGCTGGTCCGTGGAGAACCCGAACCTTCAGAAGAAGGCCGAGATCGTCATGGACTACTACCGCGGCGACGACCCGCTGAAGCGCAAGGTCGCCTCGACGCTGCTCGAGTCGTTCCTCTTCTACTCCGGCTTCTACCTGCCGATGTACTGGTCCTCGCGGGCCAAGCTCACCAACACGGCCGACCTCGTGCGCCTCATCATCCGCGACGAGGCCGTGCACGGCTACTACATCGGCTACAAGTTCCAGAAGGGCCTCGAGCGCGTCGACCAGGCCAAGCGCGACGAGATCAAGGACTACACGTTCTCGCTGCTCTACGAGCTCTACGACAACGAAGCGCAGTACACGCAGGACCTCTACGACCAGCTCGGCTTGACCGAGGACGTCAAGAAGTTCCTGCACTACAACGCCAACAAAGCCCTGATGAACCTCGGCTACGAGCCGATGTTCCCCAAGCAGGTCACCGATGTGAACCCCGCGATCCTGTCGGCCCTCTCGCCCAACGCGGACGAGAACCACGACTTCTTCTCGGGCTCCGGCTCCTCCTACGTGATCGGCAAGGCCGTGAACACCGAGGACGAGGACTGGGACTTCTAGGCGTCGACACCACGTCCGGTCCTCCACGGCGAACGGCCCCTCCCCGACACGGGTGAGGGGCCGTTCCTCGTTCGCACGGGGGTGAGGTGGTCAGCCGTCGAGGAGCGCGGCCCGGATCGTGCGGAGCAGAGCGGGGGCGTGCTCGGTCACGGTCGCCCACAGGCGCTCGTTGTCGAGCGCGGAGTAGTGGTGCGCGGCGATGTTCCGTGTCGCTCGCAGCCCTTCGACCGCGTCGCTGGGCAGCTGTGCGACGACGGCGGCCGGCAGGTCGCGGTGCACCAACTCGGCGAGAGTGATCAGGGCGAGCGCGCCGATGTCCCTGCTGTCCGACACCGGGCGGACGAACTCGGCCTCGCCGTCCCGGGCGGCACGATCGAGGCGGGAGAGGAGCCGATCCGCCTCGAGGATCAGCCGGGAGCGCTTGTCGGTGTCGTCGGCGGGACGTCGGGGGCGGGCGGTGAAGCGGTTCGGCGTCGTGCCTCCCTCGTCCGGCGCGGTCACAGCGGCACCGCCTCGCGGCGGATCGCGGCCACGACGTCGTCGTCAGGGCTGTCGATCACGACGTCCACCGGGAATCCGAGGAGCTCCTCCGCGCGACCGCGGAACGCGGCCAGGCGGAGGAAGTCGATGGAGGGATCCGCCGCGGCGAGCAGGTCGATGTCGCTCCGCTCGTCGTCCGAGCCCCGGGCAGCGGATCCGAACACCCGGACGTCGCTCAGTCCGTGGTCCGCGGCGAGCTGCCGGACGTCGTCGGCGAGGTACTCCAGGACGATCGACGGGCGGAGCCGGGCGGCCCGGAGGACTCGCTCGAGCAGTTCCGGGCTCGGGCGTCGCGACCCGGCTTCGATCGCGGCGATGTTCGGCTGGCGCAGGCCGGCGGCGGCCGCGAGCGCCGTCTGGGACATCGCGACGTCCTCGCGGGCGCGCCGCAGGACGGCACCGAGAGGGAGGCGGTCGAGGTTCACGACCGCATCATATCGCCGTGGTATGTCAGAGCGGCAGGCGCATCAGCACCCGCGGGAAGCCGTTCAGCACGGAGGTGGTATCGGCTGCCCAGGAGAAGCCGGCGCGCTCGAAGAGGGCGCGGGTCCCGACGTACGCCATTGTCTGCTCGACCGTCGCGCCGTGGTTGTCGACCGGGTAGCCCTCGATCGCCGGAGCGCCGTGAGACCGAGCGAAGTCGACGGCTCCCGCGAGCAGGGCGTGCGAGATGCCGCGGCGGCGGAAGCCCGGGCGGACGCGGATGCACCAGACGGTCCACA
This sequence comes from Rathayibacter caricis DSM 15933, assembly GCF_003044275.1. NCBI lineage: Bacteria > Bacillati > Actinomycetota > Actinomycetes > Micrococcales > Microbacteriaceae > Rathayibacter > Rathayibacter caricis. Next base: position 3,857,251 of record NZ_PZPL01000001.1, on the reverse strand, counting down.
CATCGAGGTCGTCGACGTGCGGGATCCTGCGGTTCTTCGCGTAGCTCGTGTCGGCGTGGCGGTGCACGGCGGCCCAGCCCGCCACCTCGTCGCCGTCGTAGGCGAGCACGCCCGGCGGGGGATCCTGCGCCACCAGTTCGCGCATCCGTTCGCCCCGCGCAGGACCGCGGAGTGAGGTGTTCTCGGTGGAGGAGCGCAGCCGGTAGCTCAGGCACCAGCACACGCTCGCATCCGCTCGCTTCGGCCCGTTCATCGTCGCGACGTCGTCGAAGACGGACGCCGGGCGCACCTCGATCGTCATGACGGCACCCTGCCACCGGGATGGGGGACGAGCAAGCGTCCGGATTGACCACTCCGTCGCATGAATCGCACCAGCACCCGCTGTTGGACGCCACTCAGCCGCCCCCCCTACCGTGGGGGAGTACCCGACGAAGGAGTCCCCCTTGAAGCACGTCCCCCTCGGTGCCTCCGGCATCGAATCCCCGAACGTCGTCCTCGGCCTCATGCGCATCCCCGACATGATCGACGACGCCATCCGCGATCTCGTGCGCACCGCGCGCGACTCCGGCATCGACTTCTTCGACCACGCCGACGTCTACGGCAACGCCGTGCACCACTGCGAGGAGCGCTTCGCCGAGGCGATGCAGCTCACCCCGTCCCAGCGCGACGAGATCGTGCTGCAGACCAAGTGCGGCATCGTCGGCGACGGCCCGTACTTCGACTTCTCCTACGAGCACATCGTCGAGTCCGTCGAGGGGTCGCTGAAGGCTCTTCGGACCGACCGCATCGACGTGCTGCTCCTGCACCGCCCCGACGCGCTCGTCGAGCCGGACGAGGTCGCCCGCGCCTTCGACGAGCTGCACGCCGCCGGCAAGGTGACGCACTTCGGCGTCTCGAACCACACGCCGTTCCAGATCGAGTTGCTGAAGAAGTCGCTGAACCAGCCGATCGTGGCGAACCAGCTGCAGCTCTCGGTCACGCACGCTCCGCTGATCGCGCAGGGAGTCGCGTCGAACATGGCGGCGCTCGACCAGTCGATCATGCGCGACGGCGGCATCGTCGACTACTGCCGTCTCAACGACATCACCGTGCAGGCGTGGTCGCCGTTCCAGGCGGGCTTCTTCACCGGCGTCTTCCTCGACAACCCCGCGTACACGGAGCTCAACGCCGTGATCGACCGCCTCGCCGCGCAGTACGACGTGCCCGCGATCGCGATCGCGACCGCATGGATCACGTGCCACCCCGCGAACATGCAGGTCGTGCTCGGCACCACCAACGAGCAGCGCGTGCACGACGCGGCACTCGGCTCCGACATCCCCCTGACCCGGGCCGAGTGGTACGAGATGTTCCGCGCCGCCGGCTACACGGTCCCCTAGAGCTCCCACCCCGGAGGAAAGGCGCGTCGGCGCACAGAGAGGGCACGACTCCGGTCGTGCCCTCTCGCTCGTCCGGGAGGCGTCAGATGCGCAGGCGAACGGTGACGGCGGAGTCGACCTCGACGCCTTCCGCCCGGCGCGCCGCGGTCTTGAGCGGCACCAGGTAGCCGCCGTCCTTCGGCCAAAGCGACGTGCTCCAAGTGCTCGAGCCGAGCACGACCGTCGCGGGGATCATTCCCCAGCCGTAGGACACGTGCGCTGCGGCGTCCGCGATCGCCGGGACGTGCTCCTCCGGAACCCGCACGAAGTGCCAGGGCGCCGGCCCTCGCCAGAAGACGACGACGGCGGCGAACTCGATCTCCACGTGCTCAGCACCCGCGGCTGTCAATCACCGAGTCGGCTCTCGCCCCGCTTCGAGCGGGCGAGATCGGCGACGGATGGGAAATCCGTCGCCACCGTGAGCCAGAGTCGGTCGCGATCCACGACGTCGTAGTGGTGGACGATGAAGTCCCGGTTTTTCGCGGCGATCGACCACAGTGCTTCCGAGAAGCGCTGCGGATCGTCGTGCGCGAGCCGCTTCGCGAGGTCGCCGATCCGATTCGCGAGCGCCTCGAACGCCAGAGGGAGTGCGGGGTCCGCGTCGAAGGCGTCCCGCCCGCGATCGACGAGGGCCTGGGCTCTCGCGCAGTCCTCGACGATCAGGTCGAGCCAGCGTGCCGATCGGTCCGTCACAGAGGCACCGCATCGCGGAGCACGGCGTCGTCTCGTCCTCGACGCAGACCTGACCGGAAGACGGCGTCGACGGAGCGACCGAGAAGCGCTTCCGCGCCGAGAGCGAAGGCCGCGAGGGAGAAGTAGCTCGTGCCGGGTTCGGCGTCGACGATCAGGTCGATGTCGCTGCCGCTCGTCGATGTGCCGCGCGCGACCGAACCGAAGACGGCGACCGAGGTGATCCCGGAGCGAGACGCCAGGTCGAGCAGTTCCTCGCGGTGCGCTCGCAGCTCCTGCAGCGACGGAGCCGTCGGTCTCGCGCGCTCCTGCGCACGCACCTCTCCTCCGTCACTGCTCATGACTCGACGGTACCGAGGGCGGGGGGAGCTGTACAGCGAAGACCCGGGAATAGGATCCGCCCCTCCGCGTTGAACTTGAGTGCAAGTGACTCAACTCTTCAGGAGGACTGGTGCCCGACAACTTCAACGAGGCCGGAGCGAGCTCGTTCGACGACTTCCTCGCCCGCTACCTCGACGGTGAGCGCGCCCGCGCGGCGCGGTCCATCGACCTCAGCCGATTCCTCACCGCCCGTACCCAGAGCATCCTGCAGTCCGCAGGACGCTTCGCCCTCGAGCGCGGCCAGACCGAGCTCGACGCGCTGCACGTGCTGCGCGTCCTCGTCGACGACGAGGCCGTCGCGCAGGCCGTCCGGCGCATCGGCGTCGACCCCGGCGCGATCGCGACCGCGACGGAGGCGCGCCTGCCGCAGGCCGCCGAAGGGCAGGCGTCGCCGAACGCCGCCACCATCACGCCCAGCGCCCAGCGGGCGCTGTTCCACAGCTACCAGGTCGCCCGCTCGAGCGGATCGACCTACATCGACCCCGAGCACCTCTTCTTCGCGCTCGTGCTCGGTCAGGACGCGCCCGCCGGGCAGGTCCTGGCGCGTGCCGGCGTGACGGCGGAGGCGCTCACCCAGGGACTGCGCGAGACCGTCACCACCGGTCCGGAGCAGCAGCAGGAGACCGGCACGCCTGCCTCCGAGACGCCGATGCTCGACACGTACGGCACCGACCTCACGCAGCTCGCCCGCGACGGGAAGCTCGACCCGGTGATCGGCCGCGCCGACGAGATCGAGCAGACCATCGAGATCCTCAGCCGGCGCACCAAGAACAACCCGGTGCTCGTCGGGGAGGCCGGCGTCGGCAAGACCGCGATCGTCGAGTGCCTGGCCCGCGCGATCGTGGCGGGCGAGGTCCCGGAGCAGCTGCGCGACAAGCGCGTCGTCTCCCTCGACCTCCCCGGCATGCTCGCCGGCACCCGCTACCGCGGCGACTTCGAGGAGCGCCTGACGAAGACGATGGACGAGATCGCGGCCCGCTCGGGCGAGCTGATCGTCTTCATCGACGAGGTGCACACCGTCGTCGGCGCCGGTGGTGCCGGCGAGGGCGGCATGGACGCGGGCAACATCCTCAAGCCCCGGCTGGCCCGCGGCGAGCTGCACCTGGTGGGAGCGACCACACTCAAGGAGTACCGCACGATCGAGAAGGACCCGGCGCTCGAGCGCCGCTTCCAGCCCGTCCGCGTGGGCGAGCCGTCTGTGGAGGACGCGATCGCGATCCTGCACGGACTGCGTCAGGCCTACGAGGAGCACCACCGCGTGAGCTTCACCGACGACGCCCTGCGCGCCGCCGTGGAGCTGTCGGACCGCTACCTGCCGGACCGCGTGCTGCCCGACAAGGCGATCGACCTGATCGACCAGGCCGGTGCGCGCCTCCGCCTCTCGCTGGGCGCCGGAGTCGACACCGCGGCCCTGCTCGAGCGCCTCGCGGTGCTCGAGGGCGACAAGAACGCGGCCGTCTCGGCCGAGCACTACGAGGAGGCGTCGCGACTGCGCGACGAGATCTCCTCGGTGCAGGCACAGCTCGACGCCGCGACCTCGACCGGACGCGCGACGACCGGGGCCGAGGTGGGCGAGACGGAGATCGCGGCCGTCGTGGCCCGCGCCACGGGCATCCCCGTGTCGCGCCTGACGGAGGGGGAGCGCGAGCGGCTCGCGCACCTCGAGGACGAGCTGCACCGGCGCGTCATCGGCCAGGACGACGCGGTGACCGCGGTCGCGCGCGCCGTCCGCCGCAGCCGGACCGGCCTCGGCGACGCCTCGCGTCCCGTCGGCTCGTTCCTGTTCCTCGGTCCGACGGGCGTCGGCAAGACCGAGCTGGCGCGCACGCTGGCCGGCTCGCTCTTCGCCGACGAGCAGTCCGTGATCCGCTTCGACATGAGCGAGTTCGGCGAGCGGCACACCGTCTCGCGGCTGGTCGGCGCCCCTCCCGGGTACGTCGGCTACGACGAGGCCGGCCAGCTCACCGAGCGCGTGCGGCGGAACCCCTACTCCGTCGTGCTGTTCGACGAGATCGAGAAGGCGCACCCCGACGTGTTCAACCTGCTCCTGCAGGTGCTCGACGACGGGCGTCTGACCGACGGTCAGGGCCGCACGGTCGACTTCCGCAACACGGTGATCATCATGACCTCGAACCTGGGGTCGGAGTTCCTGGCCTCGCGTTCCGGCGCGCTCGGCTTCGTCGCGCAGAGCGACGCGTCGGCCGAGGGCTTCGCCTCGGGGAAGGACCTGCGCGACCGCGTCATGGGCCGGCTCCGCGAGGCGATGCGGCCCGAGTTCCTCAACCGCATCGACGAGATCGTGCTGTTCCGCAAGCTCGGTCGCGAGCAGCTCCGCGAGATCGTGGGCATCGTGCTCGACGCGACGCGGGCCCGTCTCGCGCCGCGCGAGGTGTCGCTCGAGGTCACGGAGTCGGCGATCGACTGGCTCGCGGAGCACGGCTACGAGCCGCAGTACGGAGCCCGTCCGCTCCGCCGCCTCGTGCAGCGCTCGGTCGACGATCGCATCGCCGACCTGTTCGTGAGCGGTGACGTGACCGACGGAGGCGCGGTGCACGTCGACGCGGTCGGCGGCGAGCTGGTCGTGACGTCCTCGTCGCGGATGCCGCTGGCGGCCTAGCCCGCCACCCGCCGACGCCCCGGCTCCCTCACCTCGGGAGCCGGGGCGTCGTGGTGTGCGCCGGGCCGCTTGCGCGGGCCCGCTCCGGCGGATAGACACGGGAGAGCACGAGAACCGGAGGCCCGATGTCGAACCCGCGCTACTACGACCCGGTCGGTCGCGCGATCCGCGCCCTGCTCTGGATCTCGCTCGTCTGCTTCGGGCTCGCCGTCGGCTTCTTCGCGCTCGACGTCGTCACTCCGGGGTCGATGACCGACGCGGCACGGCCCTACGCCGAGGCGAGCGGGGCGCTGGCGTGCTTCGGCATCGCGGCGCTCATCGTGCACTTCGCGGTGGTCGCGATCGTCGGGGCGATCCGGGGGCGCGGGCAGTAGTTCTGCGCCCCCGAGAGGGTCTCAGCGCCTGGGAGTCACCCCGTCAGGGGCACTTCTTCGCGGTGATCGAGACCTTCAGGGCTGCGTCCGGGGCGACGGAGGAGCCGCCCGCCGGCTCCTGACCGGTCACCTTCCCGGTGTCCGGCGCATCGCCGGCCTCGGTGCAGGACAGCGTGATCTGCGTGAATCCGGCGGCCCCGAAAGCGGCCTTCGCCGCCTCCAGGTCCTGACCCGTCACGTCCGGCACCGTCTTCTGGTTCCCGCTGCTGGTGAACACCGTGATGCCGGTGCCCGCCTGAGCCGAGCCCGACGGGTCCTGGCGCGTCACGGTGCCGACCGGGGCGTCGGACGCCTCGGTGCCGCCCTCGATGAGGGGGAAGCCCGCCGCGGACAGCTTGGCCTTCGCATCCGCGAGGGCGAGCCCCGTCACATCGGGGATCTCGACCCGCGGCACGACCTGGAGCGAGCCGTTCGCCTTCGGGAAGGCCGCTCCGCCGTACTCGGCGTTCGCGGCCGCCATCACGACCGGCCAGATGCGGTGACGGGCGGTCGCCGCGGACCCGGAGTCGAAGTTGAACTGACGGAGGCGCAGGTTCGCGGTGCCCTTCACGTTGAAGACGCCGACGACGGTCGCGACCCGGGTGCTCGCTCCGCTCATCCAGGTGGCGGCGGCGCTGTCGGTCGTTCCGGTCTTGCCGATCAGCGGGATGCTGTCGCGGGTGCGCGACGCGGTCGCCGTTCCGCCCGCGGTGAAGGTCGACTGCAGGGCGACGGCGGCGGTGGCCGCGACGTTCGCGTCGATCGACTGGCGGCAGTTGGCCGGCGGGACCGGCTGCTCCACCCCGGCGGTGTCGGTGATGCGGTCGATCGCGATCGGGTCGCAGGTGATGCCGCCCGAGGCGACGGTCGCGTACGCGCCGGCCATCGAGAGCGGCGAGACGTAGTTGGTGCCGAGGACCGAGGACGGGTTGTGCTCGAGCTCGGCGCCGCTGCCCTGCTTCACGCCCATGTCGAGCGCGGTGTCGCGGATGCCGCAGAGGTCGAGCTTGCGCGCCATGCCGACGAAGCCGGTGTTCAGCGACGTCTTCGTGAAGGAGACGGGAGTGCCCACCTCTCCGGTGCCGCCCTCGTCGTTCTTGGCGCTCGTCTCGTTGCTCGTGTCGGTTCCGCCGTCCACGCACGAGTCGGTGAAGGTGCCCCAGGTCGACTTGCGCGTGCCGTCGACGCGCTCGTTGATGCTGTGCCCCTCCTTCAGCCACTCGATCAGGGTGAAGAGCTTGTAGGTCGATCCGGGCTGGATGCCGGAGGAGCCGCCGTAGGCCTTGTCGGTGCTGAAGTTGATCGCGCTGTAGGAGGCGTCGGCGTTCAGGACGTCGGGGTCCTGCGAGTACTTCTTGTTCTGCGTCATCGCGAGCACTCGGCCGGTGCCGACCTCGACGCTGACGGAGACGGCTCCGACGTCGAAGTTCCACGTCTCGGGGACCTGCGCGTTCACGGCGTTCACCGCCGTGTCCTGGAGGGAGACGTCGAGCGTCGTGTAGACGTCGAGGCCGCCGCGGCGGAAGTTCGTCCACCGCGCGTCCTCGTTGTCGCCGAAGGTGGGGGAGTTCTTGAGGACGTTCGTGACGTAGTCGCAGAAGAAGCCCGCGTTGCCGGCGGTCGAGCAGCCGGTGCTGGGCTCGGTGATCGCGGGCTGGACCGGCGTGGCGAGGGCCGCGTCGTGGTCCGCCTGCGTGATCTTCCCCTCCTCCAGCATCTTGCCGATGATGTAGTCGCGCCGGTCCTTGTTGCGGGCGTACCCGTTCGCGGCGCCGTTGTCGGGGTCGTCGGGCTGGTCCAGGCGCAGGTTCGCCGGGTTGTTCACGATCGCGATGAGGCTCGCGGCCTGGGCGATCGTGAGGTTCGCGGCGGTGGTGTTGAAGTAGTAGTTGGCGGCCGTCTCGAGGCCGTAGGTGGTGCCGCCGAAGAACGCGATGTTCAGGTAGCCCTGGAGGATCTGGTCCTTCGTGTACTCCTTCTCGAGACCGATCGCGAGCTTCATCTCGCGGAGCTTGCGCTCGGGAGTGGTCTTCGTCGCGCTCTCGATCGCCGCGGCGCGCTCGGCCTCGTCGGTGATGTTGCGGACGGCCTTCTCGATGAGCACGTTCTTCACGTACTGCTGCGTGATGGAGGAGCCGCCCTGCACGTCGTTGCCGAGCACGTAGGTCTGAGCGACCGCGCGCAGGGTGCCGGGGAGGTCGACTCCGCCGTGCTCGTAGAAGCGCGGGTCCTCACCCGAGACCGCGGCGTCCTTGGCGAACTGCGAGATCTGGTCGAGCGGGACCTCGACGCGGTTCTCGACGTAGAAGGACGCGAGCAGCTGGGTCGAGCCGTCGGCGCGCGTGGCGAAGATGTTGCTCTTCTCGGAGAGCTTGTCGACCTCGAGGTACTCGGGGAGGCCGTCGAAGACGCCGATGGACTGGTTCGCGGCGACGCCGGCGATCGCCACAGCGGGCGTCACCGTGGCGGTCACGAGGACTCCGGCCACGACGCTCATGCCCAGGAAGCCGACGATCGCCTTGATCACGCCGCCGGTGGTCCGTCTGTCCGTCGCCAATCCGTCTCCTTCGGGTACCCCCGGTCTCGCGACGGTCGCGACCGACGCCCTGACGCGCTCTGCGACAGGTCAACCTCGACAGACTAACCCGAGACCTCCTGAAGACGAAGGCCCGGTCCGAGGCCTGAAAGGGGGCTGGGACGCGGGGCGGAGGCAGCCGGGCGGTCGGCGCGTGCGCGCCGGGCTCGGCGGGTCGGGGATGCTCGGGCGCCACGGGCTGGTGATCGCCTGAGAAGAAACACAGGATGACGGCGAGCGGGTCGGGTGCAGTGGCCGCTCGGGAGAGCGCGGCCTCAGTGCGGTGACGCGGCCCGTCCGTTCTCCTCGGTGCCGCGCGCCGGTGGCCCAGGGGCTTCCTCCACAGGGTCGCGCCGTTGCGCCATACCGGTGTTGTCCCTACTCTCCGAGGAAACCTCACCGATCCGAAGGAGATCCCATGTCCCTCACCCGGCGCGCAAGCGCTTTCGCCCTCGTAGCGGTCGCCGCAGCGACCCTCGCTGCTCCCGCCGCCACCGCGGCGGAGAGTCAGTGCCCCACCGGCTTCAGCTGCGTCTGGACCGACAAGGACTACTCGAGCAGCTACTCCGGCCGCGGCAACGCCAACTACCACGAGTACTACGCCGTCGGCGGCCGCATCTTCAACGACTCCATCTCGAGCATCAAGAACCGGTACCCGGGTCAGAAGACCTGGTTCGAGCACATCGACCGCGGAGGCCAGTACCTGAAGGTGAAGGCGTACGAGAAGATCTCGAACCTCCAGGACCGCTCGCCCGGGGTCTGGTACCACTCCGACTGGAACGACTTCATCTCGAGCGTCGACTGATGGCGGGGGTCCGCCTGCTCCCGCCGCTCGTCCTGGTCCCGGTGCTCGCGCTCTGCGCGTGCACCGGGCCGGGCCCCGAACCGACCGGCGCCACGATGCCGGAGCGCGTCGACATCAGTGAATACGCGGACGTCAGGGCCGGCCTGGACGCGGCGAACGAGACGATGACGTTCCCGATCGACGCCTTCTTCCTGTCTCCCGCCGCGCTCGGCCGGGTCGGCCAGGCGAACGCGCTGCTCTGGGACGCGTGCATGCGGGAGGGCGGGCGGACCTACCCTCCGGCCGCTTTCGACCTCACGACGTCGGGCATGCTGCCCGACACGCTGTACGGGATCTGGAGCCCGGAGAACGCCCGGCAGTGGGGGTACGGGCTCGACCCCGCGAACGACGCGGTGATGGAGGCGGCGAACGAGGCCTTGATGGCGGCCGCGGCGGCGGATCCCGGATGGGATCCCGCGTTCGACGTCTGCCTCGAGTCGACACCCCGGATCCCGGAGCCCGGGCGCGGCTACGGCGGAGACGAGGAGCTGGCGATCTCCGGTCCGGCCAAGCAGGTCGCCGACGACGCGAAGATGCTCGCGATGACGGACCCGCGCTGGGACGAGGCGAGGGCCAGGTGGACCGACTGCCTCGTCGCGGAGGGACTCCGCCTGCGCGAGGGCGAGACGTCGCCCTGGGCTCCCGAGGTGCCCGAGGATCCCGAGGCGGCGATCAGGACGGCCGTCCTCGACGTCGAGTGCAAGGCGAGGACCGAGCTGGTCGAGACGCTGAGCTCGCTCGAGGCGCAGTACCAGGCGGCCCTCATCGATCGGGAGCGGGCGGCTCTGGACGAGGTCGCCGAGAAGGAGCGGGAGATCGTCGAGCGGGCCGACAGGATCATCGCGGGGAGCGGCCGGTGAGCGACGAGCCGCCCTCCCGTGTCCGCCTGCCCGCCGTCGTGCGTCCGCGCGCTCTGGCGGTGTTCGCGGTCGCGGTGCTACTGGTCGGTGCCGCGGGAGTCGCGCTCGGGGCCTCGATGCGCTCGACGTCGGACGTCGACGACGAGGCGCTCCTGGCTCCTCCGCCGGTCGACGCGGCGGTCGAGAGGCGCTCCATCGATCCGGCCCGGATGCTGCAGGGGGCCGTCGACGCGGGGGACACGACGACGGTCGCCTTCCGCGACGCGGGCGGTGAGGACGTGCTGCCCTACGTGACCGAGGTCGGCACCGCTGCGGGAGCGGCGCTCGTCAACGGAGGGCTCCTGCTCGCCGTCGCCGACCGGCCCCGGATCGCGCTGCACGTCGCCTCGCCCCTGTACCGCGACCTCCGCGTGGGCGACGAGGGGAAGGACGTGCGGGCGTTCGAGACCGCGCTGAAGGCCGTGGTCCCCGGCGACTTCGACGTCGACGAGGATTTCACCGCCCGCACCCTCGCGGCGGCGGAGCAGCTCTGGCAGCGGCTCGGGTACGACCTGCCGACCCGTCCCGGCGAGGTGGTCGCTCCGGCGCCGTCCCCGTCGGCACCGGGTCCGGTGGCCACCGGTGCTCCCGTCGCGACGGCGACGACACCTCCCGCGACGGCCACGACTCCGGCGATCGCTGCGGCTCCGGAGGCCTACATCGACGTGGCGCAGATCGTGCAGCTGCACGCCGACGCGGTCGGCGTGCTGACCGTGCTCGACGTCGGCGCGATCGCCGAGGCCGGCGCCCCGCTCGCGACGCTGCTGACGAGCCCGCGCCGGGTGGTCGCCCGCGCGAGCGTCCTCGATGCGGACGAGTTCGTCGTCGGGACCGCGGTGACCCTGCGGGCGAGCGGACGGCCCGAGCAGAGCGGCACCGTCGCAACGGTCGGCGGGTTCGTCGCCGCCGACGGGACCGCGCAGAGCGTGTCGGGACGCGACGTGCGCGTCGACCTCCCGGCCGACTGGGCCGATCTCGCCGAGAAGTCGACGGTCACGCTCACGACCGTCGAGGCGGGCGAGCCGGTGCTGGCGGTGCCGCTCACGGCGGTCCACGACGCGTCCACGGACCCCTACGTCGTCTCCTCCGAGACGGCGGGCTTCGACCGGGGAGAGCGGGTGCCGGTCCAGGTGCTCGGTTCCGGCGACGGCTGGGTGCGCATCGACGAGGAGTCGGGGCTCCTCGAGGGCGATCGGATCGAGGTGGGCCCGTGACCGTGCCGCTCCTGTCCCTCCGCGGCGTCTCGCGGCGCTACGCCGGCACGACCGGCACCCTCGCGCTCCAGGGCATCGACCTCGACGTGCACGAGGGCGAGTTCGTCGCCGTCGTCGGCCGTTCCGGAGCGGGCAAGTCGACGCTCCTCAACGTGCTCGGGCTCCTCGACTCGTCCGACGCGGGGGAGTACCGGATCGGCGGGCTCGACGTCTCGCAGCTGCCGGAGGGCGACCGGGACGCCCTGCGGGCGTGCACCTTCGGCTTCGTGTTCCAGGACTCGTTCGTGCTGCCGGGCGAGAGCGTCGCTCGCAACGCGGCGCTGCCCCTGCGGATGCGGAGGGAGTCCCACGAGTCGCAGACCACCGCCGTCGCCGCGGTGCTCGACCGCTTCGGGCTGCTCCGACTGGCGGAGCAGCCCGCCGGCACGCTGTCGGGCGGGGAGCGCCAGCGGGTCGCCCTGGCCCGCGCCGTGGTCGGCCGGCCCGCGGTCGTCCTCGCCGACGAGCCCACGGGGAACCTCGACTCGGCGACGACCGCGGTCGTGATGGACCTGCTCGTCGAGCTGCACCGCAGCGGGGTCACGGTCGTGCTCATCACGCACTCGGCGGAGGTCGCCGCGGTCGCGGGACGGCGGATCCGACTCGAGGACGGCGCGATCGTCGCCGACAGCGGCGACGGCGTCGACGATCGGCTCGGGGTGCCCGGAGGAGTGGCGACCGCGGTGCCGCGGGAGCGGGGGCGACGCGGTCCGGCCTGGGTGCTCGCCGACGCCGTGTCCGCGCTGCTCCTCTCGCCCGCCCGCACCCTGGGGGTCCTGGCCGCCTTCGTCCTCGCGATCGCCGGACTCGTGTCCTCGGTCGGGATCAGCGCCACCGCCGCGCAGCAGGTGACCGAGCGCCTCGACGCCGCGGCGCTCGACCAGGTGACCGTCCGGATGCCCGAGTCCTCCTCGGACGAGGACCTGCGGCACGCGGCCGCGGCGATCGCCGGTCTCGGCGGAGTCTCCGCGGCGGGCCCGAGGGTCCTGCTCACGGGATCGGAGGGACGACCGGGGCGTCTCCTCGGGCCGGACGGACTGTCGACGGAGGCGACCGTCCTGGCGGTCGACGAGTCGTTCCTCGCCGTCGAGCTGGTCGCGGTCGCCCCCACGACGGCGCCGGCCTGGCTCGACGTCGTCGACGGCGTGCCCGTCGCACTGCTCGGGATCGGAGCGGCGGAGGACCTCGGGATCCCCATCGGGCGCACGGGGGACACGATCCGCATCGCAGGGCAGTCCGTCGTCGTCGCGGGGTTCCTCACGTCCTCGGAGCGGGATCCCGCGCTGACGGAGTCGATCCTCGTCTCGCTCACCGACCTGTCCGTTCCTCCGCGGTCCGAGCGCCAGGTCGTCGCCCGGACGAGCCCGGGTCGTCCGGCCGCGGTGGCCGGATCGATCCCGCTCGCCGTCGACCCGGGGCATCCCGAGAGGGTCGTCGTCGAGACCGTCGCCGACCTGCGGCTGCTCGCCCGCGGGGTGAGCAGCGACCTCGCGTCCAACCTGCTCGTGGTCTCGGCCGTGCTGCTCCTGCTGGTCTGCTTCAGCAGCGCCACGTCGATGTTCCTCGCCGTGTCGGCCCGCACCCGCGAGATCGCGCTGCGGCGGGCCGTCGGAGCGACCCGACGCGACATCCGCCTGCTGTTCCTCATCGAGGGAGCGGTCATCGGATTGGCGGGTGGGGTCTCGGGGCTCGCTCTCGGCGTCCTCGCGACCTCGGTGCTCAGCGGTCTGCAGGGCTGGTCGCCCGTGCTCGACGCGACCAGCGCCGCCGTCGGCCTGGTCGCGGGCGTGGGGGCGGGGGCGCTGTCCGCGGTCGGACCGGCGCTCCGTGCCGCGCGGATCGAGCCGGCGCTCGCCCTGAGGGCGGGATGAGCGCGGCGGCGGGGGCGGGGTCCCTTCCGGGAAGCCGGTCTTCTAGGGTGCTGGTATGTCGAGCACCCCTCCCGACCCCCGTCCGGAAGCGCTGCCGCCCGCGCAGCCCGCGCCGCCCACCGGGGCGATGCCCTACGCCCTCGGCTTCCTCGCCCTGACCGGGATCCCGTTCCTCTCGCTGATCGTCGCGGGCGTCGTGATGGCGGCCGTGTACCCGTCGGCCCGGCGGCGCGGGGGAGCGGCCGCCGAGAACGGCCGGCGGGCGGCGAACTGGGGTCTCACGACGGTCCTGATCACCGTCCTCTGCCTCGTCGGCCACTTCGTGCTGCTCTTCGCGCTGACCGCCGACGCGCCGTCGACGAGCTTCTACCCGATCGGCATCCCGATCACGGTCTTCGCGGTGCTGGCCGTGGCCCACCTCGTGGTGATCATCTGCGGCCTCGTCTCGGCGAACCGCGGGCACGTGTTCCGCAACCCGCTCGCGATCCCGTTCCTCCGCCGCCGCACCGCGCACTGACCGCTCAGGACGTCGCGACGGGCCAGACGTAGTCGAGGTCGTCGGGGGTGCCGGGGAAGCGCGGCGCGTAGAACTCCGGAGCCTTCGCGAGCAGCTTGGAGCGGTGCGAGCGGTGCAGCTCCTCCCGGCCCAGCCACGGCGGCACCGGGAAGCCGTCGAGCAGGTACGCCTCGGCGTCCTCCGGCACCGTCTCGAGCACGGCCATCGTCTTGACGAGGCAGGTGTCGGCGAAGCCCCGCTCCGTCCAGACGGCGCAGGTCTCGCGCTGGTACTCCATCAGCGCGGGCCGGTAGCCGCGCCACATCGCGGTGACCGGGTGGTGCTGCCAGCCGTAGCCGGCGACGGTGAGCGCCTTCATCACCTGCAGCGTCTCGACGCGCTGCTTGCCCAGGCGCCGGTCGTCGAGGGAGCTCGCGCTCGCGTGGAAGTCGGGGAACGGGAGGAACGTCTGCATCCCCTCCAGTCAACACGAGGGCGCGCGTGCGGGACGAGCCCCCTCTCCCCTTCGCCGCGTCGCCCCCCGGCCACCCGGTCGTCACGTCGAGGACGCCTGCGGCCCGTACCGTGCGGTCCATGACCGGACTCCCCCTCCTCGCCACCGACGACGTCCAGCTGCGCTGGGCGCGCCCCGAGGTGCTCGACTCCTCGCGGCACCGGATGCTCCGCCTCCTCACCCTCGCCGAGCGCCTGCGCTTCGAAGCCACCGGCCGCCGCGAGGCGCGCGACAGCTTCCTCCTGGGCCGGGTGCTCGTGCGCGAGCTCGCCGCCGAGACGCTCGGCATCGATCCGCTCGAGATCGCGGTGGAGGCCCGCTGCGCCCGCTGCGGCGGACCGCACGGCCGCCCCGTCCTCGCGGGGGAGCACCCCGCCCTCGAGCGGATGCGCATCAGCATCGCCCACTGCGAGGGCGCCGTCGTCGCGGCGCTGGCCACCGGTCGCGACGTCGGGATCGACGCGGCCCGCACCCGCGTCGTGCGCGAGCGCATCGCCTCCGGGCAGGAGAGCGCCGAGCAGGTGCTCGAGGGGCTCCGCGCGCAGGCCGTCGCCAAGGCCGACGGTCGCGGCACGGACATCGACGAGGCGGTGCGCTTCCGCACCCGCGAGGGCGCGACCGAGGCCTGGATCGACGGCTCCGAGCGCTACTTCGCGGTCTCGGAGCCGACGGTCCACTCGGCGCTCGTCGTCACGCTGGCGCTCGCCGAGGCCTGAGCGGCGGGTCGGCGGCGCGCCGACCGCGCGTCAGAGATGCGGAGCCACGTGCTCCGCGAAGCCCGCCGCGACCTTCGCCGCGACGTCCGCGTACGCCGTGTCCCAGACCTCCTGGTGGAAGATCTCGACCTCGATGTCGCCCGTGTAGCCCGCTTCGACGACGGTCTGCGTGAGCAGCGCGAAGTCGATGACCCCCTCGCCCACGTAGTGGCGCGAGAGCAGCACGTCGGCGGCGAGCGGAGTGGCCCAGTCGCACACCTGGTACGAGGCGATGCGCCCCTCCGCCCCGGCGCGCAGGATCTGCGGCAGCACCTGCGGGTCCCACCAGACGTGGAACGTGTCGACCACGACGCCGACCGCGGCCGCCTCGAACGGCGCGGCGAGGTCGAGGGCCTGGCCGAGCGTCGAGACGACGGCGCGATCGGACGCGTACATCGGGTGCAGCGGCTCGATCGCCAGCTGCACTCCGGAGCCGCGTGCGTAGTCGGCCAGCTCGGCCAGCGCCTCCGAGACCCGGGCGCGCGCGCCGACGAGGTCGCGCGAGCCGGTCGGCAGGCCGCCCGCGACGAGCACCAGCGCCGGTGCGCCCAGCGCGGACGCCTCGTCGATGGCTCGGCGGTTCTCCTCGAGGGCCGCGCGGCGGTCCGGCCCCTCGGGCACGGTGAAGAAGCCGCCCCGGCACAGGCTCGAGACGCGCAGGCCGCTCTCGGCGACCAGGCGCATCGCCTCCGCGACCCCCACCTCGGCGATGGGCTCGCGCCACAGGCCGATCGAGGAGTAGCCGGCCCGCGCGGTGACGTCGAGTGCCTCGCGCAGGTCCGCGTACTTGATGGTCGCCTGGTTCAGCGAGAGCCGCGGATGCACGGTGGTCGCATCGGCCCGCACCACCGGATCGAGCGCGGTCATGCGAGCACCGTCCGGAGCGCATCGACGCCGTTCACGGCGAGCAGGCCCGTCCAGCGGGCGGCGGCGAGCTCCGGGCGCTCGAGCGCTCCGGCCTCGTCGGCCAGCCGCACGATCTCGGAGAGGTGCGGCAGCGAGCGCGCCGAGTGCAGTCCGCCGACCATCGCGAACGCGGTCTGGTGGCCGTTCAGCCACGAGAGAAACGCCACGCCGGTCTTGTAGTACTGCGTGGGCGCCGCGAAGACCTGGCGAGCGAGCGCCTCGGTGGGCCCCAGGACGCGGCGGTAGGCCTCGACGTCGTCGACGTCGAGCGCCTGGATCGCGGCGGAGGCGTTCGGTGCGAACGCGGCGAACGCCCCGAGGAGCGCGTCGGAGTGGCGCACCTCGCCGTCGGCGTCCTGCCCGCCCTCGATCAGGCCGACGTAGTTGAAGTCGTCGCCGGTGAAGAGCGTCGCGCCGAACGGGAGGCGCGCTCGCACCGCGATCTCGGCGTCCGCGTCGAGCAGCGACATCTTGATGCCGCGCACCTTCGCGAGGTTGTCCTCGATGATGCGGATCACGGTGTCCGATGCCGTGGCGACGTCCTCGCTGCCGAAGTAGCCGGTGAGCACGGAGTCGAACGCCGGTCCGAGCCAGTGCAGCACGACCGGGCGCGAGGCCCGCTCGAGCACGGCGCGGTAGACGCGCTCGTAGTCCGCGCCGGACTGCGCCGCGCGGGCGAGATGGCGGCTGGCCATCAGCACCACGCCGACTCCGGCGTCCTCCGCGACCTCGAGCTGCTCGAGGTACGCGTCGATGACGCGCTCGAGCGGCACGACCTCGTCGGTCAGCTGGTCCGTGTTCACTCCGACCACGACGTCGCCGCCGACCGAGGCCGCCTCGGCGCCGCTGCGGCGGATGAGCTCGGTGGTCGCGGCCCAGTCCATGCCCATGTTGCGCTGGGCGGTGTCCATCGCGTCGGCGACTCCGAGGCCCCACGACCAGACGTGGTGCCGGAACGCGAGCGTCGCGTCCCAGTCGACGGCCGCGGGGCTGCCGGGGGTGTTCTCGGCCCAGGTGACCGGGACGACGTGCGCGGCCGCGTAGGCCACCCGCGCGCCCAGCGGACGGCGCGGTCGGACGAGGTCCGGCGCGGCCGAGACGGTGTGCACGCGGAGCGATCCGTCCGCGGCGAGCAGGGTGACGTCGGTCACGGAGCGACCTCGGCGGAGGTGGCGGCGGAGGCGGCGAGGGCCTGCTCGTCGGCCGCGGCGTCGAGCGCGGCGACGTCGATCCGGCGGCCCTCGCGGGCCGACTCGAGGCCCAGCTCGGCGAGGCGGACGCCGCGGGCGCCGGCGAAGAAGTCGTACGAGTGCGGGCCGTTCTCGACCACGTGGCGGATGAACTCCTCCCACTGCGTCTTGAAGCCGTTCTCGAAGACGTCGTTGACGGGCAGCTCCTGCCAGTCCTCGGCGTAGACGTGCTGCTCGGGCAGGTCGGGATTCCAGGTCGGCTTGGGGGTCGCGACGCGCGGCTGCACCTTGGCGCCGAAGAGCCCGACGACCGCGCTGCCGAGGGTGCCGTCGACCTGGAACTCTACGAGCTCCGGGCGGTTCACGCGCACGGCCCAGGAGGAGTTGAGCTGCACGGTCGCGCCTCCCGCGACGTCGAAGATCGCGTAGGCCGCGTCGTCGGCGGTGGCGGTGTACTCGTCGCCGTTCTCGTCCACGCGCACCGGGATGTGGGTCGCGGCCTTGGCGTAGACGCCCTCGACGGCGCCGAACAGGTTCTCGAGCACGTAGTTCCAGTGCGGGAACATGTCGACGATGATGCCGCCGCCGTCCTCCTTGCGGTAGTTCCAGCTGGGGCGCTGAGCGTCCTGCCAGTCGCCCTCGAAGACCCAGTAGCCGAACTCGCCGCGCACCGAGAGGATGCGGCCGAAGAATCCGGAGTCGATCAGGCGCTTGAGCTTCTGCAGGCCGGGCAGGTAGAGCTTGTCGTGCACGACGCCGTTCTTGATGCCGGCCTCCTCGGCCAGCTCGGCGATCTCGAGCGCCTCGGCGTAGCTCTCGGCGGTGGGCTTCTCGGTGTAGATGTCCTTGCCGGCGGCGATGGCCTTCTTCAACGCGGGGACGCGGGCCTTGGTGACCAGAAAGTCGGCGTAGATCTGCCACTTCGGGTCGGCGAGCGCGGCGTCGAGGTCGGTGGTCCAGTGCTGCAGACCGTGCTTCGCGGCGAGCTCGGCGAGCTTGGCCTCGCTGCGGCCGACGAGCAGCGGCTCGAGCTGCACTCGGGTGCCGTCCGAGAGCAGCACGCCGCCCTGCTCGCGGATCGCGAGGATCGAGCGGACGAGGTGCTGACGGTATCCCATGCGGCCCGAGACGCCGTTCATGATGATGCCGAGGGTCCGCGGTTCGGCGGAGGTGGTGGCGGGGGTGGTCGACTCTGACACGGGAGGCCCTTCTGCTGTGCGGTGCCCCGATCGGCCGACGGGCCGGACGGAAAGCGTTTACCAGAGTGTAGGACCGCGGATCGATCGGGGGCAAGCGCATTCCCGCCGAGTGTCGCTGAACGGCCGGTCCGCGCAGGGCCGAGCCCTCAGACCACCGACGCCGTGACGCGCAGCGCGCCCTCGAAGACCTCGGCGCCCTCCGCGGCGACCGTCAGGGTCAGCCGTGTCAGCCGCTCCCCCCAGCTCGCCTCGAGCAGCGGATCCTCGAGCAGCCACTCCTCCGTCGTCGCCTCGGCGCCGGTCCACTCGACCCTCAGCCGCCTCGCCCCCTCGATCGGAGTCACGACCGCGGCGCCGTCCTGCAGCTCCACGTCTCCCGCGATCAGCAGGTGCACCTCGACGCCGTCCACCACGACGCTCGGGGGGCGGGGCAGGCGCCACTCGTCCTCGACGACGACCTGCGCCCCCTCGCGCCGAGCGCGGCGCCTCAGGCTCGATCCGGCGGGCAGGGGGTACGCGGTGGCGAGCTCGAGCAGCAGCCCGGCCGGCCCCGACGAGACGTCCGACGCGCCGAAGCCGCGGCCGACCCCCTGCTCGAGACCCCACGGTGCCGGAGCGGAGTGCCAGCGGCTCTGCATCGCGCGGATGCCGTACCGCTCAGGGCCGAAGGTCTGCGACGTGTACGTCGGCTGTCCGGCGTCGACCAGCACGGGCACGCCGTCCAGCGCCACGATCACGCTCCCGACGTCGAGGTGGTTGTGGTGCTCGCCGTTGTGCCCGCCCTTGACGACGAGGCCCAGACCCTCCGCGCCGCCCGGGTGCTCGCGCGTCACGAGGAGCTGCACCGACGGCAGCCAGGTGGGGGAGACGAGGGGTGCCGGCCCGGGCTCGGCCGCGATCCACTGCCGGTCCGAGAGGGCGCGGACGAGGCGCCCGAGCCCGGCCGCCGGATCGGCGAGCGGCTCGGCCGGCCGGCGCAGGGCGGCGGCGTGCGCGATCACGTCCCGGTCCCCGATCCGCCGCCCCCAGCGGTGCAGCACGTGCCAGGGCAGAGTGTCGGAGGCGCGCGCCGGCCCGTCGGCGACGTTCGCGTACCACGCACCGCCGAGGTGCATCCGGTGGGGGAACCGCACGGCCTGCCGCACGACGGGCAGGTCGGAGGCGTCGAGCGCGCCGTCGGTCGCCTCCGCCAGCAGCTCCAGGGTCTCGAGCGCCCGGCCGGCGCCGTTCCACCAGTAGGCGAAGCCCTCGTCGATCGCGCCGTCCGCCGGCAGCGAGTCCAGGAACCGGTCGAGCCCCTCGAGCACCAGCGCGATGACGTCGGCCCGCTCCTCCGGGTCGTCGACCAGCGCGACGGCGGCGAGCAGGACGTTGCCGTGGATCCACGGGTTCCAGTTGTGCACGTCGCCGTCGAGCCCGAGCCAGTGCCAGTCGCGCCGGTCGAGGAACGGCCGGATCACGCGCGTCCGCGTCTCGGCACGCATCCGCTCGCGCAGGCCAGGGGCCCGTCGGCCGAGCGGCTCGCCCAGCAAGGCGTCGATCCAGGCCAGCTGCCCGACCACCTCACCCGCTCCGAGATCCAGGTAGGGGCGGTCGATCGGAGGGACGACCCGGCCGAGCAGGGGCAGTGCGTCGTCGTGCGCGGCCCAGCTCCAGCTGCTCTGCTCGCACAGCAGCTGCACGCCGTCGGCCGTCTCGTCGAGCCAGGGCTGCTCGCCGGTGGCCGTCGCGAGCACGGCGGCGCGGGTGAGGCGGCGCTGGCGCTCGCCGATGCGGCCCTCGTAGTCGGTCCGGTTGCCGTCGCGGGCGTAGCGGGCGTAGTGCGAGAGCAGCGGCTGCGGCCACGGCGTGCCGAGGTCCTCCTCCGCACGGCGCCGGAGCGCCTCGAGGGTCGGCGCGTGCTCGAGCACCCCGAGGGGGAGCCGGGCGGCGGCCAGGAGGGGGACCAGCGCCTCCGCGTCGAGGGCGGCGCCGAAGCGGCGGCGGAGGGGGCCGGTGAAGGGCTGGGCGGTCGTCGTCGACATGTCTCGTCCCGTGTGCTCGAGTGTGATCGAAGCGGATCGATCCTGTCCGATCCGCCTGCAGCGGTCGGATCAGCCTACGACTCGATCACGGGTGGCCGCGAGCCGCGCTCACTCGAAGAGCGAGAGGGTGACGACGGAGGCGTAGCCGCCCGCGCGGACGGACGGCGCGGTGCGCAGCACCAGCTCGGCGTCCGCGGTCCACCGGCCGGGCCGGGCCGCCGCCCCGTCGGCCAGGGCGAGCAGCTCGGCCGAGACGAGTCCGGGGCGCGGTCCCTCCGTGCCGCCGTCGAGCACGGTCCGGACGGCCGGTCCCGCGACGACGGGGCCCTCTCCCTCGAGCAGCCGGGGCGCCCAGCCCAGGTGCTCGACTCCGAGCGCCGGCTGCCCGTCGTCGCCCGTGAGGTCGGCGGCGGTGCCGAGCACGGACCAGTCCGCGCCCTCCGGCACCGCGTCCGGATCGCGGGTGTCGCGCACCGTGACGGTCGGCAGGACGCCGAGGAAGCGGCGGGCCGTGGCGGTGGACCCGGACTCGGTCAGCGCGGCCGCGTCGCCCGCGACGGTCATGGTCAGAGCACCGCCGTCGACCGGGGGATCGATCGAGACGCCGACGTCGACGCCGTCCGTCGACTGCTCCTCCGGCACGCTCGGTGCGATCGAGGGCGCGGGAGCCGGTGCGGCGGGCGGAACCGGCGCGGACACCTGCGGCTCCGGGGTCCCGTCGAGGTCGGTGCCCTCGGGGCGCTCCTCCGCGACGCCGTCGACGGCACCGGCGGCACTCGAGCGCGGGCTCCTGATCGAGTCCACGGGGCTCGGCGTCGTCGTCGGAGTCGCGGTCGGAGTCGCGGACGGCTCCGCGACCGCCGTCCCGGGAGTCTGCGGCACGGCCTCGGGGGCGGCTGCGGCGGTGGCGAAGAGGAGCGCCAGCACGAGGCCGGCGGTCGGGGCGGCGGCGGCGAGGGCGGCCGTGCGGGCGGAGCGGGTCACGCGTGGATCCTGGTTCTGCCGAGCGGCACTGCGAGCGGCGAGTCCTTCGTACCAGTGCCGCCGTCCGCTCCGAGACCCCTCTTCCGGTGCACGCCGACTCGCGCCGTCACACGGAGGAGCCCCGGTCGGGGGACGATGTCCACCCGACCGGGGCTCCCTTCAGCGCTCCGGGTCAGCAGCTCCGCGCCGGGTAGGCGACGGTCTGCTCGAGCGTCTCCCCGCCGCCGACCGCGGTCACCGTCACCTGGCCCGCCGGTGCGGTGGCCAGGCGCGTCGTGAACGCGTGCGTCGCGTTCGCTCCCGGAGCGACCTGCGAGAACGCCTTCTGCCCGTAGGCCGAGCGCACGGTCACGTCGATCGGCATCGCCGAGCCGTTCGCCGTGGTGACCGTCAGGACGGCCTTCTTGGCGATGCAGCGGCTCGTGACGCTGACGGGGGCCACGACCGCCGGGGCGGCGGCCTCCGGCACCACGATCTCGGTGATCTTCACGAACGAGTCCGGAGTCGCGAAGGTGATCCGCAGTCCCGTCGCCGTGACGGCGCCGAACGTCAGCGTGGTGGCCGCGCCGTTCGCCGCGACCGGAGCGGTCTGCGCGGTGGTCGGGCGCCACACGCCGTCGGTGCCCCGGTACGCCACGCTCGCCGACGCGATCGTGCCCTCGATGTTGGTGAACGTCACCCGG
This sequence comes from Rathayibacter caricis DSM 15933, assembly GCF_003044275.1. Classification (NCBI taxonomy): domain Bacteria; kingdom Bacillati; phylum Actinomycetota; class Actinomycetes; order Micrococcales; family Microbacteriaceae; genus Rathayibacter; species Rathayibacter caricis. The sequence continues at coordinate 3,835,542 of NZ_PZPL01000001.1, read as the reverse complement.
TCGACGCGGTGGGACGCGGCGGTGGTCAGCGTGAGGTCCGCGCTGCTCCGCAGCGGCGCGCTCGACCACGTCGACCAGGCGGTCGCCGCGTTCCCGTCGCACGCGTTCGCCGCAGGCAGGGTCGCCCACTCCGTCTGGCTGAAGGACGCGCTCACGCTCGAGCCGGCGATCCGGCACAGGTTGACCGGAGGCGCCTCGCCCCAGATCTCGACCTCCGAGATCGACTGCCAGGTGTTCGCCGCACTGGTGAGGTGCAGGCGCACGGCCGCGGTGTCGGGGAGGGAGGAGAGATCCAGTGCCACGGTCGGCGCCGCGTCGGTCGCGACCTGGGTCAGGGTCGCCGCGACGGTCGACGTGCGCCAGGCGCCGTCGACCTGGTACTCGACCTCGATCCTCGAGGGCCAGCTCGCGGCTCCGTCCTTGTAGGTGTGCACGGTGAGCGAGTCGAGGTCCTGCGGCGAGCCCCAGGTGAAGGTCAGGCGGCTGTCGCGCGGGTACCCGGTGGAGGTCCAGTCGTCCCAGCCCTTGCCCTTCAGGTCGCCGTCGACGAGCTTCGGAGCGAGGTCCGAGCGGCTCGTCGTCGTCACCGTCGCCAGGCGCGCGAGGTTCGCGATCCCGGGCTCGGCGACCTCGATGGTGCGGGTGAAGCGGCGTCCGTCCGAGTACTCGGCGTCGCCGGCCAGCACGCCCGTGACGCTGAGCGTGCCCAGGACGTTCGGACCGGTCGGCGCCCACTCGACGGCCACGTCGCGCGTGCCGCCGGGGGAGCGGACCGAGACGGTCGCGGGCAGCTTCGCGCCGATGTCGGCCGCGCGGGTGACGGTGTCGGGGAGGCGGTCGTCGACGACCGACCAGAGGCCGGCTCCGACGCCCTTGTCGTCCCAGTACGACGCGTCCCAGCCGTCGGCCCAGCGCGCCGGGTCCTCGACGGCGGGATTGCGCATCTCGAGGCGCCCGTTCTCGCCGATGGTCATCGGCAGCCAGACGTAGTTCGAGTCGGCCGCGCCGTCGTTCCACCGGTCGCCCATGTACACGTGCCTGCCGGCGCCGAGGGTCAGGACGTTCGTCGACTGCGAGCCGAAGGTGGTCTTGCGGCCGTCGCCGACCGAGAGGAGTCCGTCGCCGCCCTCCGGGATCTGGTTGTACGCCACGTTCTCGTACGGGTCGCCGGCCTGGACGCCGCGGATCCACGGTCCGAGCACGCTGTCGGCCGTGTAGTAGGTCTGCGGGTTCGGCGCCCATCCGGTCGCACCCGAGGCGAGCGTGTAGTACTTCCCGCCCTCGGCGAAGATCGCGGGCGCCTCCAGGACGCCGCACTCCTTCACGATCTGGAAGTCCGTCCCGCGCACCGGGGCGCCGGGCGTCCCGTCGGCGAAGACGTACGGGTAGGTGCCGTCGGCCGAGTACTGGTTCGCGTCCAGGGTGTCCGTGGTCGTCGTGCGCTCGACGTTGGTGTAGTCGGCGTCGAGCTTGGCGATGTAGAGGCTCCGGTTCTCCTCGGAGGAGTAGGAGATGTACGCGGTGCCGTCCTCGTCCTGGAAGACGGTCATGTCGCGGGCCTGGCCCGGCACGGCCGCCGAGATGCACGCCCGGTAGTCGGTGCGGTTGTAGAGGCGGTAGGCGCCGGTCATCGTGAACGGACCGGTCGGGCTGTCCGAGACCGCGACCGCGGCGAACGACCGCGCATACGTGCTGCCGCCCGGCGTGATGCGGCCGTCGGAGTGCCACCACATCACCCACTGGTCGTTCTTCTCGTTGTAGAGCACCTTCGGGCGCTCGAAGATCGCGGTGTTGGGCGAGGTCTGGTTCGTGTCGAGGTGGTAGTCGATCTCGGCGATCCGGTCGGCGCGCGGCACTCCGGCGTCGTCGACGGTGTCGTAGAGGGCGTCGAAATAGGGCTGCTCGAGCTCCTCGGGGGTCTGGACGCTGCGCAGCGCCGTGCCGCGGTTCTCCCAGTTCATCCCGTCGGTCGAGCGGTACACGGCGACTCCGGGGCTGTTGTAGTAGCCCTTCGTGCGGTCCTCGCCGTACCAGTAGTGCACATCGGCGCCGTCCTCCTGCACCGTGACGATCTGCCCGCCGTGCGCCTGGATGTGGCGCCCGTCGGTGTCGTACCAGCTCGGCTGGAAGTATCCGGCCGCACTCCGGCCCGGATCCTGGATCGCGGGGAAGGAGTCGTACACGGGCGGCGGATCCGCGCGCGGCACTCCGTCGGCGGGATCGGTCACCACCGCGCTCGCGAGCGGCGCCGCGAGGGCGGGCGCTCCTGCTCCCAGGAGGCCCGTGACGACGAGAGCCGTCACCGCCCATCCGAACGGTCTGAATCGAGTCGTCATTCTGTGCTCCTTTGCACGGGGACTGCGCGAGTGTTCACGTCAACATTCCTGCGATCCACCGTACAGGGCGACGTCGACATGCACGAGGGGGGTGCCCCTCCCTGTGTCAGCGTGGGGCGCGCAGCTCGCGCAGCGGGCCGGCGTGCAGCGGCTCCGTCGCCCAGCGCGCGGTGAACGTCGCGGCGGCGGCGTCGAGCACGAGGTGCAGTCGATGCGGCGTCTCGAGGAACAGCACGTCGACGAGCAGCTCGCCGTCGGGGCCGCGACCGGCGCTCGAGGCCAGGACGTCCGTCGTCATCCACGCCCCGGATCCCGGCGCGACGAGCAGCCGGTCCTCGCCCTCGATCAGCGCGAGCGTCCAGCCCGCGGGCTCGCCCGAGAGCTCGAGACCGGTCAGCGAGAGGACGTCCGAGTGCGACGGCCGGTAGCGACCGGGCGCCACGTCGACGGCGGCAGGGGCGAGCGGAGGGAGGCCGAGGGCGCCGAGGCGCGTCGCGAGCGCCTCCTCCGCCTCGGTCGGGGCGACGGCGCCCTCCGGCTGGAGCGCCGGCAGCAGGTGCTCCCAGACCCGCGCGAGCAGACCCTCGGTGTCGGTCGTCTGGCCGGTGATCGCGAGCACCGCGTCGTGCTCGGGCAGTACGAGGCCGAACTGCCCGTAGGCGCCGTCGGCCCGGTAGCCGTGCTGCGAGCGCCAGAACTGGAAGCCGTAGCCGCCGGACCAGTCGTCGTTCTCCTCCTGCGATGTCGGCACCTGCGAGGTCGACGCCTCCGCGACCCACTCCGCGCTCAGCAGCTGCTCCGAGTCCCAGCGGCCCTCCTGCTGGTACAGCAGCGCGAGCGCCGCCGCGGCCTCGGTCGTGGCGTGCAGTCCGCTGTAGCCGATCTCGCGACCGGAGGCGTCGCGCAGCCACGCGACCTCGCCGATCCCCAGCGGATCGAGCAGCCGCGGCCGGAGGTAGTCGACCAGCGACTCCCCGCTCACCCGCTGCACGATCGCGGCGGCCGCGAAGGTGCACGGCTGGTTGTAGGCGAAGAGCGCGCCCGGCTCCTCGTCGGGCGGCACGAGGAGGAAGCCGCGGACCATGTCGACCGGATCGATCGCCCGCGCGCGGTCGATCGTCTCCTCGCGGTGCCCGCTCGCCATCGCGAGCACGTGCCGGACGCGGATCGCGCGCGAGCGCTCGTCCGTCACCTCGGCGTCGAGCTCCGGGAAGTAGGAGAGCACGGTGGCGTCGAGATCGACGAGCCCCTCGGCGACGGCGAGGCCGACCGCCGTCGCCGTGAAGCTCTTGGAGTAGGAGTAGAGCAGGTGCAGCCGCTCGGCCGAGTACGGCGCCCACCAGCCCTCGGCGACGACGCTCCCGCCGCGCACCAGCACGAGCCCGTGCAGCTCGATGCCGGGCGCCTCCTCGAGGGAGTCGACGAGGGCGAGGACGCCGGCGGCGTCCACTCCGCGGGCGGACGGTGAGCTTCTCGGCAGCGAGCGGTTCATGCCCCGATGCTACGGGCGCTGTCCGACGTCCTGGTCTCCGGGCCGGAGGTCGGCGGTGTGCGGGCTCGGAGCGGCCGGTGCACGATTCGCAGGGGATCCGGGCCGGCAAGCGGATTCCTCCGCCTGCTGCCGTCGCGCCGGGTGCACATCCCCTGCAGATCGCACAGTGCCCTGCAGATCGTGCACGGCCCTGCAGATCGTGCGCGGGCCTGCAGATCGTGCGGAGGCCTGCAGTTCGTACGGGGGAGTTCGCAGCGGGGGCGGACGGCTCCGCCCTACGCGTCGGCGGGCGGCGCGTCCGGGAACGGGCCGAGCCCGAGGAGGAAGCGCAGCAGCACCTCGGCCGGCGCGCGGACGGCCGGGCCGAGGCCCAGCTCCCAGCCGGCGTCCGTCGCGACGAGGGAGCGGCCGCGGAGCGCGGCGCGGATCGGGAGCGGCGCGCGCTGCATCCGCTCCATCGCGATCGCACCCGAGACGCGGGGCGGCAGGTCGACTCCGGTGACGAGGCTCAGCTCGACCCGGACGACGTCGACCAGGTCGGCCACGCCGCGGGACCCGGAGCCGGAGCGCCGGGCCGAGGCGAGCGCCGTGAGAGCGCCGGGGATCTCCTCGGCCGGGGGAGGGGAGCCCGCCTCCCTGGCGCCGACGCGGGTGGCGAGGCGCTGGCCGGTGCTGCTCGAGAGCCGCACCACGAGCTCGCCGAGCACGGCGGCGGCGGAGGGAGGAGGGGTGGAGGGGGCGGAGACGGCACCGGCCGCCTCCTCCTCCAGGAAGGAGGGGGAGGCGGCCAGTACCGCGAGGCGATCGAGTCGATCGGCGACGAGCGGGCGCCAGTCGTTGCTGACCCCCGACTCGTCGACGTCGGGCCGAGCGCTCAGCGGGAGGAACCGCGACCAGTCGGGCACGGGACTCCGATCAGCGTCCGCCTGCGCGGCGCTTGTTGTAGACGTCGAAGGCGACCGCGAGCAGGAGCACGAGGCCCTTGACCGCCTGCTGCCACTCGATGCCGATGCCCATGATCGACATGCCGTTGTTCAGGACGCCGATGATCAGACCACCGAGGATCGCGCCGCCGATGGTGCCGACGCCGCCCTGGACCGCCGCGCCGCCGATGAAGGCGGCCGAGATGGCCTCGAGCTCGAAGCCGTCTCCGGCCTTCGGGCCGGCGAGGTTCAGGCGGGCGGTGAAGACGAGTCCGGCGAGGGCGGCGAGGACGCCCATGTTGACGAACAGCCAGAAGGTCACGTTGCGGGTCTTGATGCCCGACAGCTCCGCGGCGTGCAGGTTGCCGCCGATCGCGTAGACGTGGCGGCCGAAGACCGAGCGGTTCATCACGACGCCGTAGACCAGCACGAGCACGGCCAGCACGATCAGGGTCACCGGGATGCCCTTGAAGGTGGAGAGCGCGAAGGCGAAGGCGCCGATCACGAGCGCGACGAGGACGAGCTTGGTGACGAACCAGACGCCCGGCTCGACGCTCTGGTTGTACTTCTGGCGGCCGCGGCGGGTGCGCAGCGACTGCACGGTGAACGCGATGATCGCGAGCGCGCCGACTCCGAGCGACAGCGGGTCGAGCGCGGTCTCGCCGAACAGGTCGGTGAGGAAGCCGTTGCCCAGCGCGCGGTACTCGATCGGGAACGAGCCGATGTTCGCGTTGCCGAGGACGACGAGCGCGAGGCCGCGGAAGATCAGCATGCCCGCCAACGTCACGATGAACGCGGGTATGCCGACGTACGCGATCCAGAAGCCCTGCCAGGCGCCGACGAGGGCGCCGATGCCGAGCGACAGGATGATCGACAGCCACCACGGGAGACCCATGGTGACCGCGAAGACGCCCGAGACGGCTCCGACGAACGCGGCGACCGAGCCGACCGAGAGGTCGATGTGCCCGGCCACGATGACCATCACCATGCCGATGGCGAGGATCAGGATGTAGCCGTTCTGGACGATCAGGTTGGAGATGTTCTGCGGGCGCAGCAGGATCCCCTCGGTCATGATCTGGAACAGCAGCACCACCACGATGAGGGCGATGAAGATGCCGTTCTTGCCGAGGTCGCCCAGCACGTGGCTGAGGCGCTTCGTGAAAGCGTTCTCGGTGGGGTTCACCTGCGCGCCCGCCGCCGTGGGCGGGGTGTTCTGCAGATCGGTCATCGTTGCTTCTCCTGGGTCATGAGGGTGAGGACCGCCTCGGGGGTCGCCTCGGCGATGGGCAGCTCGCCCGTGATCCGGCCCTCCGACAGCGCGTACACGCGGTCGCAGATGCCGAGCAGCTCGGGGAGCTCGGAGGAGATGACGATGATCCCCTTACCCGCCGCCGCGAGCTTGTTGATGATGGTGTAGATCTCGTACTTCGCTCCCACGTCGATGCCGCGGGTGGGCTCGTCGAGGATCAGGACGTCGGGGTCGGAGTAGATCCACTTCGACAGGACGACCTTCTGCTGGTTGCCGCCCGAGAGCTTGCCGGTCTTGGCGAGCACGGTCGGCGACTTGATGTTCATGCTGCCGCGGTACTCGTTCGCGACCTCGAACTCGCGGTTGTCGTCGACGAGTCCGCCCTTCGACACCTTCTCGAGCGAGGCGAGCGAGATGTTCCGCTTGATGTCGTCGATGAGGTTGAGGCCGTAGTGCTTGCGGTCCTCCGTGGCGTAGGCGAGCCCGTGGGCGATCGCCTCCGACACGTTGCGCATCTTGATCTCCTTGCCGGCCTTGAAGACCTGGCCCGAGATCCGGCTGCCGTAAGAGCGGCCGAAGAGGCTCATCGCGAACTCGGTGCGACCCGCGCCCATGAGTCCGGCGATGCCGACGATCTCGCCGCGGTGCACCGTGAGGTTCACTTTGTCGACCATGACGCGAGTCGGGTCCTGCGGGTGGTGGGCGGTCCAGTCCACGACGCGGAGGATCTCCTCGCCGATGTGCGGGGTGTGGTCCGGGTAGCGGTGGTCGAGGTCGCGGCCGACCATGTCCTTGATGATCCGGTCCTCGGTCACGTCGTCGTGAGCGATCGTCTCGATCGTCTTGCCGTCGCGGATGACCGTCACGGTGTCCGCGATCTTCTTGATCTCGTTCAGCTTGTGGCTGATGATCAGCGACGTGATGCCCTGCTCCTTGAGGTGCAGGATCAGGTCGAGCAGGTGGTCCGAGTCCTCGTCGTTGAGCGCCGCGGTGGGCTCGTCGAGGATGAGCAGCTTGACCCGCTTGGAGAGCGCCTTGGCGATCTCGACGAGCTGCTGCTTGCCGACTCCGATCTCCTGGATCTTCGTCGTGGGGTTCTCCTTCAGACCCACCCGGGCGAGCAGCGCGGCCGCCTCCTGGTTGGTCTTGTTCCAGTCGATCAGCCCCGCGAATCCGCGGACCTCGTTGCCGAGGAAGATGTTCTCGGCGATCGAGAGGTAGGGGCTGAGGGCCAGCTCCTGGTGGATGATGACGATGCCCTTGGCCTCCGAGTCGCGGATGCTGCCGAACTGCATCACGTCGCCCTCGAAGACGATGTCGCCCTCGTAGGTGCCGTGCGGGTAGACCCCGGACAGGACCTTCATCAGCGTCGACTTGCCGGCGCCGTTCTCGCCGCAGATCGCGTGCACCTCGCCGCGCGCGGCGTTCAGGGTCACGTCCTGCAGCGCTTTGACACCCGGGAACGTCTTGGTGATCCCGCGCATCTCGAGAATGTTGGTGCTCACTACGCCTCACTCCTTCAGGGAGCCGGGCCCCCTCTCGGGGACCCGGCTCGGATCGTTCAGTACCGACTCGCGACCCGCACCTTCTCGGGCGCCGATCCGGTCACGGCCCCTCGGGGAGGCCTCGCTCGCTTCCGCTCCTCTTTGTTAAGAGGAGTGACGCAACGGCTCCTCCTCAGGAGGGCATCCGCGGCGGCTCCTCCTCGGGAGGGCTGTCGCGGAGCTCCTCCTCCTGGAGGGCGGTCGCGGTTCTCGGTGGGGTGAGCTGCAAGGCGGAGGAGGAAGCGATGGTGGAACCATCGCGCCCGACGACAGCGCCGCAGATCACCCCACCGAGGTTCGCGATTAACCGTTGATTTCGGCGTCGGTGTAGTAGCCGCCGTCGACCAGGACCGACTCGATGTCGTCCTTGGTCACGATGACGGGCTCGAGGAGGTACGACGGGACGACCTTCTCGCCGTTGTCGTAGGTCTCGGTGTCGTTGACCTCGGGCTCGGTGCCCTCGAGGACGGCCTGCGCCATGGTGACGGCCTCGGCCGCGAGCTCGCGGGTGTCCTTGTAGATGGTCGCGTACTGCTCACCGGAGATGATCGCCTTGACCGAGTCGAGCTCGGCGTCCTGGCCGGTGATGATCGGGAAGTCGGTTCCGACGGTGTAGCCGGCGTCGGTCAGGGCCGAGATGATGCCGCGGCTGAGGCCGTCGTAGGGCGAGAGGACGCCCTGGACCTGGGATCCGTCGGAGTACGACTTGGTCAGGATGTCCTCCATGCGGCTCTGGGCGACCTCGGGGTCCCAGCGCAGCGTGGCGACGGTGGTGAACTCGGTCTCGTCGCTCTTGACGACGAGGGTTCCGTCGTCCATGAAGGGCTTGAGGGTGTCCATCGCGCCGTTGAAGAAGAACGTGGCGTTGTTGTCGTCGGGGCTTCCGGCGAACAGCTCGATGTTGAACGGGCCGGCCGGCGCGTCGGCGGCGGGGGCTCCGGTCAGGTCGGTCAGGCCGAGGCCCGCGAGGAGCGAGGTGGCCTGCTGCACGCCGACCTTGTAGTTGTCGAAGGTCGCGTAGTAGTCGACGTTGGCCGAGTCGCGGATGAGGCGGTCGTAGGCGATGACCGGGATGTCGTTCGCGGCCGCCTCCTCGAGCACGCTCGTGAGGGTGGTGCCGTCGATCGAGGCGATGATCAGGGCCTTGGCGCCCTTGGTGATCATGTTCTCGAGCTGCGAGACCTGGGTGGGGATGTCGTCCTCGGCGTACTGCAGGTCGACCTCGTAGCCGGCCTCCTCGAGCTGCGACTTGACGTTGTCGCCGTCGGCGATCCAGCGCTCGGAGGACTTCGTCGGCATCGCGACGCCGACCAGTCCGCCTTCGCCGCCGCCGTCGCCGCTGCCCGAGTCGCCGCCGCTGGAGCAGGCTGCGAGGGAGAGGATCATCGCTCCGCCGGCGAGGCCGGCGAGGAGGGAGCGCTTCATAGTGGTCACTGTGATTCCTTCGTCATTGAATGCAGTGGGAGGGGCCGCTCCCGGTTGCGGGGCGGGGATGTGAGCGCTCATGTGAGCGATCACATGGAGTGATGCTAGACCCGTGGATCGCTTTCGTGCCACCGGGAAAGTTGCGACTCGGTAACGGCGCGCGGTGACGGACGCTCCGCGACGCCTACCGGGCGCAGGGTGCGGGGCACCGCGGTGGACCCGCGGACGACGAGCTGCGGCTCGATCGGCGGCGCCGGCTCCGGCCGCTCGCCCTCGATCAGGCTGAGCAGCGTCGCCATGCAGCGGCGGCCGAGCTCGGCGAAGTCCTGGCGGACGCTCGTCAGCGGCGGCCAGTAGAACGCGGCCTCGGGGATGTCGTCGTAGCCGATCACGCTGACGTCCTCGGGCACCCGGATTCCGCGCTCGTGGAAGGCGCTCAGCAGGCCCAGCGCCATCTGGTCGTTCGCGGCGAAGACGGCCGTGAAGTCGAGGAACCGCGCGAGCTCCAGGCCTACGCGGTGGCCGCGCTCGGCGCTCCAGTCGCCCAGGAGCGGCGGTCGCATCGCGATGTCGCGGTCGTCGAGCTCGGCCAGGAAGCCGCGCATCCGCGCCTCCGCCTCGATCCAGTCCTGCGGGCCGGCCAGGTGCACGATCTCGGTGTGCCCGAGGTCGATCAGGTGCGCGGTGGCCAGGCGCGCCCCCGCCATCTGGTCGACGTAGAGCGCGTCGTCGCGGGAGTCGTCCGAGGTCTGCAGGGTCACGTGCGGGATCCGCAGCGCGGCTCCCGAGAGGATGTCGAACACGCGGATCTGCGGCGCGATGACCACGAGACCCTCGACCGCCTGGTTCAGCAGGTGGCGGATCCCGGCCTGGATCGACTCGCCGTCGGTGCCGTCGACGTTGGCGGTGACGACGAGGTAGCCGGCATCGCGCGCGGCGACCTCGATCGCCTGGATGCTCGACGCCGGGCCGTACTGGAGGCTCTGCGAGGAGAGCACGCCGACGGTGCGCGTGCGGCTGGTGACCAGCGCGCGGGCGGCGAGGTTGGGACGGTAGTCGAGGTCGGCCATCACTGCGAGGACGCGGCGCTTGGTCTCGGCGCGCAGGCTCGGGTGGTCGTTCAGGACGCGCGAGACGGTCTGGTGCGAGACTCCGGCGGCGCGCGCGACGTCGTAGATGCTGGGAGCCCGGGGCGCGGGCTTGTCTTCCGGCATCGGGGCACCGTGGCTCTCTGTGATCGGCGGCGCCCTGTCGCAGGGACCGTCCGAGCCCGCGTCAGCGCGGGACCCGCCCGTCCGCGGGCGCGTGTGAGCACACCTTACGTCGCTCGGGGCCCCGGAGTGCTCGCGCGGAGGACCACCGAGGTCGCGACGGGCTCGGCGGGAGCGTCGTCGTCGCCGAGCGCGACGGCGAGGGAGCGCTCGCCCAGCTCGCGCAGCGGCACGGCCACGGTCGTGAGCGCGGGGTGCACGTCGCGCACCGTGGGGATGTCGTCGAAGCCCGCGACGCCGAGGTCGGCGCCGGGCTCGATCCCGGCCGCGCGCAGGGCGGAGGAGACTCCCATCGCCATCACGTCGCTCACGGCGAAGACGAGGTCGATCTCGTCGCGGTGCTCGGCGAGGAGCCTCGTGGCGCCGTCGAATCCGCCGTCGCGCGAGAAGGGCGCCTCGACCACGAGCGCGTCGTCGAGGGCGATGCCGTGCGCCTCGAGCCCCTCGCGGAAGCCCTGCACGCGATCGTGCGACGTGAGGATCGCGGGGCTGCCGGACACGACTCCGAAGCGCCGGTAGCCCTGCTCGACGAGAGCCTCGGCCAGCGCTCGCGCACCCGCGCGGTTGTCGAGCACGACGGTCGGGAACGGCAGTCCGCCCTGGCTGATCAGCACGACGCGGCCGCCGGCGGCCTCGAAGGAGGTGAGCTCGGCGATGAGCGCGTCGCGCTCGTCCTCGCCGGCGAAGCGGCTGCCCGCGAGGATCATCACCCGCGGCCGCGCGCCGCGCAGGGCCCGCACGATGGCGAGCTCGCGGGCGGAGTCGCGGCCGGTGACGGCCATCGTGACGACGAGGCCGAGCTGCTCCGCCGCTCCCGCGACGCCCGCGGCGATGGTCGAGAAGTAGGGGTCGGCGATGTCGCTGACGATCAGGGCGACCGTGCTGGTCGAGCCCTTGGCGACGGCCTGGGCCGAGAGGTTGGGGGAATAGCCGAGGCGCTGGGCGGCCGCGAGCACGCGGACCCGGTACTCCTCGGCGACCTTGCGCTGACTGCCGTTCAGCGATCGCGAGGCGGTGGCGAGCGAGACGCCGGCCTCTCGCGCGACGTCGTGCAGGGTCACTCCGGAGCTGCGTCCTGATCGTGTCGGCACAGGCGCGTCCCTTCGGTCCCGGTCATTCTGGCACAGGGGGTGCGCGCGGGGCGGGAGCCGTGGCCCTGGGCCGAGGCCGGGGTTCCCTGGATGCGCGGCGGGTACCGTGGACGGATGCGCCTGCTCCTCATCCGCCACGGCCAGACGCCCTCGAACGTCGCCGGGCTCCTCGACACCCGCATCCCCGGACCCGGGTTGACCGAGCTCGGACGCACCCAGGCGGAGCTGCTGCCCGAGACGCTCGCCGGTGAGGGCATCGGCGCGCTCTACGTCTCGACGATGCGCCGGACCCAGGAGACGGCGGCGCCGCTCGCGGCGGCCCTGGGGCTCGAGCCGATCGAGCGCGACGGGATCCGCGAGATCGCGGCCGCCGGTCTCGAGATGCGCGGCGACGAGGCCGCGGTCGAGGAGTACATGGGCACCGTGTTCCGCTGGGCCGGCGGCGAGACCGGGCTGAGGCTCGCCGGGGGCGAGACGGGCGAGGAGTTCGCGGCGCGGTACGACTCCGTCGTCGCGGAGGCGGAGTCGTCGGGGCACGGCACGGTCGCGCTGGTCAGCCACGGGGCGGCGATCCGCTGCTGGGCGGGGCTGCGCTCGAAGGACCTCGACGCGCGCTTCATCGCCGATCACCTGCTCGACAACACCGGCGTCGTCGTGCTCGTGGGCGGCGGCTCGGAGTGGGTGCTCGAGTCGTGGCAGGGCGAGCCGGTGAGCGGAGTGGGAGCCGCTGCTCCGTCCGGTCCGTCGGGGGACACGACGGCCTGATCCGGACTGCCGGTCGGTTCTCCAGGGAGGGTCGGGTAACGATCGAGCAACGAAGCGTAATGAGCCCTGATCTGGGGTTCCTCGCTGACGACGCGGACGCGCGCGGCCGCTGACACCCCTCCTCCATTAGTCCGACATTTGCCGGATCGGGGCTCCGCGGCTACCGTGGACGGCGGTCTTCGAGACCCCGATGAACCGGTCCGCGCCCGTGCCCCGTCCCCGTGACGGAGAGCCGCGAGCGTACGGTCAGCGGGAGCGGAGGCGGCCCCGAGGCCGTCTCGGACACACCCCGGACGCCTCCATCCCCCGCCTGCGTCGCGCGGCGGGCAGCACGCGGAGGCCCGCTCCGGGGAGTCCCACGCGCCCCGACCCGGCACCACGAGATGAGAGAGCGCGGGATCCGTCCTGCGCCCCGACGGAGCGTACGTGCAGCAGAACCAGAACGACATCAGCGAGCCCGCGGGCGGAGTGGTCCTCGAGGACCTCGCCGTTCCCGCCCTCGAGGCGAGAGGGCTCTTCAAGGTCTTCGGACGGCGTCCCGACGAGGCGGTGAGGCGACTGCGGGCGGGCGCCGACCGGGACGACCTCGGCTCCTCCGGGACCGCGGCGGTGATCGACGCCTCGTTCGCCGTGCGCCGCGGCGAGATCTTCGTGGTGATGGGGCTCTCGGGCTCCGGCAAGTCCACGCTGATCCGCATGCTCAACGGCCTGCAGGAGCCGACGGCGGGCGAGGTCCTGATCGACGGGTCGAGCATCACCGGAGTGCCCGAGGGGGAGCTGCGGCGGGTGCGCCGCTCGTCCGTCTCGATGGTGTTCCAGCACTTCGCGCTGCTGCCGCACCGCACCGTGCTCGACAACGTCGCCTACCCGCTCGAGATCCAGGGCGTCCCCGTTCAGCAGCGGCGCGAGCGCGCGCTGCTGGCGATCGAGCGCGCCGGACTCGCCGGCTGGCACGACACGACGCCCGGCGAGCTCTCCGGAGGCATGCGCCAGCGCGTCGGCCTCGCCCGCGCGCTCGCGGCCGACACGGGCATCGTCCTGATGGACGAGGCGTTCTCGGCACTCGATCCGCTCATCCGGCGCGAGATGCAGGAGCAGCTGATCGAGCTGCAACAGGAGCTCGGGAAGACGATCGTCTTCATCACCCACGACCTCAACGAGGCGATGCTCCTCGGCGACCGCATCGCCGTCATGCGCGACGGCCGCATCGTCCAGATCGGCACCCCGGAGGAGATCCTCACCGACCCGGCGAACGACTACGTCGCGCAGTTCGTCCAGGACGTCGATCGGGCGCGCGTGCTGACCGCCGCCGCCGTGATGGAGCCGCCGCGCTCCGTCGTGACCCTCGCCGCCGGGCCCCGCGCGGCGCTCCGCGGGATGCGCGACCTGCAGACCTCCGCGGCGTTCGTGGTCGGCGCCGGACGCCGACTGGTCGGAACCGTCCGCGACCGCGACGTGATGGGGCAGGTGCGCCGGAGCGAGGTCGACCTCTCGGCCGTCGTCACCTCGGACGTCGTCGCCGTCGCTCCGGACACCGCGCTGAGCCAGATCATCGAGCCCGCCGTCGAGACGGAGCTGCCCGTCGCGGTCGTCGACGGGAGCGGACGCCTGCTCGGGGCGATCCCGCGCGTCACGCTGCTGGCCGCCCTCGGCAACATCAGCTCGCAGACCGGGGAGCAGCCGGTGATCGAGCCGCCGGCGACGATCCCGACGGAGCTCGTCACGGCCACGCTGCACGCGACGGGCGGACCCGTCGACGACTCCGTGCTCGCGAGCGAGGGGGGCGTCCGATGATCCGCCTGCCCCTGGGCGACGCCGTCGAGAGCGGCATCGACGCCCTCACCGCGGTCCTCCAGCCCGTCTTCGACCTGATCAGGACCGTCTTCGGCGCTCTCTACACGGGAGTCGACGCGGTGCTCGCCACTCCGCCGTTCTGGGTGATCATCGCGTTCCTCGCGGTGCTCGCCTATGCCGCGCGCGGGTGGGTCCTCGCGATCGGCACCGCGGTGGGGCTCTTGGTGATCGTGAGCGTGGACCAGTGGGAGAACGCGATGGACTCGCTCGCGCTGGTGCTGGTCGCCTCCGTGATCGCCATCGCGCTGAGCGTGCCGCTGGGCGTGCTCGCCGCGCGCAACCGGACGGCCTCCACGATCCTCCGCCCGGTGCTCGATCTGATGCAGACCATGCCGGCGTTCGTGTACCTGATCCCGGCGCTGATCTTCTTCCGCGTCGGAGTCGTGCCCGGCATCGTCGCGACGATCGTCTTCGCGATGGCGCCGGGGGTGCGCCTGACCGAGCTCGGCATCCGCGGGGTCGACCCCGAGCTCGTCGAGGCGGGGGAGGCGTTCGGCTCGTCGAAGTGGCGGATCCTGCGCCAGATCCAGCTGCCGCTGGCGCTGCCGTCGATCCTGGCAGGGCTCAACCAGGTGATCATGCTGTCGCTCTCGATGGTGGTCATCGCCGGCATCGTCGGCGCCGGCGGGCTGGGCGGCGACGTCGTCGCGAGCCTCAACCGGATCGACGTGTCGCTCGGGTTCGAGGCCGGCATCTCGGTGGTGATCCTCGCGATCGTGCTCGACCGGATGACGGGAGCGCTGGGGAAGCCCTCGCCCGCCCGGGTCGCCCGGGCCGGCAGCCGCCGCGCCGTGGTCCTGACCCGCTCGGCCGTCGCGGCCGTGTCGGTCGCGGTCGTCGCCTCCCTCGGCGCGTCGGCCGTCGCGGGGCCGGCGAGCACCGCCTCCGTCGACAACGGCGACCGCACCGACGTGCGCTTGGCCGTGTTCCAGGGCTGGGACGAGGGCATCGCGGTGTCGGCGCTCTGGGGCGCCGTGCTCGAGGAGCAGGGCTACGACGTCGAGCTCTCGGATATCGACGTGGCGCCCGGCTTCGCGGGGCTCGCCGCCGGGAGCTACGACCTGGCGCTGGACACCTGGCTGCCGACCACTCACGGCAGCTACCTGGAGCAGTACGGCGACCAGCTCGTCGACCTCGGAGCCTGGAACGACGAGGCGAAGCTGACCATCGCGGTCAACGAGGACGCTCCGATCGACACGCTCGAGGAGCTCGCGGCGAATCCGGACGTCGTCGGGAACCGGCTCATCGGCATCGAGCCCGGGTCGGGGCTGAACGCCGTGACGACCGAGGAGGTCATCCCCGGGTACGGCCTCGAGGGGATGGAGTACCTGACGTCGTCGACGCCGGCGATGCTGCAGGAGCTCGAGACCGCGACGGCGAACGGCGAGGACATCGCCGTGACGCTCTGGCGCCCGCACTGGGCGTACGACGCGTTCCCGGTGAAGGACCTCGAGGACCCGAAGGGGCTGCTCGGCGAGGCGGAGGACATCCACTCGTTCGGCTCGAGCTCGTTCGACGGCGACTTCCCGACGCTGAGCAGCTGGATGCGCGACTTCCGGATGGACTCCGAGACGCTCTACTCGCTCGAGAACGCGCTGTTCAACTCCGCGTCGGACGACCGCGACGCGGCGCTCGCGGCCTGGATGGACGAGAACCGCGAGTACGTGGACTCGATGACGTCCTGACCCGGGGCGGGTCTCGGTACGCCGTCTGCGACGGCTACTCGATCAGCGAGCTGCTGCTGGTCGAGTAGCGCGCAGCGCGTATCGAGACCCGCCTCACCAGCGGCGTCAGGCGCGGGCCGCCGCGTACTGCGCGCGGATCGCGGGGCGGTGGTCGGCCGTCGGCTCGGCGACCGAGGTGACCTGCCAGGTCGGCCGCGAGCCGGTCAGCGCCCACGCGGCCTGCACCGCGGCTCCGTCGGCCACGTACTCGCCGGGGGTCGGCACGACCACGGGAACGTCGAACACCTGCGAGGCGGCCAGCTGCACGGCGCGGTTCTGCGCCGCTCCGCCGATCAGCAGGATGCGCCGCGCTTCCACCCCGAGCTCGCGCACCGCGTCGAGGCCGTCGGCCAGACCGCAGAGCATGCCCTCGATCGCCGCGCGGGCGAGGTTCGGGCGCGTGGTCGAGGCGATGGTCATGCCGTGCAGGCTCGCGGTCGCGTCGGGCAGGTTCGGGGTGCGCTCGCCCTCGAAGTACGGGACGAGCACGAGGCCGTCGGCGCCCGGCTCCGCCTGCAGCGCGAGGTCGGCGAACTCGTCGAAGCCGGCGCCGAGCAGGGCGGCGGTCGAGGACAGCACGCGGGCGGCGTTGAGCGTCGCGACGAGCGGCAGGAAGCGCCCGCTCGCGTCCGCGAAGCCGGCGACGGTCCCGGAGGGGTCGCGCACCGGGTCCTCGGTCACCGCGAAGACGGTGCCGCTCGTGCCGATGCTGACGACCACGTCGCCGGGCCCCGCACCCAGACCGAGCGCCGCGCCCGCGTTGTCGCCGGCGCCGGGGCCGACCACGAGGCCCTCCGGCGTCCGGCCCGCCTCCTCCGACGGCCCGAGCACGCGGGGGAGTGCCGGGCGGTGGCCGAGCGCGTGCTCGAGCAGCTCCACGTCGTAGCCGTCCGCGCCCCAGTACGAGGTGCCGGAGGCGTCCGAGCGGTCGGTCGTCAGCGCGTCGAGGTCCACGCCGCGCGGGGATCCGGGTCCGTAGCCCAGCAGGCGCCACGTCAGCCAGTCGTGGGGGAGGGCCACCGCCGCGACGCGCGCCGCGTTCTCGGGCTCGGCATCGCGCAGCCAGCGGAGCTTCGTGGCCGTGAAGGAGGCGACCGGGACGGTGCCCGTGCGGCGCGCCCACTCCTCCGCCCCGAGCTCGGCGACCAGCGCCTCGGCGGCGCCCGCGCTGCGCGTGTCGTTCCAGAGCAGTGCGGGGCGGATCACCTCGCCGTCGGCGTCGAGCACGACCATGCCGTGCTGCTGCCCGCCGATCGAGATCGCGGCGACGTCGTCGAGTCCGCCGGCATCCGCCAGGGCCGCGGTCAGCGCGTCCCACCAGGCCGAGGGGTGCACCTCGGTGCCGTCGGGGTGGCTCGCGCGACCGGTGCGGACCACCGCTCCGCTCTCGAGGTCGCGGACGACCACCTTGCAGCTCTGGGTCGACGAGTCGACTCCTGCGACCAGCGTCATCGCCGTGTCCGTTCTTCCCGCCGCGGCGGGATGCGTCTTCAAAGGGGGTACGGGGGAACGGACGAGACCCCGTGCCGGAGGGCAGGGGGTCTCGTCCGTCAGGGGAGTGCCGGAGCGATCAGCGGGCGCCGAGCAGGTGCTCGGTCGCGAGCTGCTGCAGGCGCACGAAGCCGAAGCCCTTGCCGCCGAGGTAGGCGTCGGTGTCGAACGACTCGTACGACGCGGTGTCGGCGAGCAGGTCGTCGTAGGACTCGCCCTCGTTCAGCGTCGGGGTCTGCAGCTCGGCGACCTTGGCGGCGGCGAGCGCCTCCTGCACCTCGGGGTCGGCGCGGAAGGCCGCGGCGCGCTCCTTCAGCAGGAGGTAGGTGCGCATGTTCGCGGCGGCCGAGTCCCAGACTCCGGTCTCGTCCTCGGTGCGCGAGGGCTTGTAGTCGAAGTGGCGCGGGCCGTCGTAGGAGGGGACTCCGCCGGGGCCGCCGTTCTCGAGGAGGTCGACGAGCGAGAACGCGTTGTGCAGGTCGCCGTGGCCGAAGACCAGGTCCTGGTCGTACTTGATGCCGCGCTGGCCGTTGAGGTCGATGTGGAAGAGCTTGCCGTGGTACAGCGCCTGGGCGATGCCGGCGGTGAAGTTCAGGCCCGCCATCTGCTCGTGGCCGACCTCGGGGTTCACGCCGACGAGCTCGGGGCGCTCGAGCGAGTCGATGAACGCGATCGCGTGACCGAGGGTCGGCAGGAGGATGTCGCCGCGGGGCTCGTTGGGCTTCGGCTCGATGGCGAAGCGGATGTCGTAGCCCTTGTCGGTGACGTAGTCGCCGAGCAGGTTGACGGCCTCGCGGTAGCGCTCGAGAGCGGCGCGGATGTCCTTCGCGGAGTCGTACTCGGCGCCCTCGCGGCCGCCCCACATCACGAAGGTCTGCGCGCCCAGCTCGGCGGCGAGGTCGATGTTGCGGAGGACCTTGCGCAGCGCGAAGCGGCGGACGTCGCGGTCGTTGGAGGTGAATCCGCCGTCCTTGAAGACCGGGGCGCTGAAGAGATTGGTGGTGACCATCGGCACGACGAGGCCGGTCGACTCGAGCGCGCCCTTGAGGCGGTCGATCTGGGTCTGGCGCTCGGCGTCGGTCGAGCCGAACGCGAAGAGGTCGTCGTCGTGGAAGGTGAGGCCGTAGGCGCCCAGCTCGTCCAGCTTCTCGACGGCGTGCACCACGTCGAGCGGCTCGCGGGTCGGGCCGCCGAAGGGGTCCGTGCCGTTGTAGCCGATGGTCCAGAGGCCGAACGAGAACTTGTCGGCGCGGGTGGGGGTCAGGGACATGGATCCGATCCTTTCCGGCGACGTCGCCGAATTGTTGTTGCGGCCAACATATCGGGGGCGGCGTCTACGCGCAACGCCGATCGACTGCGTCCTCGGTCTCGGCGGTCGATATGTCGCGGGTCGCGACAAACCTGTTGCGGAAGCGCTTCGACTCTGCGTACAGTGCTCAGCAGCACAGCCCCGACGAAGCGTTTCGAGCGTCGAGGGGGTCCGACGACGAGGTCCGGCAGGAGGAACGATGGCGACCATCCACGACGTCGCCCGCGCTGCCGGGGTCTCGATCAGCACGGTGTCCTACGCCCTCTCGGGCAAGCGCTCCATCGCCGCCACCACCCGCCAGCGGGTCGACGACGCGGTGCGCGAGCTCGGCTACCGGCCGCACGCCGGCGCCCGGATGCTCGCCGGGGCGCGGACCCACATCCTCGCCCTCTCGGCGCCGATGCGCGGCGAGCTGCACCTCCCCACCCACATGCGCTTCGTGACGGAGGTGCTCGAGCGGGCCCGCGAGTCCGACTACGACGTGCTGCTGCTCGTCACCGACGAGGCCTCCAGTGGCATCGACCGGGTCTCCTCCTCCTCGCTCGTCGACGGCATCGTGCTGATGGGCGTCGACGACGACGACGACCGCGCCGCGCTCATCCGCGACGCGGGGGTGCCCGCGACCTTCATCGGCGTCCCCGCCGACGCCCACGACCTCGCGTGCGTCGACCTCGACTTCGCGGAGGCGGCGCGTCGCAGCGTCCGCACGCTCGCCGAGCAGGGCCACCGGTCCGTCGGCCTGATCGAGCACCCGCAGTCGTACACCGACCGCAACGCCGGCTTCGTCCGCCGCTTCGACGACGCGTTCCGGGCGGAGTGCGTCGCGCTCGGCCTCGAGATCGTGGTCGAGCGCCCGCACCTCGGCCGCGCCCACGCCGCGTCCGCCGTCGACGCGATCCTCGGATCCGCGATCGCCCCGACCGCCCTCGTGCTGCACTGCAACGAGCCGGTGGCCGAGGCCGCCGTCGAGCGCGTGCTCGAGCGCGGCCTCTCCGTCCCCGGGGACCTCTCGGTCCTCGCCGCCTGCGCGAGCTACGACGGAGCGGCGCTGCCGGTCCCGGTGAGCTCCTTCCCCCTCCCGTTCGACGCGATGTGCCGTGCGGCCGTCGGTCGCACCCTCCAGCAGATCGACTCCGGCCGCACCGTCGGCGTCGACCTCCTCCCGCCCCACTACGTCGACCGCGGTTCCGTCGCGGCCGCGGCGATCGGCGCTCGCGTGCCGACCGCCTCCTGACGCCCCTCCCTCCACTTCCTGCTCCTGCTCCTCGTCGGCCGATCGTCGAAACGCTTCGACATTCGTCCGATCGGAGAGCGCTCCACCACCCACCCACGCAGTCACAGCCCAGCGGCACCGTCCGAAGGAGAACACCCGCTATGTCGCCTCGTCCCCGCACCGCCTTCCACCGCCCCACCGCCTCCGCGGTCGGCTCGCTCAGCCGTCGCGGCCTGCTCGCCGGCGGCGTCGGCCTCGGCGCGGTCTTCGCGCTCGCCGCCTGCTCCGGAGGAGGATCCGACGCCGGATCCGACGCCCTCGCCACCGAGGTCGACGGCGCCGGCCGCACCCTCACCATGTGGGACTTCGAGACCCCCGACAGCGACCGCGGCATCGCCTGGCTCGCCGCCCGCGACATCTTCACGCAGGAGACCGGCGCCGAGATCGCCTACGAGTTCAAGGCCTTCGAGCAGCTGCGCACCGGCGCCAGCCAGATCTTCAACTCCAACTCGGCACCGGATGTCGTCGAGTACAACAAGGGCAACGCCACGAG
This sequence comes from Rathayibacter caricis DSM 15933, assembly GCF_003044275.1. NCBI lineage: Bacteria > Bacillati > Actinomycetota > Actinomycetes > Micrococcales > Microbacteriaceae > Rathayibacter > Rathayibacter caricis. The sequence goes on along the minus strand of NZ_PZPL01000001.1, from coordinate 3,815,302 downwards.
CGGCCTGCTCTCGAGCCAGGGCCTGCTCACGAACCTCGACGAGGCCGTCGAGTTCTACGGCTGGGACAAGCTGGTCCCGGGTGCGCTGCAGACGACCGCCAAGTACGACGAGGACGGCATCATGGGCTCCGGCTCCTGGTACGGGATCCCGAACTACGGCGAGTTCACCTTCGTCTACTACAACGAGGACGCCTTCGCGGCGAACGGCATCGAGGTGCCGACGACCTACGACGAGTTCATCGCTGTGCTCGACGCGTTCGTGGCCAAGGGCATCACGCCGCTCGCCGAGGCCGGGGCCGAGTACCCGCTGCAGCAGCTCTTCTACCAGCTCGCGCTGCTGAAGGCCGACCGCCAGTGGATCACCGACTACCAGACCTACACGGGCGAGGTCGACTTCTCGGACGCCGCGTGGTCCTACGCCGCCGACCAGCTCCAGGAGTACGTCGACAAGGGCTACATCTCGCCGGACGCCTCCGGCCTCAAGGCCGAGGACGCGGGCACCGCGTTCATCTCGGGCGACTACCCGATCTTCTTCTCGGGCTCCTGGTGGTTCGGCCGCTTCAAGACCGAGATCACCGGCTTCGAGTGGAACACGTTCCTCTTCCCGGGCGCGGAGTTCACGATGGGCTCGGCGGGCAACCACTGGGTGATCCCCGAGACGGCGAAGAACAAGGACCTCGCCTACAAGTGGATCGACATCACGATGCGCCCCGAGATCCAGAACCTGATCGGCAACAACGGAGGCATCCCGCTGGTCGTCGACGAGTCGGCGATCACGGACGAGAAGAGCAAGGAGCTGCTGTCGCAGTGGAAGACGGTCGTCGACGGCGACCAGCTCTCGTTCTACCCCGACTGGCCCACCGCGACCTTCTACGACGACCTCGTCGCCGCGACGCAGGAGCTGCTGAACAAGTCCACGTCGCCCGACGACATGCTCTCGCAGCTCCAGGAGAAGTACGACGACGGCGTGGACGACATCAAGTGACGCGCAGCGTCACTTGAAGGCGGCCAGCCCCGCGCCCACAGGCGCGGAGTGACCGCGGAAGCCTCGCCGACGCGACGGCGACCCCTCAATGGGGTCGCATGAACGTCCGCTGAGGTCCCCCGCTGCTCCTCCCTCCCGATCGGGCGGGTCTCGATACGCCCCTCCGGGGCTACTCGACCAGCAGGCACGGATCCGCCGCCTCCCTCTTGCTGATCGAGTAGCCCGCGCAGCGGGCGTATCGAGATCCCCCACCGCCGGAATTCCCATCCGCGATCGCACCGCACACCCCTCTAGGAGTACCCATGACGACGACCGCCCCGCGTCGCGCGGAGAGCGCGCCACCGCCTCCGGCCGCGAAGCCCCCGCGCGAGAAGCGCTCGGGCGGCTACTGGCTCTACCTGATCCCCGGGTTCGTGCTCTTCACGTTCATCGTGCTGATCCCGCTCGTGTGGAACGTCTACATCAGCTTCACCTCGTGGCGCGGCATCAAGCCGCCGATCTTCATCGGCCTCGAGAACTGGGTCGAGCTGATGGGCGACGACCAGTTCTGGACGTCGTTCCTCAACTCCGTCTACATGATCATCGCCATGGTGATCGTGCCCACGATCCTCGGCCTCCTGCTCGCCGCGATCCTGTTCGACCTGGTCGGCAAGAAGTTCGGCGGGAAGCTCGCGAGCTTCCTCCGCGCCACCTACTACCTCCCGCAGATCCTCCCCACGGTGATCGCCGCGATCGTCATCGGCTGGATCCTGCGCCCCGACAACGGCGCGCTCAACACGATCCTCGAGGCCGTCGGCCTCGGCTCCCTCTCGCACGACTGGCTGGGCAAGCCCGACACCGCGATGCTCTCGATCATGGTCGTGATGATCTGGGTCCAGCTGGGCTACCCGGTCGTCATCTTCATGGCGGCGCTGCAGCGCGTGGATCCGGAGCTCTACGAGGCCGCGGAGCTCGACGGCGCGAACTGGTTCCAGCGCTTCCGCTGGATCACCGTGTCGATCATCCGCCCCGAGATCTTCGTGGTCACCCTCACCTGCACCATCGCCGCGCTGAAGGTCTTCGGACCGATCTACGCGCTGACCCGCGGCGGGCCGGGCGATTCGACGATCGTGCCGAGCTACTACTCCTACACCGAGTTCTTCCAGAAGCAGCAGGTGGGCTACGGCGCCACCATCGCGACCGCGCTCACGATCGTCATCGTGATCCTGGCCGTGCTGTTCATCCGCGCCCAGGAGCGCGTCGAGCGCAGCGAAGGAGCCCGCTGATGTCGGCCATCGAGACCCTGCCCCTCACGCAGGCGGGCACCGCGGACAGCGACCTGACCACGTCGCGCCGAGCGCCCAAGCCGGCCAAGGGCACCACCAAGCGCACGATCGGCGACTGGGCGATCCTCGTGGTCGCGATCGTCATCGGGCTGGTGATCATCAGCCCGGTGCTGCTGATCCTGCTCAACTCGTTCAAGACCCCCGACGAGTACTCGGCGAACGGGCCGCTCGCGTTCCCGACCGGGCTCTCCTTCGACGGCCTGTCGACCTTCTGGGAGCGGGTGAACTTCCCCGAGAAGCTCGGCAACTCGATCCTGATCTCGGGGTCGGTCGCGATCCTCGCCGTCGCCCTCTCGGTGCTGAACGCCTATGCGATCGGCATCGGCCGGGTGAAGGGCCGCAGCTGGATCATCGTGCTGTTCCTGCTGGCGAACATGCTGCCGCAGGAGGCCCTGCTCTACCCGCTGTACTACATGTTCAAGGCGGTGGGGATCTACGACAGCCAGCTGTCCGTGATCATCATCTTCACGGTCATCCAGTCGGCCTTCGGCACGTACCTGCTCTCGAGCGTCTACGGCACGTTCCCGAAGGAGATCCTCGAGGCCGCGGCGCTGGACGGCGCCTCGAAGTGGCAGGTGCTCACCCGGGTGATCGTGCCGATCTCGCGGCCGACCCTCTCGGTGCTGATGATCTTCTTCTTCATCTGGACCTGGAACGAGTTCCTCATCCCGCTGGTGTTCCTCGTGAGCGACGCGACGCAGACCGTCCCGATCGCGATCTCGAGCCTCCAGGGCGACAAGATCATGGACGTCACGACGACCAGCGCGAGCGCCCTGCTGGGCCTGCTCCCGACGCTGATCTTCTTCCTGATCTTCCAGCGCACGCTGACCCGCGGCATCACCGCCGGCGCGGTCAAGTAGCACCACCACCGCAAGCGGGGGCCCCACCGGCCCCTGCTCCGCGGTGCCCGCACTCCGCACGACGCACGACCACCTCCACCGCCACCAGAGAGGCACACGCATGAAGTTCACCGACGGGTTCTGGCAGACGAGGGCCGGATTCACCGCCCTGTTCGCGCAGGAGGCGTACGACATCCGCGCCACCGGCTCCGCACTGGAGGTGATCGCGCCGACGAAGGTCATCCAGGGCCGCGGCGACGTGCTGAACCGTCCCGCGCTCACCGTCACGGTCTCCTCGCCCGCCGAGGGAGTCGCGAAGGTGCGCATCGAGCACTGGCGCGGCACCGCCACACGGCCCGGCTTCGCCCTGACCGAGGGCTCGGTCGGCGAGGCGAGCGTCACGGAGGCGGGCGGCGTGCTCCGCACGGGCGACCTCGAGGTCCGCGTCGCGCAGGGCGCGCCCTGGTCGCTCGAGTTCTGGGACACCGCGACCGGCACGCGCCTGACCGGCTCCGGCCACAAGTCCCAGGGCTACCTGACCGGACCCGACGGCGATCCCTACGTGCACGAGCAGCTCGACCTCGGAGTCGGCGAGCTCGTCTACGGTCTCGGCGAGCGATTCGGCCCGTTCGTGAAGAACGGCCAGACGGTCGACGTGTGGAACGCCGACGGAGGGACCTCCTCCGAGCAGGCCTACAAGAACGTGCCCTTCTACCTCTCCAACCGCGGCTACGGCGTGCTCGTCAACGACCCCGGCCTCGTCTCGTTCGAGATCGGCTCGGAGTCGGTCGAGCGCGTGCAGTTCTCGGTCGGCGGCGAGGCGCTGGAGTACCTGGTGATCCAGGGCCCGACGAAGAAGGACGTCCTGCGCCGGTACACGGGGCTCGCCGGCCGCCCCTCCGTCGTGCCCGCGTGGAGCTACGGCCTCTGGCTGACCACCAGCTTCACGACGAGCTACGACGAGGACACCGTCAACTCCTTCATCGACGGCTTCGCCGAGCGCGAGCTGCCGCTGTCGGCCTTCCACTTCGACTGCTTCTGGATGCGCGAGTTCCAGTGGACCGACCTCGAGTGGGACTCCCGCACCTTCCCGGACCCCGAGGGCATGCTCGCCCGCCTGCACGACCGGGGCCTGAAGACCTGCGTCTGGATCAACCCGTACATCGCGCAGGCGTCGCCGCTCTTCGCGGAGGGCCGCGAGAAGGGCTACCTGCTGAGGACGACGTCGGGCGACGTCTGGCAGTGGGACCTCTGGGTCGCCGGCATGGCGCTGGTCGACTTCACGAACCCGGACGCGACGCGCTGGTTCCAGGACAAGCTGCGCGTGCTCGTCCGCCAGGGCGTCGACTCCTTCAAGACCGACTTCGGCGAGCGGATCCCGGCCGAGGGCGTGGTCTGGGCCGACGGCACCGACCCGGAGGCGATGCACAACTGGTACACCCAGCTCTACAACCTCGCGGTGCACCAGGTGCTCGTCGAGGAGCTGGGGGAGGGGCGCGCGACGCTCTTCGCCCGCAGCGCCACCGTCGGCGGGCAGGCCCTGCCGGTGCACTGGGGCGGCGACAACACCTCGTCCTACGTCTCGATGGCCGAGACCCTCCGCGGCGGACTCTCGCTCGCGCTCGGCGGCTTCGGCTTCTGGGCGCACGACATCGGCGGCTTCGAGGGAACGCCCGACCCGGGCGTCTTCAAGCGCTGGCTCGCGTTCGGACTGCTCTCCTCGCACTCCCGCCTGCACGGCTCCACCTCGGTCCGCGTGCCGTGGGAGTTCGGCGACGAGGCGGTCGACATCACCCGCCGCTTCACCGAGCTCAAGCTCTCGCTGATGCCGTACCTCTACGCGGCGGGCGCGGAGGCGGCGCGCGAGGGGATCCCGGTGATGCGGCCGATGACGCTCGAGTTCGAGGACGACCGGAACGCGGCGCACCTGGACACGCAGTACATGCTCGGCCGCGACCTGCTGGTCGCCCCGGTCTTCACTCCTGACGGCTCGGTCGAGTTCTACCTGCCCCGCGGACGCTGGACCAGCTGGTGGACCGGTGAGATCGTCGACTCGACGGGGGAGTGGCGCCGCGAGGTCCACGGCTTCGACACCCTGCCGCTCTACGTGCGCGAGGGGGCAGTGGTGCCGGTCGGCTCGCGGACCGACGTCGCGGAGTACGACTACCTCGACGGGCTCGAGCTCCTGGTGTTCCCGGGCGGCGGCGGCGCGCGCGAGGTGCGGGTCGTGGCGCACGACTCCGGGGTCGAGACGGTCTTCACCGTCACCCGCTCGGGTGCCGATGTGAGCGTCGACGGGCCGGAGGGCAGCTGGACCTGGAGCCGCGTCGGCGCCTGAATCGTGCAGAACCTCCGCCGGGAGCGCCTCTCAGTCACCATCGTGCGCGAGAGGGGCTCTCGGCGGACGTTCCGTCGGAACGAGGGCGCCGAGGCCCGCCGATAGGCTGACCCGAGACCAGAGGAGACCGCGGAATGCCCGACCACGCGACGCGCGGCAACACTCTCGACCGGGTCCGGCGCCACAACCTGGCGGCGATCCTGCGCCTCGTGCACCGCGGCGGGCCCCGCTCCCGTTCGCAGCTGACGCGGGCGACCGGGCTGAACCGCTCGACCATCGCCGCCCTCGTGGGCGAGCTGGTCGAGCTCGGCATCGTGCGCGAGCGCGATCCCGACACGCTGAACCAGGTCGGCCGGCCGAGTCCGATCGTCGGGGCCGATCCGCGGGTCGTCGCGTTCGCCGTGAACCCCGAGATCGACGCCGTGACGGTCGCGGTGGTCGGCTTCGACGCGGAGGTGCGCCGCCGCCTCCGCCGCACCGCGCTCGTGCCCACTGCCGAGGCGGCCGCCGCGCTCGCCGCGGACGCGATCGCCGAGCTGCGCGCCGAGCTGCCCGCCGACGCCCGCACGGTCGGCATCGGAGTCGCGGTGCCCGGCCTCGTCCGCGACGCCGACGGCCTCGTCCGCACCGGCCCGCACCTGGGCTGGAGCGACGAGCCGTTCTCGCGGATGCTCGCCGACGCGACCGGGCTCCCCGTCCTCTCGGCGAACGACGCCAACCTCGGCGCCCTGGCCGAGAGCGCGCTCGGCGCCGGCCGCGACGTCTCGCACCTGATCTACCTCAACGGCGGCGCCAGCGGCGTCGGCGCGGGCGTGATCGTCGGAGGCGCTCCGCTGCACGGCATCGACGGCTACGCGGGCGAGATCGGCCACACCCTCGTCAACAGCGCGGGCGTCGACTGCCACTGCGGCGCGGTCGGCTGCCTCGAGACCGAGGTCGGCCGCGCCGAGCTGCTGCGCGTGCTGGGCCTGGAGGAGAGCGAGCGGCTGGAGGAGGCGCTCGCCGCCTCCGAGGACCCGGCGGTCCGCGCGGAGGTCGAGCGCCAGCTCGGCCACCTGGCCGTGGCCCTCCGGAACGTCGTCAACATCTTCAACCCGCAGCTGGTCGTGCTCGGCGGCTTCCTCGGCGCCCTGGTCGGCGTGGCGCCCGGGTTCCTCGAGGAGCGCCTGACCCACGGCGGTCCGTTCCGGGTGGCGCTCGAGTCGGTCCGCATCGCGCGCACCGAGCTCGGCGGCGATCTGCTGATGATCGGAGCGGCCGAGCTCGCGTTCGAGCAGCTGCTCGCCCATCCGCTGGCCGCGCCGCTGCATCCGCTCGCCCCGTGATGACGGGGACTTGGGCGCGGCGGAGGTAAGCGTTTACCCTGCTGGAGGACCACCGGGATCGGGCACCACCGTCGGCGCCCCGGCCCGCACCACCGCTGCGGCGGTCGAAGGAGAGAGCACATGCCCGTTCGCTACGGAGGCGACTACAACCCCGAGCAGTGGCCGAAGGAGGTGTGGCCCGAGGACGTGACCCTGATGAACCGCGCCGGAGTGAATCTCGCGACGGTGGGCGTCTTCTCGTGGGCGCACCTGGAGCCGCGCGACGGCGAGTTCGACTTCGCCTGGCTCGACGAGGTCCTCGACGGCCTGCACGCCGGCGGCGTCCGCGTCGACCTCGCCACCGCCACCGCGTCCCCGCCCCCGTGGCTGAGCCACGAGCACCCCGAGATGCTGCCCGTCACCGCTGACGGCGTGGTCCTCGGAGTCGGCTCGCGCCAGCAGTACGCGCCGTCCTCGCCCGTCTACCGCCGCTACGCCGCGCGCCTCGTCCGGAAGCTGGCCGAGCGCTACGCCGGCCACCCCGCGCTCGAGATGTGGCACATCGGCAACGAGTACGGCTGCCACGTCTCGCACGACTACTCCGAGTCGGCCGTCGTCGCGTTCCGCGAGTGGCTGAGCGCCAAGTACGGCAGCATCGAGGCGCTCAACGAGGCCTGGGGCACCGCCTTCTGGTCGCAGCGCTACTCGAGCTTCGAGGAGGTGCGCCCGCCCGCCGCGATGCCGACCCTGCCGAACCCGACCCAGCGCCTGGACTTCGACCGCTTCTCCTCCCGCCAGCTGCTCGAGTGCTACCTGGCCGAGAAGGAGATCCTGCGCGAGTACTCGCCCGAGACCCCGATCACCACCAACTTCATGGGGCTCTTCAAGCCCGTCGACTACTGGGCATGGGCGCCGCACGTCGACGTCGTGTCCGACGACCTCTACCCCGACCCCGCCGATCCGGAGGCGCCCTTCACCGCCGCGGTCGCCCGCGACCTGATGCGCTCGCTGGGCGAGGGCCGCCCGTGGCTGCTGATGGAGCAGGCGACGAGCGCCGTCAACTGGCGCCGCAGCAACGCCCCGAAGAAGCCCGGCCAGATGCGCGCCTGGAGCTACCAGGTGCTGGGCCGCGGAGCCGACGGCATCCTGTTCTTCCAGTGGCGGCAGTCGCGCGCCGGGGCCGAGAAGTTCCACTCCGGCCTCGTGCCGCACGGCGGCCCCGAGACGCGCGTGTTCCGCGAGGTCGAGGAGCTGGGCGCCGAGCTCGGCCGCCTCGACGAGATCCTGGGCACGGAGGTGGCCGCGCGCGTGGCGATCGTCTTCGACTGGGACAGCTGGTGGTCGATCGAGCAGGACGCCACTCCCGGCGAGATCGACTACGCGGCGCACGTGACCGCCTGGCACCGCGAGTTCACCCGCCGCCACGTCACGGTCGACTTCGTGCGTGCCTCCGGGCCGTTCGACGGCTACGACCTCGTCGTCGCTCCGGCGCTGTTCACCGCGCGAGCGGAGGATCTGGCCGGCCTCGCCGCGTACGCGGAGGGCGGCGGGCACCTCATCACCACGTTCCAGAGCGGCATCACCGACGAGGACGCGCACATCACCGAGGGCGGCTACCTCGGCGCGCTGCAGTCGACGCTCGGCGTGCGCGTCGAGGAGTTCGCTCCGCTCGCCTCCGCCGACGCGTTCTCGGACGATCTTCCCGAGTCCACCGTGACCGGCTCGCTGGCGGGCGCGATCACCCGGTGGCGCGAGTACCTGCACGCCGACGGTGCGGAGGTACTCGCGCGCTTCACCGACGACCTCGACGGCTGGCCCGCGATCACCCGCCGCGAGACGGTGGGAGGCGGCTCCGCCTGGTACGTCGCGACCTGGCCCGCGCCGGAGCTGCTCGGCACGGTCGTCGAGCGCGCGCTCGCCGACGCGGGTGTCGAGGGGATCCTCGCCGAGCCCCTCGAGGGAGTGGAGCTCATCCGCCGCGGCGCGCTCGTCTTCGCGATCAACCACGGGCGCTCGGACGCCGTCGTGCCGATCGCGGGGGTCGACGTGCTGACCGGCGGGCGCGCCGACTCCGTCACCCTCGCGCCCCAGGGGGTCGCACTGCTCCGGGTGGAGTGAGAGCGCTCCCGGTCTCGGATCGCGCCGATCACGTCCTCGCATGGACTGATAGTCGAATCAATTCGACCGAGGGGGAGTACACAGGCGCTCTCGGCGGTTAGCGTGAGGAGCGGTGCACGGATCCGAGGGTCCGGCGCCGCTCCTCGCGGCCGTTCCAGCCGCTCCAGCTCCGCTCCCCGCGCTCCTGCGCAGGAAGGCCTCCGTGACCACCGTCGCCTCGACGCCCACCGGCTCCGTCCCCGTCCACCGCCACCCCGGCGACGCCCTGACCGCGCGTCAGCGGCTCGTCTACATCATCGTTCTGGGAGCGCTCACCGCGCTCGGCCCGTTCACGATCGACCTCTACCTCCCCGCGTTCCCGGTGCTGCAGAGCGAGCTGAACGTGTCCGAGGCGGCGGTGCAGCTGACCCTCACCGGCACGACGCTCGGCTTCGCCCTCGGCCAGCTGATCGTGGGGCCGTGGAGCGACGCGGTCGGGCGCCGGCTGCCGCTGATCCTGGCCACGGCCGTGCACGTGCTCACCTGCATCGGCGCCGCCTTCGCGCCCGACATCGTCTGGCTCGGCGTGTTCCGCGTGCTGATGGGCGCGGGTGCCGCGGCGGGCGGAGTCGTCGCCATGGCGATGGTCCGCGACCTCTTCGGCGGTCGTCCGCTCGTCAAGATGCTCTCCCGCCTCGCCCTGGTGTCGGGTCTCGCTCCCGTCCTCGCCCCGGTGATCGGCTCGCAGCTCCTGCTCGTCATGGACTGGCGCGGAGTCTTCGTCTTCCTCGCCGGCTACGGCCTCGTCGTGATGGTCGCCGTGGCGCTCCTCATCGTCGAGACCCGCCCGCGGACCGCGCGCGACGACCGCGATCGCCGCTCCCTCGCGCAGCGCTACGGCTCGGTGCTCGGCGACCGCCAGTTCGTCGGCGTCGCGGTCATCGGAGGCATGACCTTCGCCGGCCTCTTCACCTACCTCTCGAGCTCCTCCTTCCTCTTCCAGGGCCTCTACGGCTTCGACGCGCAGCAGTACGGCCTGCTCTTCGCGGTCAACTCGCTCGGAGTCGTCTTCGGCGTGCAGGCGTCCTCGCGCCTCAGCCGCCGGGTCGGCCCGCAGTGGATCCTCGCGATCACCACCGTGTCGCTCTTCACGTCGGCCGGGCTGATCGCGCTGTTCGACGTCCTCGGCTTCGGACTCTGGGGCACGCTCGTCCCGCTCTGGCTGTTCATCGCCTCCTGCGGCTTCAGCTTCCCCTGCGTGCAGGTGCTGGGCCTCGTGAACCACGGCAGGGAGGCGGGCACCGCCGCGTCGCTGCTGGGTGCGGTGAACTTCGGAGTCGCCGGCCTGCTCTCGCCGATCTCCGGGATCTTCGGTGCGTCCTCCGCCGTGCCGATGGCCCTGGTCATGATGGCGACCGCGACCGTCTCGATCCTCGCGCTCTGGCTGATCGTCCGCCCGCGGACGGTCGCCGCCCTGCAGGACTGACGCGCGGCTCCTCCTCCCTCGGTGCGATCCGCGGGGCCCCGGTGCGATCCGCAGGGACTTGCACGATCTGCAGGCCCCGGTGCGATCTGCAGGCCTCTGCACGATTCGCAGGCCTCGGTGCGATCTGCAGGCCTCAGTGCGATCTGCAGGGGATCCGGGCGATCCCGACGCCGTTGTCCGGAGGGAAGCGTGTTCCGGCGCGGAACCCCTGCAGATCGCACCGACCGAGGCGCCGTCGTCCGATCTGCAGGCCCCCGCACGATCTGCAGGCATCTGCACGATTCGCAGGGGATCCCGCTGTCGGCGAGGGGTCCCCGCGGAGGAAAGCGAGTTCCCCTCCGGAACCCCTGCAGATCGCGCAGACCCCTGCAGATCGCGCACAGCACCGCCCGAACGCAGCGCCCCGCGCCCGGCGCAAGCCCCCGCAAGGTGAACGGCCATCGCGGCATCATGTCCATATGGTGAACCGCGAGAACCGCCCCCCGACCGAGCCGGCGTCGGCGTCCCCCGACGCGGTGCAGCGCGAGCGGATGACCACGGCCGCGCCGTCCGCGGACCCCGCGGCGACCAAGGTCCTCACGCAGGAGGTCGCGCACCGCGTCTCGCGCCGCTGGCCGCTCATCTCGGCGTCGATCGCCCTGCTGATCACCGTCGTCCTCGCGATCATGATCGCCTACCGCCCCACCACCGCCTTCGGCTTCGACGTCGAGTGGATGGACGAGGTCGTCGAGCACCGCTCGAGCGTCTGGGACATCCCCGCCCTGATCATGAACACGGTCGGCGCCGGCATCACCGGCACCGCGATCATCCCGCTGGCCATCGTGGCCGTCCTGCTCGTGTTCCGGAGGCGCTGGGCCGCGCTGTACTACGCCGTCGCCGCCCTCGTCAGCGTCGGCCTGACGCAGCTCGTCAAGGAGCTCGTCGGCCGCGCCCGCCCCGAGGACATGCTGGTGACCAGCGACTACGGCTCGTTCCCCTCCGGCCACACCGCCAACGCGGCGACGACCGCCATGGTGCTCGCCCTGATCTTCCCGCTGATCTGGGTCTGGATCGCCGGCTTCCTCTACACGATCGCGATGATGGCGAGCCGCACCTACCTCGGCGCCCACTGGCTGAGCGACACGATCGGCGGCCTGCTCCTGGGCGTCGGAGTCGCGCTCGTCGTCTGGGCGCCGCTCGCCGGCCGTCTCCGCAGCGAGAGCGAGCTGCCGCATCCGCCGATCTGGGTGAAGCGCTCGGACGTGCGCTAGGAGCCGAACGAGGCGAGCCCGTCGAGCTCGTTGAACGTGTACACGTGCAGCCCGTGGAGCCGGTCGCCCGCCGCCGCCTCCAGCCGCCCGACGAAGGCGGTCGGGTCGAAGCGGCGGCCGCGCAGCAGCCCGCCCGCGACGGAGGAGCTGCGCGTCAGGAACCCGAGCGACGAGCCCACGCCGATCTTCGCCCCCAGGCTCAGCAGCTTCGCGCGCTCGACCGGTCCCGGGATCCCGGCCCACAGCTCCGCGTCGATGACCTCGGCGCGCAGCGAGTCGGCGTAGCGGGCGACGGCGTCCACGTCGAAGCACATCTGCGTGACGATCGAGCGGATGTAGGGCGCCCGCTCGCGCAGGTGCTTCAGGATGCTGTCGTCCGAGAGGTGCGGGTGCCCCTCCGGGTAGCCGGCGATGCCGACGGCCAGGGCGGGCATGATCTCGAGGGCGTCGCGGAGGAGCTCCAGGCTCGTCGAGTAGGTCCCGCTCGCCTTCTTCGCGTCGCCCGAGACGACGAAGGCCTCGCCGATCCCGGAGTCGCCCAGGCGGCCGAGCGCGCGCTCGAGGGCGGGCCTCCCCTCGACGGTGCGGGCGGCCAGGTGCGGCACGACGCCGAAGCCCAGGGCGGCGAGCTCGATGGCCGCGTCGAGGGTGCGCTCCAGGCCGTGCTTCGGGAGGCTCGTGACGGTCAGCACGACGGCCGACGGGTCGGGGAACGCGCGGCGGGCCCGCTCGGCGATGTCGGCGGTGGGGATGATCTCGAAGCGCGCCCTGGTCACCTGTCCAGCCTCCCACGGCCCGGTGTCGGAGGGTCGCCCTAGCCTGGAGGCGCCCGCCGCACGGCGGCACCGGAGGGAGTCGCATGTACCTGGAGGCCGGCCGCGTGGTCACGAGCCCCACCGACCTCTCGAACTGGGCGGCCTGCGAGTGGGCGGTGCTGCGGCGCTTCGACGCGATGCTCGGCCGGTCCCCGCGGCTCGACCCGGTGGTCGACGCGATGCTCGACCGCACGGCGGTCCTCGGCGACGAGCACGAGCACCGCTTCCTCGACGAGCTGAAGCGCACGCACGAGGTCCTCGAGTTCGAGCGTCCCGAGCCAGCGGGCTACGCGGCGGCCGCCGACGCCGCGATCGAGGCGATGCGCGCCGGAGTCGACGTGCTCTACCAGGCCGTCTTCTTCGACGGCGAGTTCCTCGGCTTCTCCGACTTCCTCCTCCGCACCGACGACGGCGCGTACGAGGTCTACGACACCAAGCTCGCGCGGCACGCCAAGATCCCGGCCCTGCTGCAGCTCGCGGCCTACGCCGAGCAGATGAGCGCCCGCGGCGTCCGGGTCGGCGAGCGGGTCCACCTGGTGCTGGGCGACGGCTCCGTCACCAGTCACGAGCTGGCCTCGATCGCGCCGGTGCAGCGCGTGCAGCGCGCGCGGCTGCGGTCCGTGCTCGCCGAGCGCCTCGCCGCCGCCGAGCCGCTGGCATGGGGCGATGCGCGCTACCTCTCCTGCGGTCGCTGCCCGGTCTGCGCTCCCGAGGTGGCGGCGCACCGCGATCCGATCCTCGTCGCCGGCATGCGGCTCGACCAGCGGGCGAAGCTCGCCGCGGCCGGAGTGACGACCCTCGACGCCCTCGCCGAGCACGTCGGCGCTGTCCCCGGCCTCGGCGCCGGCACCCTCGACTCGCTGCGCGCGCAGGCGCGGCTGCAGGTGCTGTCCGAGTCCTCGTCCGTGCCCGCCGTCGAGCTGATCGACCCCTCCGTCCTCGCCGCCCTGCCCGCTCCCGATCCCGGCGATCTCTTCTTCGACTTCGAAGGCGATCCGCTGCACAGCGAGGACAACCGCGAGTGGGGCCTCGACTACCTCTTCGGCATGGTCGACGACCAGGAGGAGTTCACGGCGTTCTGGGCGCACGACCTCGCCGCCGAGCGGCGCGCGCTCGTCGACTTCCTCGCGTTCCTGCGCGAACGCCGGGCCCGGTACCCGCGGATGCACGTCTACCACTACGCCTCCTACGAGCGCACGCACCTGCTCTCGCTCGCCCTGCGGCACGGCGTCGGCGAGGAGGAGGCCGACCAGCTGCTGCGCGACGGCGTGCTCGTCGACCTCTATCCGGTGGTCCGGCGGGCGCTCCGGGTGGGCTCGCGCAGCTACTCGATCAAGAAGCTCGAGCCGCTCTACATGGGCTCGGAGGAGCGCGACGCGTCCGGAGTGTCGAACGCGGCCGACAGCATCGACGTCTACGTGAAGGCGCGCGCCGCGTTCGCGGACGACCCCGTGAAGGGTCAGCGCGAGCTCGACCTCGTGGCCGAGTACAACGCCTACGACTGCCGGTCGACCCTCCGGCTGCGCGACTGGCTGCTGTCGCTCGCGCCGCCCCGCGACGCGCCGCTGCCGCTCGTCGAGATCGACCTTCCCGTGCCGCGCGAGCCCGACCCCACCGCCGTCGCCCTGCTCGCGCAGGTCGAGGGCGTCGAGCCCTGGGAGCGGACGGCCGACCAGACCGCGCTCGCCCTGGCCGGCGCCGCGATCGACTACCACCGCCGCGAGGCGAAGACCTTCTGGCAGGAGCACTTCGACCGCCTCCGCGAACCGCTCGACGAGTGGGCCGACACGCGCGACGTCGTGATGATCGACCGAGTCGAGGTCGTCCGCGACTGGTCCAAGCTCCCGAAGGCGCGGACGCAGTCGCGCGAGCTGCGGATCCTCGGCCGGCTCGCTCCCGGCAGCCGGCTCGGCACCGGCTCCTCGCCGTACCTCGTCTACGACGCGCCCCCGCCGCCCGGAGCGCCCTCGCCCGGCCCGGGGCTCCGCGGCGCGTCCGACCGCTCCGAGATCCTCGCGGTCGACGACGACGGCGCGCGCATCGTGCTGCTGCTCAAGGAGGGCCTGAAGGCGGGGGAGGACCCGCACGACGACGCGCCCGTCGCGCTCGCCCCCGCCCCGCCTCCGCGCGCGGCCCCGCAGCCCGAGGCCATCGCCGAGTGGGGCGGCGAGGTCCTCGACGCGCTGCCCGAGCTGCTGCCCGACCCCGCGCTCGACGTGCTGCGGCGCAGGCCCCCGCCGCGGTCGCCCCGGTCGAGGGCGACGACGTCATCGGCGCCGTGGTCTCGACGCTCATCGGCCTCGATCGGGCGACCCTCGCCGTGCAGGGCCCGCCCGGCACCGGCAAGACCTACGTCGGCTCGCACGTGATCGCCCGGCTCGTGCGCGAGCACGGCTGGCGCGTCGGCGTGGTCGGTCAGTCCCACTCCGTCGTCGAGAACGTGCTGACGGCGGTCGTGGGCCGCGGAGTCGACCCGTCGCGGGTCGCGAAGGTGCCGAAGAAGGGCGCCTCGGCCGAGTCGCTCGCCGCGGCGGCGTGGGCTCCCGTCACGAACGGCGCCGCCCTCGCGGCGGTGCTCCAGGAGGAGGGCGGCTGCGTCGTCGGCGGCACCGCGTGGACCTTCGCGAACGCCCAGACCGTGCCCCGTCGCTCCCTCGACCTGCTCGTCGTCGACGAGGCGGGTCAGTTCTCGCTCGCGCCGACCATCGCGAGCTCGGTCGCGGCGCAGCGCCTGCTGCTCCTCGGCGATCCGCAGCAGCTCCCGCAGGTCAGCCAGGGCTCGCACCCCGAGCCGGTGGACGAGTCGGCGCTCGGCTGGCTGGCCGACGGCCACGACGTGCTGCCCGCCGAGTACGGCTACTTCCTCGCGCAGACCTACCGGATGCACCCGGCGCTCGCCGCCGCCGTCTCCGAGCTCTCCTACGAGGGCGCCCTGGTGTCCCGGGCCCCCGCCGAGCGCCGCCTCGAAGGGGTGGCGCCGGGGCTGCACTCCGTCCCGGTCGTGCACGCCGGCGACACCACCTCCTCGCCCGACGAGGCGCGCCGCGTGGTCGAGATCGCACTGTCGATGATCGGCCGCACCTGGGTCGACGAGCACGGCGAGCGGAGTCTCACCGCCGCCGACGTCATCGTGGTCGCGCCCTACAACGCCCAGGGCGGGCTGCTCCGCGCCGCGCTCGACGAGGCGGGCCTCGTCGAGACCGCGGTCGGCACCGTCGACCTGTTCCAGGGCAGGGAGGCGGTGGTCGCGATCGTGTCGCTCGCCGCGTCCTCGGGCGCCGACGTCCCGCGCGGCCTCGAGTTCCTCCTCCTGCCGAACCGGTTGAACGTCGCGATCTCGCGGGCGAAGTGGGCCGCGTACCTCGTACACTCGCCCGCCCTCGCGGCCTCCCTGCCCACCTCGCTCACCGGGCTCGAGCGGCTGTCGCGCTTCATCCGCCTCCTCGAGAAGGACGTCGGCGTGGGGGAGTGACGGAATCAGTGGCCGGAAGGCGAGAGGAGCACCGTTCTCGATGGTTCCAGGCGTGGTGGGCGACGTGATCCGTCGCTACGGTAGGGGCATGAGAATCCTCCTGGTCGGCGCCGGCGGCGTCGGCGACGCCTTCGCCCGGATCGCCGCCCGCCGCACGTTCTTCGAGCAGATCATCGTCTGCGACTACGAGCTCGCCCGCGCCGAGCGCACCGTGGCGTGGATCGCCGACCGCCACGGCGTCGACGACCGCTTCGTCGCCGCCCGCATCGACGCCTCCGACGCCGAGAGCGTCGAGACGGTCGCGCGGGCGCACGGAGCGACGCACGTCATGAACGCCGTCGAGCCCAAGTTCGTCCCCACGATCTTCGCGGGCGCCCTCGCGGCCGGCGCCGACTACGTCGACATGGCGATGAGCCTCTCCCGCCCGCACCCCGACGAGCCGCACGCGAAGACCGGCGTCAAGCTCGGCGACGAGCAGTTCGAGGCGGCGGGGGAGTGGGAGTCGCGCGGACGTCTCGCCCTCGTCGGCATGGGCGTCGAGCCCGGCCTGTCGGACGTCTTCGCCCGCTACGCCTCCGATCACCTCTTCGACCGGATCGACGAGCTGGGCGTGCGCGACGGCGCGAACCTCGTGGTCCGCGACGAGAGCGGCGCGGAGGTCTTCGCTCCGTCCTTCTCGATCTGGACGACCATCGAGGAGTGCCTGAACCCTCCGGTCGTCTTCGAGAAGGACCGCGGCTGGTTCACCACGCCGCCCTTCTCGGAGCCCGAGGTGTTCGAGTTCCCCGAGGGCATCGGCCCGGTCGAGTGCGTGAACGTGGAGCACGAGGAGGTGCTGCTGATGCCGCGCTGGCTCGACGCCGAGCGGGTCACCTTCAAGTACGGGCTCGGCGAGCAGTTCATCGGCGTCCTGCGCACACTGAATCTGCTCGGCCTCGACCGCACCGAGCCGATCCGCGTGCGCTCGGCCGAGGGCCCCGTGCTCGTCGCCCCGCGCGACGTGGTCGCCGCGGCGCTGCCCGACCCGGCCGGCATCGGCCCGCGCATGACCGGCAAGACCTGCGCCGGCCTGTGGGTCAGCGGCACGAAGGACGGCGCGCACCGCGAGGTGTACCTCTACCACGTGAGCGACAACGAGTGGACGATGGCCGAGTACGGGGCGCAGTGCGTGGTGTGGCAGACCGCGCTGAACCCGGTCGTGGCCCTCGAGATGCTCGCCACGGGCGCCTGGACGGGAGCGGGAGTGCTCGGCCCGGAGGCGTTCGACGCGGCGCCGTTCCTCGAGCTGATGGCGAGGCCCGTCGAGGAGGGCGGCTACGGCCAGGCCTGGCACGTCCGCGAGGACACGCGAGCCTAGGCTGGTCGCATGAGCATCGACGACGGGCTCGCCTCGGCGAGGGACGACGCACGCGCGGCCCTGGAGGCCGCCCGAGCACTGCAGGCCGAGGCGGCGCGGGCGCTCGAGCGCGCCGAGGCCGCCGCGGCGGCGCTGGGTGCGGTGTCGGGGCCGGAGGAGGCGAGCGCGGTCGTCGACGACGTGCGGCTGGTCGAGGCGGCGCAGGAGGATCCGGTCGCCGCGCCCGCGCCAGTGCCCGCCGGTCCCCTCTCCGAGTCCGCCGTCGACGCCGTCCGCGCCGGCTACGCCTTCGCGGGCCCCGTCCTCGAGCTCGGCGCCCTCGTCAACGGCGAGGCCCGCCCCGAGGTCCCCGTCCGGCTCCCGCTCGGCATGCTCAACCGCCACGGCCTCGTCGTCGGCGCGACCGGCACCGGCAAGACCAAGACGCTGCAGGTCCTCGCCGAGCAGCTCTCCGCGGCCGGCGTCCCCGTCTTCGCCGCCGACATCAAGGGCGATCTCTCCGGCCTCGCGACGCCCGGCACCGGGAACGAGAAGCTCCTCGCCCGCACCCGCACCATCGGGCAGGACTGGCACGCGGAGGCGTCACCCGCCGAGTTCTTCGCGCTCGGCGGCATCGGCACGGGCGTCCCGGTGCGCGCGACCGTCACCGGCTTCGGGCCTCTGCTGCTCTCGAAGGTGCTCGGTCTGAACGCGACCCAGGAGTCGAGCCTGGGCCTCGTCTTCCACTACGCCGAGGGCGAGGGCCTCCCGCTGGTCGACCTCTCCGACCTCCGCGCCGTCCTCACCTACCTCGTCGGCGACGAGGGCAAGGGCGAGCTGGCCGAGCTGGGCGGACTGTCCAAGGCCACCGCGGGCGTGATCCTCCGCGAACTCATCGCCTTCGCCGACCAGGGCGCCGACGTCTTCTTCGGCGAGCCCGAGATCGACACCGCCGAGTTCCTCCGCACCACCGCCGACGGCCGCGGCGTGGTGAGCCTCCTCGAGGTGCCCGGAGTGGCGGACCGGCCCGCGCTCTTCTCGACGTTCCTGATGTGGCTGCTCGCCGACCTCTTCAACGACCTCCCCGAGGTCGGCGACCTCGAGCGCCCGAAGCTCGTCTTCTTCTTCGACGAGGCGCACCTGCTGTTCCGCGACGCCTCGAAGGACTTCCTCGCGGCGATCACCCAGACCGTGCGCCTCATCCGCTCGAAGGGCGTCGGCATCGTCTTCGTCACCCAGACGCCCAAGGACGTGCCGGGCGACGTCCTCGCCCAGCTCGGCTCGCGCATCCAGCACCAGCTCCGCTCGCACACGCCCGACGACGCGAAGGCCCTGAGAGCCACCGTCTCGACCTACCCGGAGTCGGACTACGACCTCGGCGAGACCCTCCAGGCCCTGCCGATCGGCGAGGCGATCGTGACGGTGATGAACGAGCGCGGCGCTCCGACGCCCGTCGCCTGGACGCGGCTGCGCGCCCCGCAGGGCTCCATGTCGCCGACCCCGGAGTCGGAGCGCGAGGCGAGCGTGCAGCGGTCCCCGCTGCTCGCGCGCTACGGCACGCCGCTCGACCGCGACTCCGCCCGCGAGATCCTGACCCGCCGCCTCGACGCCGCGGCCGACGCGGAGGAGGAGCGCCGGGTCGCCGAGGAGCGCGCCGAGGAGGACGCCCGCCTCGCGAAGGAGCAGGCCCGCGCCGCGAAGGAGCGCGCCGCCGCCGACGTCCGCCTCCAGAAGGAGCGCGCCGCCGCCGAGCGCCGCGCCGACGCCGCCGCCGAGCGCACCCGCCGCCGCACCGCCCCCACCACCCGCAGCAGCACCCCGCGCCGCGAGAAGGGCGTCGTCGAGCAGGTCCTCGGCTCCTCGGCGGGCAAGACCCTGCTCCGCGAAGTCGTCCGCGGCATCTTCGGCACCGCCCGCCGCCGCCGCTGACGCGCCCGCCGCCGCCGCTGACGGGGCCGTCTGCGGCGTTGTCGTCGGTCGCGATATCGCCGGTATCGCTCCCTCCTCCGCCTTGCAGCCGCCCGCCGCCGCTGACGGGGCCGTCTGCGGCGTTGTCGTCGGTCGCGATACCGCCGGTATCGCTCCCTCCTCCGCCTTGCAGCCGACCCCGTCAGCGGCGGCGGCCCTGCGGGCGCCTTCCGGGAAGACAGGCGGCCCTGTGGGCGTCCTCTTGCCAGCCGGCGAAGCGGGCGCCGCTAACGCCCGCGTGTTAGCGTCACTACTCGTGACCGAGAGCCCGAGCACCCGAGACCGCATCCTCCGGGCGACCGCCGAGCTCCTGGCCGAGGGCGGCCGCGACGCCGTCTCGACGCGCGCCATCAGCTCCGCGGCCGGCGTGCAGGCGCCCACCATCTACCGCACCTTCGGCGATCTCCGCGGCCTCCTCGACTCGGTCGTCGCCGCGGCCGTCGCCGACGCCCTCGCCGACTTCGAGCGGAGCGACGCCCCGGCCGATCCCGTCGACGCCCTCCGCGCGGCCTGGGACCAGCACGTCGCGTTCGGGCTCGCGCAACCGCACCTCTACGCGCTGATGTTCACCGCCCGGCCGGGGGAGGAGTCCGAGGCCGCTCGCCTCGCCGGCGGCGTCCTGCTCGCGCACGTGCGCGCCGTCGCCGAGGCCGGCCGCCTCACCGTCGACGTCGAGCACGCCGCCCGGCTCCTGCAGTCCGCGGCCCTCGGCTGCACGTTGACCCTGACCGCCGGGCGCGACTCCGACGACGACCTCTCCTCCCGGTCCCGCGAGGCGGTCCTGACGGCGATCACGACCTCGGAGGCGGGACCGACCGATCCCGCGGCCCGCGCCCTCGTCGCGCACGCGGTCGCCCTGCGCGCGGTGCTCGGCTCGGTCGACGCCCTGAGCGAGGCCGAGCGGATGCTGCTCGAGGAGTGGCTCGTCCGCATCGCCCGCTGAGAGCGGACCCGCCGGAAGCGGCGCACGGGTTAACGAAAACGGTGCCCGTGCTGGCGAGAGCAACGGACACCGTTCGCGGAGGATGGGGGATTCGAACCCCCGAGGGCTTTCACCCAACACGCTTTCCAAGCGTGCGCCATAGGCCACTAGGCGAATCCTCCAGGCGCGACCGTGATCGCGACCTCATGCACACTACACGGAACGGGCGCCCCCTGCAGACCACCGGGCGCTCCTGAGCCCCGCCGGATCGGGTTAGACTGTCTCCCGGCTCCCCGCGTGGCGCCATCCAGGCCAACTCCCCCAGGGCGGAAACGCAGCAAGGGTAACCGGGCTCTGGCGGGTGCGCGGGGGGTCTTCTTCCGTTAAACAGGACGCGTACCGCTCCTCCGCAGGCCGCACCTCGTGCACGCCCTCCCATCCTGAAGCGACTGCCCAGTCTCGACGCGGGCCCCGTCGGTAGGGTGGCTCCGATGGTCCAGAGCATCTACATCTCGTCCGCCGAAGGTCACTCCGGCAAGTCCACGGTCGCCCTCGGCGTCCTCGATGTGCTCAGCAGCCAGGTGCAGCGGGTGGGCGTCTTCCGCCCGATCGCGCGCTCCACCTCCGAGCCCGACTACGTGCTCGAGATGCTGCTCGGCCACTCCGATTCGGGTCTCGCCTACGAGGACTGCATCGGCGTCACCTACGAGGACGTGCACGCCGACGGCGAGGCCGCGCTGTCGCGGATCGTCGAGCGGTACAAGGGCGTCGAGGCGCAGTGCGACGCGGTCGTCATCCTCGGCTCCGACTACACCGACGTCGGCAGCCCCACCGAGCTGGGCTACAACGCCCGCATCGCGGCCAACCTGGGCGCCCCGGTGCTGCTGGTGCTGACCGGTCGCGACCCCTCCCGAAGCGAGCAGCTCGGCCAGGCGCCCGCGCGCACTCCCGAGGAGATGCGCCAGATCACCGAGCTCGCCTCGGTCGAGCTGCGCACCGCGCACGCCTCCCTGATCGGAGTGATCGCGAACCGCGCAGATCCCGAGACCGCTCCGAACGCGGTCGCGGCGATCCGCGAGGTCCTGCCGGAAGGCGTCCCCGTCTGGGCGATCCCCGAGGATCCGTTCCTCGTCGCTCCCAGCGTCTCCCGTCTCGTCGAGGCGGTCGACGGCGTCGTCGTCGCGGGCGATCCCGAACTGCTCGGCCGCGAGGCGCTCGGCGTCGTCGTCGCCGGCATGTCGATGGTCAACGTGCTCCCGCGCCTGATGGAGGGCGGGGTCGTCATCGTCCCGGGCGACCGCCCCGAGGTCGTCCTCGCCGTGATCATGGCGCACGCCTCGGGCAACTTCCCGACGGTCTCGGCCATCATCCTCAACGGCGGCTTCGAGCTGCCGGAGCCGATCGTCCGGCTGATCGAGGGCGTCGACACCCGGCTCCCGATCGTCATGACCGAGCTCGGCACCTACGACACCGCGGTGCGCGTCACCGCGGCCCGCGGGCGCCTGGCGGCCGACTCGCCGCGCAAGCGCGACACATCCCTCGCCCTGTTCCACCAGACGATCGACGCGGTCGAGCTGCTGACCCTCCTCGACGTCGGCCGCTCCGAGGTCGTCACGCCGCTCATGTTCGAGTACGGCCTGATCGAGCGGGCGCGCATCGCCGACCGGCACATCGTGCTCCCCGAGGGCGGCGACGACCGCATCCTCCGCGCCGCGGCGACAGTGCTGAAGCGCGGCATCGCCCGCCTGACGATCCTCGGCGAGGAGTCGGAGGTCCGCGGCCGCGCCGCCGGGCTCGGCCTCGACATCGACGGCGCCCGTGTCCTGAGCGTGCTCGACCCCGAGCACCGAGCCCGGTTCGCCGAGGAGTACGCCCGCATCCGCGCGCACAAGGGCATCACCTACGACCACGCGTTCGACACCGTCACCGACGTGTCCTACTTCGGCACGATGATGGTGCAGCTCGGCCTCGCCGACGGCATGGTCTCGGGAGCCGCGCACACGACGGCGCACACCATCCGCCCCGGCTTCGAGATCATCAAGACCAGCCCCGGCGTCTCGGTCGTCTCGAGCGTGTTCCTCATGGCGCTCGCCGACCGCGTGCTCGTCTACGGCGACTGCGCGGTGAACCCCGACCCGACCGAGGCTCAGCTCGCCGACATCGCGATCTCCTCGGCCGAGACCGCCCAGCAGTTCGGCATCGACCCCCGCATCGCGATGCTCTCGTACTCCACGGGCGAGAGCGGAGCAGGAGCCGACGTCGAGAAGGTGCGCGCCGCCACCGCGCTCGTCCGCGAGCGCCGCCCCGACCTGCTCGTCGAGGGCCCGATCCAGTACGACGCGGCAGCGGATGCGGCGGTCGCCGCCTCGAAGATGCCCGGGTCGCAGGTGGCCGGCCGCGCGACGGTGTTCATCTTCCCCGACCTCAACACGGGCAACAACACCTACAAGGCCGTGCAGCGCTCGGCCGGCGCGGTCGCCATCGGCCCGGTGCTGCAGGGGCTGCGCAAGCCGGTCAACGACCTCAGCCGCGGCGCCCTCGTCCAGGACATCGTCAACACCGTCGCGATCACGGCCATCCAGGCCGCGACGCAGGCGATCGTCCCGCCCACCTCCGCCATCCCCGTCGTGCGCTGACGTCACCCGCGTCACCGCCTCCCCTCCGACCCCGACCCCCAGGAGTCCTCACCATGTCCGTCGTCCTCGTCGTCAACAGCGGTTCGTCCTCGTTCAAGTACCAGCTCATCGAGATGACGACGGAGGAGACGCTCGCCAGCGGCCTCGTCGAGCGGATCGGCGAGGAGACCGGCCGGACGAAGCACTCCCACGACGGCGAGAGCGTCGAGATCGAGGGGCCGATCCCGGATCACACCGCCGGCTTCGACGCAATGATCCGCGCCTTCGAGGAGAACGGGCCGAGCCTCTCCGAGTTCCCGCCCGTCGCCGTGGGGCACCGCGTGGTGCACGGCGGCAAGCGCTTCTACGAGGCGACGGTCGTCACGGACCTCGTGAAGATCAACATCGAGGACCTCTCGGATCTCGCGCCCCTGCACAACCCGGCGAACCTCGAGGGCATCGAGGCGGCGCAGAAGGCGTTCCCGGACGTGCCGCACGTCGCCGTCTTCGACACGGCGTTCCACCACACCCTCCCGCCGGAGGCCTCGACCTACGCGATCCCGGCCGAGCTCGCCGACAAGCACCGCATCCGCCGCTACGGCTTCCACGGCACCTCGCACAAGTTCGTGTCCGAATCGGCCGCCGCCTACCTCGGTCGCCGCCGCTCCGACCTCAAGACGATCGTCCTGCACCTGGGCAACGGCGCGTCCGTCTGCGCGGTCGACGGAGGAGCCTCCGTCGAGACCTCGATGGGCATGACCCCGCTCGAGGGCCTCGTCATGGGCACCCGCTCCGGAGACCTCGACCCCGCCGTCGTCTTCCACCTGGCCCGCAAGGCCGGGCTGTCGATCGACGAGCTCGACACGGTCCTCAACCGCCGCAGCGGACTGCTCGGCCTCTCCGGCCGCGGCGACATGCGCGACGTGCAGGAGGCGTCCGAGGCCGGCGACGAGAAGGCCGCCGCCGCCCTGGAGGTCTACTACCACCGCCTCCGCCACTACATCGGCGCCTACTACGCCCAGCTCGGCCGTGTCGACGCCATCGTCTTCACCGCCGGAGTCGGCGAGAACGTCGCCGCCGTCCGCGCCGGCGCCCTCCGCGGCCTCGAGGGCCTCGGCATCGAGCTCGACCCCGAGCGCAACGCCTCCGGCGACCGCGGCGCCCGCCGCATCTCGACCGACGACTCCCGCGTCGCCGTCCTCGTCATCCCCACCAACGAGGAGCTCGAGATCGCCCGGCAGTCCTTGTCGGTCGTGTAGCGGCTGCGCCGCTGCACGACCCGCGGTCGGCTTCCCGGGTGGTCCCGTTCCGGAGAGCGGGGTGCGTCGGCCTGCCCGGAATCGCTCGCACGCGATTCCGGGTCGCGGCCCTCTGCGCGGGGCGGCTGGTCGGTGGGGGACGGGGCTTCGCCCGTCCGCTCCCAGAGGTCGGGCCCCTCGCCCCCCCCCGCTGGTCGAGTAGCCCCGCAGGGGCGTATCGAGACCCACCCCCCCTCTGCTGGTCGAGTAGCCCCGCAGGGGCGTATCGAGACCCACCCACTCCGGGAGTCGTGGATCTCGATACGCCCGCTTCGCGGGCTACTCGATCAGCAGGGGGGTAGCCCTGCGGGGGCGTAGCGGCATCGACCGTCCCCCAACCGGCTCACCCCTCCAGCACCCGCCCCTCACCCGAGTACACGTTGAACCCCGCCCCCCGACTGAACCCGATCAGCGTCAACCCGGCCCGCCGCGCGAGGTCCACCGCCAGCGACGACGGAGCCCCGACCGCCGCGAGCAGCGGGATCCCCGCCATCACGGCCTTCTGCACGAGCTCGAACGACGCGCGCCCCGACACCTGCAGCAGCGTCCCGCGCAGCGGGAGCCGCCCCTCCCGCAGGCCCCAGCCCACGACCTTGTCGACCGCGTTGTGCCGCCCCACGTCCTCGCGGAGGCACAGCAGCGCGCCGTCGGCGTCGAACAGCCCGGCGGCGTGCACCCCGCCGGTCCGCTCGAAGAGCCCCTGCGCCTCCCGCAGCCGGTCGGGCAGCGAGGCGAGCAGGTCGGTGGACGCCGTCACCGGGTCCTCGTCGACGGTCCACGCCGACTCCGTCGTCACCGCGTCCAGCGACGCGAGCGCGCAGACCCCGCACGAGCTGCTCGTGTACACCGAGCGCTCGCGCTCCAGGAGGATCGCCGCGCGTCCGCCCCGCACGGTCGCGTCGACCACGTTGTAGGTGTTCTCGCCCGGACCGGAGCCGCTCGCGCAGTAGCGCAGCGCCGCGAGCTGGTCGGTGGCGGTGAGGACCCCCTCCGACACCAGGAACCCGGCGACGAGGTCGAAGTCCTCGCCCGGAGTGCGCATGGTCACGCTGAACCGGCGGCCGCCGACGCGGATCTCGAGCGGCTCCTCGACCGCGAGCACGTCCTCCCGGCGACGGGTCGGCTCCGCGGCGCGCACGGCGGTCAGTCGGGTCCTCGCTGCGGCGCGGCTCATGGTGGTCTCCTCCTCGAGCGGTGCTGTCCATCCTCGCACCGGCTGCGTGGTACCGGGCCGCCACTCCGATCACCGGCTGAGCGACGTAGCATGCAGGGATGGTCGACGACGCCGCACCCCGAGAGAGCCCGATCGACGAGCGAGGCCTCACGGTCGGCGCCCGCAAGCACCGCGCGGTCGGGATCCCCGGAGTCGCGCACGCCCTGCAGATCTCGCTGAAGCAGATGGGGCCGCTCCGCAGCGCCGAGACCCTCCTCCGCGTGAACCAGAAGACGGGGTTCGACTGCCCCGGCTGCGCCTGGCCCGAGGCCGACAAGCGCCACGTCGCCGAGTTCTGCGAGAACGGAGCGAAGGCGGTGGCCGAGGAGGCGACGCTCCGCACCGTCACGCCGGCCTTCTTCGCGCAGCACCCGCTCGCCGAGCTCGAGACCTGGGACGACTTCGCGCTGGGCCAGCAGGGCCGTCTCACCGAGCCGATGCTGCTCGAGGAGGGCGCGACCCACTACCGCCCGATCGGCTGGGACGAGGCGCTCGACCTCGTCGCCGAGGAGCTGCGCGCGTGCGCCAGCCCCGACGAGGCGATCTTCTACACCTCCGGTCGCACCTCCAACGAGGCCGCCTTCGTCTACCAGCTGATGGTGCGCGGTTTCGGCACCAACAACCTGCCCGACTGCTCGAACATGTGCCACGAGTCCAGCGGATCCGCGCTGACCGAGACCATCGGCATCGGCAAGGGCTCGGTCAGCCTCCGCGACATCGAGCGGGCGCCGCTGATCATCGTCGCCGGGCAGAACCCGGGCACGAACCACCCGCGGATGCTCACCTCGCTCGAGCGCGCGAAGCGGGCCGGCAGCACGATCGTGGCGATCAATCCGCTGCCCGAGGCGGGGCTGCTCCGCTTCGACAACCCGCAGACCGTGCGCGGCACGATCGGCGGAGGCACCGCCCTCGCCGACCACTTCCTGCAGGTCCGCCTCGGCGGCGACCAGGCCCTGTTCCAGGGCTTCGGCAAGGCGCTGCTCGACCTCGAGGAGTCGCGCGGCGGGGTCTTCGACCGCGCGTTTATCGAGCAGTCGACCGACGGGCTCGAGGCCTACCTCGACGAGCTGCGCGGTACCGCGTGGTCCGAGATCGAGCTCGGCAGCGGGATCGACGAGGCGCGGATCCGCGCGATCGCCGAGCTGATCGCCGCATCCGAGGGCACGATCGTCTGCTGGGCGATGGGCCTGACCCAGCACCGCCACTCCGTCGCCACGCTCAAGGACGTCGTGAACGTGCTGCTGCTCACCGGCAGCATCGGCAAGCCCGGCGCGGGGGTCTGCCCGGTGCGCGGGCACTCCAACGTGCAGGGCGACCGCACCATGGGCATCTTCGAGCGGATGCCGGACGTGTTCCACGACCGGCTCGACGCCGAGTTCTCGTTCTCGTCTCCGCGCGAGCACGGCACCGACACCGTCGCGGCGATCCGCGCGATGCGCGACGGGAAGGCGCGCGTCTTCATGGGACTCGGCGGCAACTTCGCGCGTGCGACTCCCGACACCGCCGTCACCGAGGCCGCGATGCGCTCGCTCGCCCTCACCGTCCACGTCTCGACGAAGCTCAACCGCTCGCACGTCGTCACGGGCCGACGCGCCCTGATCCTCCCGACGCTCGGCCGCACCGACGCCGACGTGCGGGCGACGGGGGAGCAGCGCGTCACCGTCGAGGACTCGATGAGCGCCGTGCACGCCTCGCGCGGTCGCCTCGCTCCGCCGAGCGAGCACCTGCGCTCCGAGGTGGCGATCCTGACCGGCATCGCGGAGCGGCTCCTCGTCGGCCGCGAGAACGCGCCGGTCGCCGACTGGGCGGCGCTGCGCGAGGACTACCGCCTCATCCGCGGGCACATCGCGAACGTCGTCCCGGGCTTCGAGGACTTCGAGGCGCGGGTGAGCACTCCCGGCGGCTTCGTCCTCCCGCACCCGCCCCGCGACGAGCGCCGCTTCGAGACCGCGACCGGCCGGGCCCGCTTCACCGCGAATCCGCTCGAGTACCCGCGCGTTCCCGAGGGGCGGCTGCTGCTGCAGACCCTGCGCTCGCACGACCAGTTCAACACCACGATCTACGGCCGCGACGACCGCTACCGCGGCATCCACGGCGGGCGGCGCGTGGTCTTCGTGAACGCCTCCGACCTCGCCGCTCTCGGCATCGCCGACGGGGCGATCGTCGATCTGGTGTCGGAGTGGGAGGACGGCGTCGAGCGCCGCGCGCCGGAGTTCCGGACCGTCGCGTACGACACTCCGCGCGGGTGCGCCGCCGCCTACTACCCCGAGACCAACGTGCTCGTGCCGCTCGACTCGACGGCCAGGATCAGCGGGACACCGACCTCGAAGTCGGTCGTCGTGCGGCTCGAGCCGGTGGCCTGACCGCTACCAGGGCAGCGGCAGCAACCGGACGGAGTCGCCGACCCGCGCGCCGCCGGGCGGCACCACCGCGACGGCCTCCGAGGCCGCGAGCCCAGTGAGCATGTGCGAGCGGATGCCCGCCGCGGCCCGCCAGCCGCCGACGCCGAGCGCGACGGGCACGAGCACGGTCGTCCCCGGTCTGCCGAGCGGCTCGCCCAGAGTCCCGGTGCCGGGAGCCCGCGGCGTCGCTCCGGCGGCGGCGTCCAGCGCCGGAGGGAGGAACGACAGCGCGGCGAGCAGCGCCGCGAGCGGGTTCCCCGGCAGCGCGATCACGAGCGCGCCTCCGGGCAGCACCGCGAGCATCGTCGGGTGACCGGGACGCATGTCGACGCCGTCCACCAGCACCACGGCACCGGCGAGGGTCAGCGCCCGTCGCACCGAGTCCGCCCGCGAGCGCCCGGTCCCGCCGGTCGTCACGCGGATCGGCGCCGAACCCGCCGAGAGCCGCGCGGCGATCGCGTGGTCGTCGTCGCCGAGCCGGTCGATCTCGCCGATCGCTCCTCCTACGGCCTCGACGAACGAGGGGAGGAGCGGAGTGAACGCGTCGCGGACCCGGCCGGCCACGGGCGCCCCCTCGGTGTCGATCTCGTCGCCGGTGAGGAGGAGGTCCACGAGGCTCGGGCGGCGCACGCCGACGCGGTCGACGCCCGCGACCGCGAGCAGTGCGAGGTGCGCCGGAGTGAGGCGGGTCCCGGCGTCGACCAGCACGGTGCCGGCGGAGGCCTCGTCCCCGGCGCGGCGCACATGGCGCCCGTGCGGCAGGTCCGCGGCACTCGAGAGCACTCCGTCTCTCACGACGCCCTGCTCGGTGGGCACGACCGCGTCGCACCAGGCGGGCACGACGCCGCCCGTGACGATCGGAGCAGCGACCCCGACGGCGAGCCGCCACGGACCAGCCCCGCGCACCGCCCAGCCGTCCATCGCCGACGAGTCGTAGTGGGGGAGCGGGCGGGTCGTCGCCACAGGCCCGGCGAGCACCGCTCCGCGGGCCGCGAGGAGCGGGACCTCGACGGCGTCGCCGACCGCGACGGCCTCGGCGGCGCGCCGTCGGGCGTCGTCCCAGTCGGTCGCCTCGTGCCGGTGCGCGCTCATCCCCTCATTCTGGCCGGAGCCCGGGCGGGGCCCGCATCGCGCGGACCCCGCCCCTCGCTCAGCCGAGGTACCCGTTGGGGTTCAGCACGAACTTCTTGGCCGCTCCCTTGTCGAAGTCCGCGTATCCGCGCGGAGCCTCGTCGAGCGTGATCGCGGTGGCCTGCACCGCGTCGGCGATGTGCACCCGGTCGTGCAGGATCGCCATCATCAGCTGCCGGTTGTACTTCATCACCGGGCACTGACCCGTCGTGAAGGACAGCGACTTCGCCCAGCCCAGACCCAGCCGGATCGAGAGCGAGCCCTCCTTCGCCGCGTCGTCCACTCCGCCCGGGTCGCCCGTGACGTAGAGGCCGGGGATGCCGAGCGCGCCGCCCGCCGCCGTGATCGACATCAGCGAGTTCAGCACCGTCGCCGGCGCCTCCTGGTGCGAGTCGGGCCCGTTGCCGTGCGCCTCGAAGCCGACGGCGTCGACTCCGCAGTCGACCTCCGGCACGCCGAGGATCTGCTCGATCTGCCCGGCCGGGTCGCCCTTCGAGACGTCGACGGTCTCGCAGCCGAAGGAGCGCGCCTGGGCGAGCCGCTCCTCGTTGAGGTCGGCGACGATGACGACGGCCGCGCCCAGCAGCTGGGCTCCGACCGCCGCGGCGAGTCCGACCGGGCCCGCTCCCGCGACGTAGACCGTCGATCCGACGCCGACCCCGGCCGTCACCGCGCCGTGGAAGCCGGTGGGGAAGATGTCCGAGAGCATCGTGAGGTCGAGGATCTTCTCCAGCGCCTGGTCGCGGTCGGGGAACACGAGCAGGTTCCAGTCGGCGTAGGGCACCATCACGTACTCGGCCTGGCCGCCGACCCAGCCGCCCATGTCGACGTAGCCGTAGGCGCTGCCCGGTCGGTCGGGATTCACGTTCAGGCAGATGCCCGTCTTGCGCTCCTTGCAGTTGCGACAGCGGCCGCAGGCGATGTTGAAGGGCACCGAGACGATGTCGCCGACCTTCACGAACTCGACGTCCGGTCCGACCTCGACGACCTCGCCGGTGATCTCGTGACCGAGGACGAGGTCGGAGGGGGCGGTGGTGCGGCCGCGGACCATGTGCTGGTCGGATCCGCAGATGTTGGTCGAGACGGTGCGGAGGATCGCACCGTGCGGCAGCTTCCGGCCGATGTTGGCCGGGTTGACGCCCGGACCGTCCTTCAGCTCGAAGGTCGGGTAGTCGATGTCGATGACCTCGACGACTCCGGGGGACTTGTAGGCGACGGCTCTGTTGCCCGACATGGGTGCTCCTTCAGCGCAGCGACCGCGGAGCGCTCGCCCCGCGGGAGCCCTGGCGCCGCGCGGTGATCCGGCCGCGGCGTCGGGGCTCGATCGCACCGTACGCCCGCAGTCTGGAGCGGGATCGAGACTCGGGGAGTACCGTGTCAGGAGTCGTGCGCGCGGCCGCGGATCGCTTCGCGGGACGCCGTCACGACCGCCTCGAGGGCTTCCGCCCCGCCGCCCTGCAGACCCGCCGCGTACCCCGCCAGGAACGTCGTCAGAGGAGCAGCCGGCCGCACCACCCCGTGCGCCGCGTCGCCCGCCAGCGCGAGCAGCGCGTCGCGGCCGATCGGCACCTCGCCGAGCCCGAGAGCGGCGCACAGCTCGTCCCACCAGGCCGCCAGCAGCGCGTCGGTGGAGTCGGCGGGAGGGGCGGCGCTCGTGTCGGTCATCCGCTCATTCTCCGCCGAGGGGGCGCGGGACGTCGATGCCGTGGCTCCTGGCGTCCCCGGGATCGTCGATGTCGTCGGCGGATCCCGCGGGCACCTCGACGAGGGCGACCTCCCGGTCGGCGAGCAGGGCGCGGACCGACGCGCCGTCGGCCGCGCCGAGCCGCCGGAGCGCCGAGACGAGCGAGGCGCGCCGGTGCACCCCGAGCAGCTGTTGGGCTCGGCCGTCGGCGTCGACGGCCAGGACGGAGTCCGCGTCGCTGCGCGCCGCCTCCTCGATCAGCCGCCCGACGGCCGCCGACGGCGCGACGAGGTCCGCGGCGAGGACGAGCACCCACTCCGGGGAGTCCGGACGCTCGAGCAGGGGCAGCGCGGCGGCCAGGCCCGCGACCGGTCCGCCGAAGGGCGGCTCCTCCTGCACGAGCAGAGTGCTCCCCGTCGCCGAGCGGAGCGATCCGGGTCCCGCCACGACGATCCGCTCGGCACCGTCGACCGCCACGAGCGCGGTGGCCAGGAGCGTCGTGCCGCGGTGCACGAGGAGCGGCTTGGCTGCGCCGTCGAGGCGGCGCGCGCGCCCGCCGGCGAGCACGACGGCGTCGAAGCGGAGGAGGGGGGCGGGGTCCGTCACGGTCCGAGGCTACGCGGGGCCCGGGCTCGGGCGACCCGGCTCCGGTGTCGGAGGTCGCGGCTACTCTGTACGGGTGGTAGCAGCCCTGTATCGCCGGTACCGGCCCGAGACGTTCGCCGAGATGATCGGCCAGTCGCAGGTGACCGATCCGCTCATGACGGCCCTGCGCACCAACCGCGTGAACCACGCCTACCTCTTCAGCGGTCCGCGCGGCTGCGGCAAGACCACGTCCGCGCGCATCCTCGCCCGCTGCCTGAACTGCGCCCAGGGCCCGACGGACACCCCGTGCGGCGTCTGCGACAGCTGCGTCGAGCTCAGCCGCGAGGGCCAGGGGTCGCTCGACGTCGTCGAGATCGACGCCGCGAGCCACAACGGAGTCGACGACGCGCGCGACATCCGCGAGCGCGCCGTGTTCGCCCCCGCCCGTGATCGCTTCAAGATCTTCATCCTCGACGAGGCGCACATGGTCACGCCGCAGGGCTTCAACGCGCTGCTCAAGATCGTCGAGGAGCCGCCGGAGCACGTGAAGTTCATCTTCGCGACGACCGAGCCCGACAAGGTGATCGGCACCATCCGCTCGCGGACCCACCACTACCCCTTCCGCCTCGTGCCGCCGGCGCAGATGCTCGACTACACGCAGGAGCTCTGCGAGCGCGAGGGCGTCGGAGTCGCGGCGGGCGTCCTGCCCCTCGTGGTCCGCGCGGGAGGCGGCTCGGTCCGAGACACGCTGTCCCTGCTCGATCAGCTGATGGCCGGGTCCGAGGACAGCACCGTCGGGTACGAGCGCGCCGTCGCGCTGCTCGGCTACACCCACGGTGCCCTCCTCGACGAGGTGATCGACGCGCTCGCCGAGCACGACTCCGCCGAGGCGTTCGGAGCGGTCGACCGCGTCATCCAGACCGGTCAGGACCCGCGGCGCTTCGTCGACGACCTCCTCGAGCGGCTCCGCGACCTGATCGTCGTGGCCGCCACCGGAGCCGCGGCCGCCGCGGTGCTGCGCGGCGTCTCGCAGGACGAGCTCGACCGCATGGCGGGCCAGGCCCGCGCGCTCGGCCTCGCCGAGCTCTCCCGCATCGCCGACCTCGTCAACGACGCCCTCACCGAGATGACCGGTGCCACGTCCCCGCGCCTGCACCTCGAGCTGATGATCGCGCGCGCCCTGGTCCTGAGCGGCGCGCCCTCGGCCGCCGGCGCCCCGCGCGAGGCCCCCGTGCCGAGGCCCCCGTGCCGAGGCCCCCGTGCCGAGGCCCCGCGCGGCCGACGAGCCGCGCGATCGCGCTCCGGCGGCCCGGCCCCGATCGCGCCCGCGCACCGCATCGAGCGCCCCGCCGCCGTGATCGCCACCGCCGTGCCGGTCGAGGAGGTGCCGGTCGAGACCGTCCCCGTCGCCGCTCCGGCGGCGTCCGGTCCCGACGCCGTCCCCGCGAGCCCGGTCCCGGCGCCGTCCGCCCCGGCACCCTCCGCCCCCGCACCCTCCGCATCCGCGCCCTCCGCCGCCGAGGAGGGCCCGATCACCCTGCAGCGGATGAAGGACAGCTGGCCCGAGATCCTCGAGGTCGTGCAGAAGGCGAAGATGACGGCGTGGCTCGTCGCCTACACCGCGCAGGTGCGCGCCCTGAAGGACGACGTCCTCACCCTCTCCTTCCCGAGCCAGAACGACGTCGACTCGTTCAAGATGGCCGGAACGGCGGGGCAGCCCGGAGTCAGCGAGCACCTCCGCCAGGCCATCCAGCAGGTGCTCGGCCTCCGCGTGAAGTACATCGCCCGCGTCGAGCCGTCGGCCGCCGCTCCCGAGACGGTCCGCGCGGCCGCGGAGGCGCCGCCCGCACCTCCGGCCGCCGCCCGCGCCGTCGCGGCGCCGTCCGCGGCGACGGGAATCGACGGCTGGGCCACCGTGGCGATCCCCACCGACCCGGTCGCTCCCGTCGTCGAGGGCGAGTCGGTGCCCACCCCCGCGGCGCCGCCGAGTGCCCCCGCGCCGCAGCGCGCCGCCGAGCCCCCGGTCGTCCGCAGCGCCCCCGCCGAGGACGCTCCCCCCTTCGACGAGGAGCCGCCGGAGGAGGACATGCCGCCGGTCGAGCCTCCGATGCCCGACTCCTGGGCCGTCGTCGCCCCTCCCGGCGAACCCGCTCCGGCGGTCGCTCCCGAGCTCGTCCGTGCACCCGCCGCGGCCCCCGAGCGTCGGGAGCCGCCCGCGCGCCCGGTGACGCGGACCACCCGCTCGGCCACGGCCGACGGCCGTCAGCGCTACGGCGAGGCCGTGGTCCGCGAGATCCTCGGCGCCCAGTTCATCGAGGAGCAGCCGCACGTGCCGCGCGGTCCCCGCGTGAGCGGCGCATGATCCTCGCGCCGCCCCGTCCCGCCCGTTCCCCCCGCCCCGCCCGCCCCGACAGAGAGGAGGCGACCGCATGTACGAAGGCATCGTCCAGGAGCTGATCGACGAGCTCGGCCGCCTCCCCGGCATCGGCCCGAAGTCCGCCCAGCGCATCGCGTTCCACATCCTGCAGACCGAGACCTTCGACGTCACCCGCCTCGCCGAGATCCTGCTCGAGCTGCGCGGCCGCGTGCACTTCTGCGACATCTGCGGCAACGTGGCCGAGGAGGCGACCTGCGGCATCTGCCGCGACCCGCGTCGCAGCCGCACGGTCATCTGCGTGGTCGAGGAGGCGAAGGACGTCCCCGCCATCGAGCGCACGCGCGAGTTCCGCGGCCTGTACCACGTGCTCGGCGGAGCGATCAGCCCGATCGACGGCATCGGCCCGGATCAGCTCCGCATCCGGCAGCTCCTGCAGCGTCTCGCCGACGGCGAGGTGCAGGAGGTCATCATCGCGACCGACCCGAACCTCGAGGGCGAGGCGACCGCGACCTACCTCTCGCGCATGCTCAGCACGCTCGGCATCCGGATCACCCGGCTCGCCTCCGGCCTGCCCGTCGGCGGCGATCTCGAGTACGCCGACGAGATCACCCTCGGCCGCGCCTTCGAGGGCCGCCGACTCGTCGAGAACTGACATAGGAGGGGACGAGCCCGCCGGCCCGAAACATGGCCCCTCGTGCATGCGCCCGCCGGTAGACTCCTTCGTCGGGTCGCGACGGCCCACCAGCCACCGACCCGGGAGCAGCACGTGAGCCTGATCGTCCAGAAGTTCGGCGGGTCCTCCGTCGCCGACGCGGAGAGCATCAAGCGCGTCGCGAAGCGGATCGTCGCCACGAAGCAGGCGGGCAACGACGTCGTCGTCGCGGTCTCGGCCATGGGCGACACCACTGACGATCTGCTCGAGCTCGCGCACCAGGTGACCCCCATCCCGGCCCCTCGCGAGCTCGACATGCTGCTGTCCTCCGGGGAGCGCATCTCGATGGCGCTGCTCGCCATGGCCATCAAGAGCATGGGCTACGAGGCCCGCTCCTTCACCGGCAGCCAGGCCGGCATGATCACCGACGCGCAGCACGGAGCGGCGCGCATCGTCGACATCACTCCCGTGCGCCTGCGCGAGGCGCTGGATGAGAACGCCGTCGTCATCGTCGCGGGGTTCCAGGGCTTCAACCGCGACACCAAGGACATCACCACCCTCGGCCGCGGCGGCTCCGACACCACCGCCGTCGCGCTGGCCGCGGGCCTCGGCGCAGACACCTGCGAGATCTACACCGACGTCGACGGCGTCTTCACCGCCGATCCCCGCGTCGTCAAGCGCGCCCGCAAGCTCGACCGCATCTCCAGCGAGGAGATGCTCGAGCTCGCCGCGGCAGGGGCCAAGGTCCTGCACATCCGCGCCGTCGAGTTCGCGCGCCGCCACGGAGTGACGCTGCACGTGCGCTCCTCCTTCAGCCCGAACGAGGGCACCATCGTCTACAACGCCGGAGCAGCCGGCACCGAGAAGGGACAGACCGTGGAAGAGCCGATCATCGCCGGCGTGGCCGCCGACCTGAACGAGGCCAAGATCACCGTGGTCGGCGTGCCCGACATCCCGGGGAAGGCCGCGCAGATCTTCACGATCGTCGCGAAGACCGGGTCGAACATCGACATGATCGTGCAGAACGTGTCGGCCGCCTCGACCGGTCTCACCGACATCTCCTTCACGCTGCCCAAGGCCGACGGCCAGACGGTCCTCATGGCGCTCAACGCCGAGAAGGACGATGTCGGCTTCCAGGCGCTGCAGTACGACGACCAGATCGCCAAGCTGGCCCTCGTCGGCGCCGGCATGCGCACCAACGCGGGCGTCTCGGCGAAGCTGTTCCGCTCGCTGTTCGAGGCCGGCATCAACATCGAGATGATCTCCACCAGCGAGATCCGCATCTCGGTGGTCACGCGCGCCGACACCGTGAACGAAGCGCTGCGCGTCGTCCACACCGCCTTCGGGCTCGACGCCGAGGACGACGCCGTCGTCTACGCCGGCACCGGTCGCTGACGGACATCCACCCTCGCGATCCCGCCGATCGCGCGGTGCCGGGCGCGGAGGCGACTCGCCGCCCGGTACCTTCTCACCGGTACCCGCTCCCCGCGGGACCCCTCCTCATCCCCACGCGAGTGGGAGCGGCGGCCGCGCCGCACGGACGAAAGAGCAGAGCATGAGCAGCACCCCCCTCCACGTGGGCGTCGTCGGCGCGACCGGCCAGGTCGGGAAGGTGATGCGCCGCCTCCTCGAGGAGCGCGACTTCCCGATCGCCTCGATCCGCTTCTTCGCCACCGCCCGCTCGGCCGGCACCCCTCTGCCGTTCCGCGGCGAGGACGTCGTCGTCGAGGACGTCGAGACCGCCGATCCGACGGGGCTGGACATCGCCCTCTTCTCGGCCGGAGCCACGGGCTCCCGCGCGCAGGCCCCGCGGTTCGCCGCCGCCGGCGCCCTCGTGATCGACAACTCCAGCGCGTGGCGCATGGACCCCGAGGTCCCGCTCGTCGTCAGCGAGGTCAACCCGCACGCGATCGACCAGGCCGTCAAGGGCATCATCGCGAACCCCAACTGCACCACGATGGCGGCGATGCCGATCCTGAAGGTGCTCGACGCCGAGGCAGGTCTCACCCGCCTCATCGTCAGCACGTACCAGGCGGTCTCGGGCAGCGGTCTCGCCGGAGCCAACGAGCTCGCCGGCCAGGCGAAGGCGGCCGTCGCCGACGAGCGCCTCCTGGACCTCGTGCACGACGGCTCCGCGGTCGCGTTCCCGGACCCCGCGGTCTACGTGGCTCCGATCGCCTTCGACGTCATCCCGTTCGCCGGCAACCTCGTCGAGGACGGCCTGAACGAGACCGACGAGGAGAAGAAACTCCGCAACGAGAGCCGCAAGATCCTCGAGCTGCCCGGCCTGCTGGTCTCGGGCACCTGCGTCCGCGTCCCCGTCTTCACCGGGCACTCGCTCTCCGTCAACGCCGAGTTCTCGCGGGAGCTCACGCCCGAGCGCGCCCGCGAGCTGCTCGCCGATGCGCCCGGAGTCGTCCTCCACGAGGTCCCGACCCCCCTCGTGGCCGCGGGCACCGACCCGAGCTACGTCGGCCGGATCCGCGCCGACGAGGGAGCGCCCGAGGGCCGCGGCCTCGCGTTCTTCATCAGCAACGACAACCTGCGCAAGGGTGCCGCGCTCAACGCGGTGCAGATCGCGGAGCTGATCGCGGCGCGTCCCGCCGCCTCCTGACGCCGGAGCGGCGCCGCGCGAGCCGAGCCGACCGCTCGACTCCGCGCGGCGCCGCCCGCCTCCGCGTCGAAAAGCCGCGAATTTGATGACGGTGCAGCCCCCCGTCCGGGCTGCCGACCCTTCCGCGACGGTAAACTCGGTTCTCGTGAACTCCTCGGAACCGGTCGACGTCGCCCTCATCGGAGGGGGCATCATGAGCGCCACGCTCGGAGCCCTCCTGACCACGCTCCAGCCCGACTGGACGATCGCGGCCTACGAGCGCCTCGGCGACGTCGCGCAGGAGTCCTCGAACCCGTGGAACAACGCGGGCACGGGCCACGCCGCCCTCTGCGAGCTGAACTACATGCCCGAGGCGGCCGACGGCTCCGTCGACCCCGCCAAGGCGATCCAGATCAACGAGCAGTTCCAGATCTCGCGCCAGTTCTGGGCGAGCCTGGTCGAGGCGGGTGCGATCCGCGAGCCCTCCAGCTTCATCAACGCCGCTCCGCACATGACCTTCGTGCACGGCGAGGCCAACGTCGAGTACCTGCGCAAGCGCTACGAGGCGCTGAAGGACCAGCCGCTCTTCGCCGGCATGGAGTTCACCGAGAGCGTGAAGACGATCCACGAGTGGGCCCCTCTGCTGATGGAGCAGCGCCCCGCCGGCGGTGGCCCGTACGCGGCGACGCGCATCCCCGCCGGAACGGACGTCGACTTCGGCGCTCTGACCCACCAGCTCTTCGACCACGTCGTCGGCAACGGCGGAACCCTCGACACGGGCCACGAGGTCACGAACATCACCCGCCGCAAGGACGGGCTCTGGCAGCTCGACCTCAAGCAGCTCGTCGGCAGCACGCCCAAGCGCGTGCTCGCCCGCTTCGTCTTCGTCGGCGCGGGAGGCGGCGCCCTGCACCTGCTGCAGAAGTCGGGCATCCCCGAGATCAAGGGCTTCGGCGGCTTCCCCATCTCGGGTCAGTTCCTCCGCACCGACAACCCCGAGATCGTGGCGCGCCACCAGGCGAAGGTCTACGGCAAGGCCGCGGTGGGCGCACCGCCCATGTCCGTCCCGCACCTCGACACGCGCGTCGTCGACGGCGAGGCGTCGCTCCTCTTCGGTCCCTACGCCGGATTCACGCCCAAGTTCCTCAAGCGCGGATCGTGGCTCGACCTGCCGCTCTCGATCCGCCCGCACAACATCGGGCCGATGCTCGCGGTCGCGCGCGACAACTTCGACCTGATGAAGTACCTCCTCGGCGAGGTCGTCGCCGGCCGCGGCAAGAAGATGAAGGCGCTGCGCGAGTTCCTGCCCACCGCCCGCTCCGAGGACTGGTACCTGATCACCGCCGGCCAGCGCGTCCAGGTGATGAAGAAGGACGAGAAGAAGGGCGGAGTGCTGCAGTTCGGCACCGAGGTCATCACCGGGGGAGAGGGCACCATCGCCGGCCTGCTCGGCGCCTCGCCCGGAGCCTCGACCGCCGTCCCGATCATGCTCGACGTGCTCAAGCGCTGCTTCCCTGACGAGCTGAAGGGCTGGGAGCCGCGCATCCGCTCGCTCATCCCGAGCTACGGCTCGACGCTGAACGACGCTCCCGAGGCGGCCGAGCGCACGGTCGCGGCGACCGCCGAGACGCTCGCACTCGGCGCCTCGGTCTGACCCGATCGAGCGCCGTTCGGCGCACGGCGTTCGAACGTATGTTCTAATTGCTCCATGAGGTGGAGCGGGCAGTCGATCGGCGCGGCCGACGACCGCGCGCTCCCGGGCCTCGTGCGGCTGACCGATCTGGTGCGGACGACCCGCACCCCCGAGTTCGACGGCATCACCTTCTACGAGGTGCTCGCGAAGTCGGCGCTCAACAGGGTGCACACCTCGTCGAAGATGCCGTTCGGCTGGACCATCAACCCGATGCGCGGGTGCACCCACGCCTGCACCTACTGCTTCGCCCGGCCGACCCACGAATACCTGGAGTTCGACGGCGGCCGCGATTTCGACTCCCAGATCGTCGTGAAGGTGAACGTCGCCGAGGTGCTCACGCGCGAGCTCGCCCGGCCGAGCTGGGAGCGGCACCCGGTGGCACTCGGCACGAACACCGATCCCTACCAGCGGGCGGAGGGGCGCTACCGCCTGATGCCCGGCATCATCGCCGCGCTCGCCGCCTCGGGGACCCCGCTCTCGATCCTCACCAAGGGAACGCTCCTCCGCCGGGATCTGCCGCTGCTGAAGGAGGCCGCGGAGCACGTCCCGGTCGACCTCGGCGTCTCCATCGCGGTCTACGACGAGGAGCTGCAGCGCTCCGTCGAGCCAGGCGCCCCCACCGCCGCGGCGCGACTGGCCACGGTCACCGCCGCCCGCGAGGCGGGCTTCGACTGCTCCGTCTTCCTCATGCCGATCCTGCCGTTCCTCACCGACACGAAGGCGCACCTGGACGCCTCGCTCCGCGCCTGCGCCGAGGCGGGCGCCACGTCGATCCTGTACTCGACGCTCTATCTCAAGCCCGGGGTGAAGGAGTGGTTCCTGCACTGGCTCGCGCAGGAGCATCCCGAGCTGCTCGACCGCTACCGCTCGCTCTACCCGGGTCGCTCGGCCTACGCGCCGGTCGAGTACCGCCGCTGGCTGACGGAGCGGATCCGCCCGTTGATGCGCGCCCACCGTCTGGAGCAGGGGCGGGAGGATCCCGCCACCGGGTCGGTGCTCTCCTCCGGGCTCGGCACGCTGCGGGTGCTCGGAGGGGATCGCCGCCCACTCCAGCACGGCGGTCTCCTGGCCGAGGAACTCGGTCCCGATCGTGCCGCGATGCTCCCCGGAGTCGGCCAGCCGACGCTCTTCTGACGTGCATCCGGCACAGGAGCCGCGCTCCGGTGCTCCGATAGGATCGGGCCATGGTCAGCCGCTCCGGTGAGCCCTCGTCCGGCTCCTCCGCTCGCAGCGGCGACGACGAGTCGCCCCGCCCC
Organism: Rathayibacter caricis DSM 15933; assembly: GCF_003044275.1. NCBI lineage: Bacteria > Bacillati > Actinomycetota > Actinomycetes > Micrococcales > Microbacteriaceae > Rathayibacter > Rathayibacter caricis. Next base: position 3,775,666 of record NZ_PZPL01000001.1, on the reverse strand, counting down.
GTGCGCCTCGGCATCCTGGACGATCACGAGCTCGTCCTCGACAGCATGAGCAGCTGGATCGCGGCGCACGCGCCGGACTTCGAGGTCGTCGTCGGCGCAGGGACCTGGATGGAGCTGGTGACGAGCACCGTGTTCCCGACGCAGGTCGTGATCATGGACTTCGAGCTCCGCGAGCCGATCTCGATCGAGGCGCGCATCCGCACCTGCCGCGCCGCAGGAGCCGTCGTCATCGTCCTCTCGGAGCACGAGGACGACGAGATCCGCGAGCGCAGCCTGCGCGCCGGAGCCGCCCGGCACCTGACCAAGGCGCAGCCGATGCGCGAGGTGATGGAGAGCACGCGGTCCGCGATGGCCATGCGCTCCACCGCAGGATCGGCGACGCAGTGGCGGCCGCTGCCGATCGGCGTCGCCGCCCAGCAGCGTCCGCGGCTGAGCGCGGGCGAGCTCGAGGCCCTCCGGCTCTACGTCTCGGGATCGAGCACCCCCGAGGTCGCTGCCAAGATGAACGTGCAGTTCGAGACGGCGAAGACCTATCTGCGCCGGGTGCGCCAGAAGTACGCCAGGGTCGGCCGTCCCGCGAGCCGCCGTGCGGAGCTCATCCGCCGCGCCGCCGAGGACGGCTTCCTGGAGTGAGCGCCCTCTCGAGCGCCCGACCGCCGACGAGCCCCGAGGAGACCTGATGGCGAAGTTGTACTTCCGCTACGGAGCGATGAACAGCGGCAAGAGCACGTCGCTCCTGCAGGCCGCGTACAACTACGAGGAGCGCGGTCACCGGGTCCTGCTGGCCAAGCCGGCGGTCGACACCAAGGGCGAGGCGCTCATCGTGTCGCGGCTCGGCGTCACCCGTCCGGTGGACATCCTGTTCCGCCCGGACGAGGACCCGGTCGCGGTGTTCGGCGCCGCCCGAGCGCGCGTGCTGGCCGAGACCGCGCGCGATGTGAGCGCTCTACTGGTGGACGAGGCCCAGTTCCTGCCCGAGTCGCACGTCGATGACCTGCTGCGCATCGCCATCCTCGAGAACGTCCCGGTGCTGGCCTACGGCATCCGGACCGACTTCCGCACCGCCGCGTTCCCCGGGAGCAGGCGGCTCCTCGAGATCGCGCACAGCCTCGAAGAGCTCAAGACGATCTGCCGGTGCGGGCGCAAAGCGATCTTCAACGGGCGCGTCGTGGACGGCCGCTTCGTCTTCGACGGCGACCAGGTGGCGATCGACGGAGCCCTGGTGACGTACGAATCCCTCTGCGGAGCCTGCTATCTGCAGGAGAGCCGCGGGCGTCTGCGCGGGTAGTAGCCGAGAACGCCTCACGCCTGCGACACCCACGCGAAACGAACTAGTGGGTAGCCTTGCGGCGTGACATCACCGGAGACGGAAGAACGCGTGTCGAAGAACGAGGAGAGATCGGGGGGATCGATGACGGCGCAGGGCATCACGCCGAAGCGCGGGTCGTCCTGGGAGCAGGAGTACCGCGGCCGGCTCCTCGCCACCGACGTCCTCGCCATCCTCGTCTCCGTGTTCGGCACCCAGCTGTTCTGGTTCGACCTCGATCTCGGCTCCGGCGTGGTCGGCTTCCGCACGACCGACGCGTTCACCATCAACTACACGGTGGTCTCGGTCGTGCTCTCGATCGCCTGGCTCCTGGCCCTGCAGGTGTTCGACACCCGCGACCGCCGGATCATCGGAACGGGGTACGTCGAGTACCGCCGCATCGTCGACTCCACGATCTGGCTCTTCGGCATCGTCGCGATCGTCGCCTACCTCCTGCAGATCCAGCTCGCGCGCGGCTACATCATCACCGCCCTCCCCGCCGGCATCCTCCTCATCTGCGTGGGCCGTCTGGTCTGGCGCTCCTGGCTGACCCGCGAGCGCAAGCAGGGGCGCTCCGCGAACCAGGTGGTTCTGCTCGGTTCTCGGGCGAGCGTCCTCCACACCGCGCGCGAGCTGCGCCGCGGCACCGAGGCGGGCTACAAGCTGGTCGGCGCCGTCTCGACCTCCCCCGGGGGAGCGGATGCGCTCCACGGCGAGACGGAGCTCGACGGCCTGGCCGTGCACTCCTTCACCGGTATCGACGGAGTGCGAGCGGTCATGGACGCGACCGGCGCCGACACGGTCGTGGTGACCAGCTCCGACGAGCTGGCCCCGCAGCGGATCCGCGAGCTGAGCTGGACGCTCGAGCCCGGTCGCGAGCACCTCGTCGTGGCGCCGAGCCTGACCGACATCGGCGGCCCGCGCATCCACACGCGCCCGGTCGCGGGGCTGCCTCTCATCCACGTGGAGACCCCTCGCTTCGACGGGCGCCAGCGCTTCGCCAAGCGGCTCTTCGACATCGTCGCGTCGACCGCGCTGATCCTGCTCAGCGCTCCGGTCCTCATCGTCGTGGCGATCCTCGTGCGCACCACAAGCCCGGGGCCCGTGCTGTTCCGTCAGGAGCGCATCGGGCTGAACGGCGCGACGTTCGAGATGCTCAAGTTCCGCTCCATGGTCGTCGACGCCGAGGCCCGCCTGGCCGCTCTCGCCGCCCAGCAGCGCGCCGAGGGCAACAGCGTCCTCTTCAAGATGGCGAAGGACCCGCGCGTCACGAAGGTCGGGACGGTCCTCCGCCGGTTCAGCCTCGACGAGCTGCCGCAGTTCCTGAACGTCTTCCGCGGCGACATGTCGCTGATCGGCCCCCGCCCGCCGCTGGCCCGCGAGGTCGAGCAGTACGAGGCCCACGTGCACCGCCGCTTCCTGATGAAGCCGGGGATCACGGGCCTGTGGCAGGTGAGCGGCCGCTCGAACCTGTCGTGGGAGGACACCGTCCGCCTCGACCTCTACTACGTCGAGAACTGGTCGATGACGGGCGACCTGATCATCCTGTTCAAGACGGCCCGCGCCGTCCTCGCTCGCGACGGCGCGTATTGATCGGGTCCGAGGCGGAGGTCGCCCTCCGCGACATGACCGTCGCCGTCCTCGACGTGCCATTCCGGGTCGTCTTCGGCGGCGGGCTGTCGCCGGAGGACGTCGAGCGGATCGCCTCCAGCTGGGCGGCGTGCCACCGCCCGTCGACGGGGGAGGAGCGGATCGTCCTCGCGGACGTGCTCCCGTCGACCATCGAGGGCGAGGGCGTGCGCGTGCTCGCCGGAACGGTCGCCCAGCTCGAGGAGTCGCTGACCTCGACGCTCACCGTGGAGGCGATCGGCGTCCGTCGCGACGACCTCCTGATGCTCCACGCGTGCGGAGTCGCCGACGAGTCGGGCCGCGTCCTGGCCTTCGTCGCGGCCTCCGGAACCGGCAAGACGACGATGGCCCGGCTGCTCGGCACGCGATTCGGCTACGTGAGCGACGAGACGGTCGGCGTCGCCGAGGACGGACGCGTGCTCCCGTACCCCAAGCCGCTCTCGGTGAAGCCGCTGACGGGCACCGCACCCAAGGCGCAGCTCGCCCCGGAGGCACTCGGGCTCCGGCCCGCACCACGCGGGCCGCTCGTGCTCGCGGGCGTGGTCCTCCTCGATCGCCGCCCCGGAGTCGCTGAGCCGTTCCTCGAGGCGGTCGATCCGATCGAGGCGATCGACGACCTCGTGCCGCAGACCTCCTACCTCTCGGCGCGGCCGCGCCCGATCGTGCACCTCGTCGAGACCCTCCGCTCACTCGGCGGCGTGCGGCGCCTCGTCTACTCCGAGTCCGCCGACGCCCTCGGGCTCGTCGAGCAGCTGTTCACGACCCTCGGCGGACAGGCTCCTGCGATCTGGGACGAGATCGTCCCCCTCCCGCTCTCGGGCACCGCGTCGGACGACCTCGAGCTGTCGCTCGTCGACGATGCGCTGCGCGCTCCGGACGGCGAGGTCCTCGTCTTCTCCGGCGGCGTCCTGGTCCGCCTCTCGGGCATCGGTCCGGCCCTGTGGCAGCGGATCGGCGAGGGCGTCCCCGCCGACCGCCTGAGTGCCGCCGTCCTCGCCGACGTCGGCGGGGCACCCCACGGAGTGGACCCGCGGTCCGCCGTCGATGCCGCGGTCGACGAGCTCGTCGGGCTCGGAGTGATCACGAGGAGGCGTGCACAGCAGCCCACCCCGGACGGGGTGCACCCATGATGCGCCGCGAAACAGGCCGACAACACGCCTGTGCAACAATCTCAGGGCTCACCGTCTCCGACGGTCGTGCGCCGCTCCGAATCAGTGAAGGAACCTGCCACCTTGGAACTTAGGGACGTCCTCCGACTTCTCCGTGATCACTGGTTGCCGATCGTCGCAGCGATCCTCCTCGGGACCCTGGTCGCCTTCGGGTGGTCCCTGACGCAGAAGCCGCGCTACGTGGCCGACTCCAAGGGCCTCGTCACGGTGGCGGTGCCCGACAGCGGAGACGGCAGCCAGGACCTGTACGGCGAGCAGATCGCCGAGGCCCTCGCCAAGTCGCGACTCACCACCTACGTGCCGATCGCCTCCTCGCGCGACGTCGCCGAGATCGCCATCGCGAACCTCGGTCTCGACATCAGCCCCTCCGCTCTGATCGGCGCCATCACGGTCACCTCGGAGACCGCCGCGCCCGTCCTCAGCGTCACAGCAGAGGCCTCCACCGCCGACGGCGCGCAGAAGCTCGCGGACGCCTGGGTCTCGGCCGTCGCCACCCGGATCCAGCAGATCAACGCCGAGACGGGCTCGGGGGACTCGGTGAGCCTCAAGGTGATCCAGGACGCCGCGCTGCCGAGCTCGCCCGACTTCCCGAACCTCCGGCTCGTCCTGGCGGTCGGAGCGCTCGCCGGGCTCGTGCTCGGCCTCGTCTACGCGTTCGTCCGCAACACCCTCGACCGCCGCATCCGCACCGCCGAGATGGTCGAGCGCCTCTTCGACCTCCCCGTGGTCGGCACCCTGCCCGTCGACAAGCGCCTCAGCGAGACCAACCGGATCATCCCCGAGGCCGACACGACCGACTACGTGAAGGCCGACGGCAAGCACGCCCTCGCCGAGTCGCTGCGCGAGCTACGGACGAACCTGCAGTTCATGAACGTCGACAGCCCGCCGCGGATCATCGTCGTCACGAGCCCGCTGCCCTCCGACGGCAAGTCCACCGTGACCGCCAACCTCGCGGTCACGCTCGCCGCCTCCGGGCAGCGCACCGTCGTCGTCGACGGCGACCTCCGCAAGCCCACCGTCGCCAAGTCGTTCGGTCTCGTCCCGGGCGTCGGCCTCACCGATCTCCTCATCGGCAAGGCCGAGCTGCAGGACGTCCTCCAGCCGTGGGGCCCGTCCGGCAACCTCTGGATCCTCGGCGCCGGCTCGATCCCGCCGAACCCGAGCGAGCTCCTCGGCTCCAACGGGATGGACATCCTCCTGCACGAGATCGCCCGCGAGGCCATCGTGATCGTGGACGCGCCTCCGCTGCTGCCCGTCACGGACGGCGCGATCCTCACCGCCCGCACCGACGGCGCGCTCGTCGTGATCTCGGCCGGCAAGACGACCACCGACGAGCTGGGCAAGGCGATCCAGAACCTCGAGCGCGTGAGCGGCCACACCCTCGGCGTCATCCTCAACCGCGTTCCTCCGCGGGGCCAGGTCGGGCGGGGCTACGGCTACTACTACACGAGCTACTACGGCTCCGAGAAGACGGGTGCCCGCCCCGAGTCCGCGAGCGAGCCCACCCCGAGCGCCGTCTGATCCGCGCCGCATGACGTTCCCCGGAGACGACGGCTCCCGTCGGAGTCGTCGAGGCCGCCCCTCGGCGGAGGCGGCGTCCGCGTCGGGCTCTCCGGTGTTCACGATCCTGTCCGTCTGCACCGGCAACATCTGCCGGTCCCCGATGTCCGAGCAGCTGCTGCGGCACGAGCTGGGCGATGCGACCTCTCCTGCCGGGGGCCCGCTCTTCTCGTTCCGGAGCGCAGGGGTGCAGACGCGGGACGGCTACCCGATGGATCCGACCTCCGCCCGGCTGAGCATCGTGCACGGCGGCGATCCGACCGGTCACTCCAGTGCCCGGCTCTCGGAGCGTCTGGTGGCGGAGGCCGACGTGATGCTCACGATGACCCGCGACCACCTCGTCGATGCGGCACGGAGCTTCCCCTCGATCCTGCTCCGGGGCTTCACCCTGCTCGAGTTCGCGCGGGTGCTGCCCTTCGTCCTCGCCGAGGTCCCCCTCCCGGTCGTCGCGGATCCCGCAGCCCGGCTCCGCGGCGTCGTGCGCCTCGCCGCGGCGAACCGGGGGCGCGCCCCCGGCGGAGCGGCGGGAGACGACATCGACGATCCGATCGGTCGCAGCGAGGCGACGCACACCCGCGTCGCCGAGCAGATCGCCGCCGCCGTCGCCGACATCTCCCGCGATCTGAGAGCATTGGCGCGGTGAGAGAACGCTCCCGGAGCGGCTCGTCGCCGGATTCAGCTCCCCCCGCCGTCGCCGACGCGACACCCACCCGTCCACGATTCGGAGAAACCCTGTGAAGCTTTCTGTCATTGGTTGCGGCTACCTCGGTGCCGTCCACGCCGCCGCGATGGCCGAGCTCGGCCACGATGTGATCGGCATCGACGTGGACCAGGCCAAGATCGACGCCCTGGCTGCCGGCTCCGCCCCGTTCTTCGAGCCCGGCCTGCCCGAGCTCCTGTCCTCCGGAGTGGCGTCGGGTCGTCTCCGCTTCTCGACGAACACGGCCGACGCCGCCGGTGCGGCCGTGCACTTCGTCGCCGTCGGCACCCCGCAGAAGGCGGGTTCGAACGCCGCCGACATGCGCTTCGTCGACTCGGCGATCGAGGGCCTCCTGCCCCACCTCACCTCGGACTCCCTCGTCGTCGGCAAGTCGACGGTCCCGGTCGGCACGGCCGCCCGTCTCGCCGAGATGATCGCCCCGACCGGCGCGTCGCTCGTGTGGAACCCCGAGTTCCTCCGCGAGGGCTTCGCCGTCGAGGACACCATCAGCCCGGACCGCCTCGTCTACGGGGTGCCCTCGGGAGAGGCCGGAGCCGCCGCCAAGAGCGTGCTCGACGAGGTGTACGCGACCGCCCTGGCGGCCGACACCCCCCTCGTCGTCACCGACTACGCGACCGCCGAGCTCGTCAAGGTCTCGGCCAACGCGTTCCTCGCGACCAAGATCTCGTTCATCAACGCGATCGCCGAGATCGCCGAGGTGACCGGAGCGGACGTGACTCAGCTGGCCGACGCCATCGGCTACGACGCTCGCATCGGCCGTCGCTTCCTCAACGCCGGGATCGGCTTCGGAGGCGGCTGCCTGCCCAAGGACATCCGCGCCTTCTCCGCCCGCGCGGACGAGCTCGGCGTCGGCGAGTCCGTCGCGTTCCTCCGCGAGGTGGACTCGATCAACCTGCGCCGTCGTCAGCGCGTCGTCGACCTCGTCGTCGAGGGCCTCGGCGGCTCGGTCGAGGGGAAGAAGATCGCCGTTCTCGGTCTGGCCTTCAAGCCGGAGTCCGACGACACCCGCGACTCGCCGTCGCTCGACGTCGCCAGTCGCTTCCACGACCTCGGCGCGAACGTCGTCGCGACCGACCCCGAGGCGATCGAGAACGCCCGGCGCAAGTACCCCGACATCACCTACACGACCGACGTCGACGAGGCCCTGCGCGGCGCCGATGCCGTGGTCGTCGTCACCGAGTGGAAGCAGTTCCGCGCCATCGACCCCGCCGTCGCGGGCGAGCTGGTCTCGAACCGCTTCGTCGTCGACGGGCGCAACTGCCTGGTCCCCGCCGACTGGCGCGCCGCCGGCTGGGAGTACCGCGGCCTGGGCCGCTGACGCACCAGCACACCTCGATCGGCGCCGGAGGCGCGGAGCCCGGACGACGCCACGGCGTCGCACCGGCCTCCGCCCGCCGGCGCCGTCGTTCGTTCAGGAACGGACGACCGGCTTAGACGCGGCCGGGGAGCGGAGCGCGGACGAGCAGATCGTCCTCCCTCCGTGCGAGTCGCTCCCGGTGCTGCAGAACCGCGCGCACGACGGAACCGAGCACGGCGCCGATCGCCGCTCCGAGGCTGTTCATCACGACGTCGTCGGTGGTGGCGAAGCGGTCCGACAGGAACAGCAGCTGCCCCGTCTCGATGACGGCGCTCGTCGCCGCTCCGATCACGACGGCGAGCCAGGCCCAGCGGGGCCGCAGATGCAGGGCGACGAGGACGCCCAGGGGGACGAACAGCGCGACGTTGGCGGCGCGCTCGATCAGGTCGTAGTCGATCACTCCCAGGCCGTGACGAGCGGGTGCGGCCAGCAGACGATCGAGCACACCCCGTACTCCCGAGTCGACGGGGACGGGCCAGAACGCGACCAGTGCCAGCGCTGCCAGGTACGGGGCGCCGACGGCGAGGGTGAGGCGGGTGAGCGACCGGCTCATGGTGCTCCTCCTGCGGGGACGGTGGCATGCGGCGGCGGACGGGAATGACCCAGTCTGCTCGGCGTTCCTCCGAGAGGACCGCCCGTGCGCGGAACAGCGCCTGTGCGGCGCGCCCACGACCGCCGGAGGACCCGGGAACGACGAAGCCCGGCCCGGATCATCGATCCTGGCCGGGCTTCTCACCGGTCGGGGTAGCGGGATTCGAACCCACGACCTCCTCGTCCCGAACGAGGCGCGCTACCAAGCTGCGCCACACCCCGGTGGAGTGCTCGCACCGCTCTCGCGGGCGAACCTCGTCAATGATAGCCGATATTCACGAGCCGGAAGAACGGCCGCGATGCGCTCCGACTCAGCTCGCCGGCTCGAGGGTCACGAGCGTCACCTCGGGGCGGCAGGCGAAGCGCACCGGCGCGTAGATCGAGGTGCCGACGCCCGCCGAGACGTTGAGGTAGGAGCTGCGCAGCCCGTTGTCCCAGGTCGTGAATCCGGAGACCTTGTCGCGGGGGATGTCGCAGTTGGTGACGAGGGCGCCGAATCCCGGCACGCAGACCTGTCCGCCGTGCGTGTGCCCGGCGAGGATCAGCTCGGCGCCGCGCGCGACGAAGTCGTCGAGCACGCGCTGGTAGGGGGCGTGCGCCACTCCGATGCTCACGTCGGCCGGACCGTCGGCCGCGGCGCGCAGCTCGTCGACGGCGCCCGCCACCAGGTCGATGCGGTCGCGGGCGATGTGCGGGTCGTCGACGCCGAAGAACTCGATCCGGGTCCCGCCGACCTCGATCGAGGTGGCGGTGTTGTTCAGGTCGGTCCAGCCGAGGTCGTCGGTGAAGTAGCCCGTGAGCGCGGCGGTGTCGAGCCCGGCCTGGTCGGGGCGGGGGTTCTTCGACGGTCCGCGGAAGTAGCGCAGCGGGTTCTTGAGCCGGGGGCCGAAGTAGTCGTTCGAGCCGTGGACGAACACGCCGGGGACGCCCGCGAACGGCTCGAGTGCGCGGCGGATACCGAGCACGCCGTCGCGGTGGCCGAGGTTGTCGCCCGTGTCCACGATCAGATCGGGGGAGAGGGCGGCGAGCGAGCTCAGCCACTCCTGCTTCTTCGACTGCCAGGGGGCCATGTGCAGATCCGAGAGGTGCAGGATCCGCAGCGGCGCCGCTCCCTGCGGCAGCACGGGCACGCTGATCCGGCGGACGGTGAACAGGGTGCGCTCGATGCCGATGCCCCAGACGCCGGCGGCCGCGCCGGCGAGGGCGGCCGTCGCGAGAGCGGTGGTCAGGGGGCGTCGGCTGCGTCCGGTCATGTGTCCTTCTCCCGAGGGTGCGGCCGCGAGGCGCGACCGCGTTCATTCTGCACGACGGCACCGGACGGCCGGTGAGTGCTCATCCGCCGGCAGGGGGCGCGGTGCCGGGCGACGGCGGAGCGGGCGAGGGCGGCGGCGTCGCGGGCCCTGCGCTCACCTGGAGCACGACGGCGCTCCCCCGGGCGATGCGCGAGCCGGCCGGAGGGCTCGTCTGGGCGACGGTGCCGGCAGGGCGATCGGAGGGCACGCGGACGGGGTCGACGCTCACTCGGAAGCCGAGCTGGCGCAGCCGCTCGGAGGCGGCGGCGGGGCTCTGCCCGGTGACCTCGGGCACGGCCTCCTGAGGCGCCTCCACGAGGGAGCGCTGCGGTGACGGGAACGCCGAGCCGCCGTACTTCGCATCGGCGACGCGCATGATCCGAGGCCAGATCTGATGGCGCACCTGACCCGCGTTCACACCGTTCAGGCGCAGCCCGCGCATGGAGGTCTTGCCGACGACGTTGCCGACCCAGGTCGCCGTGGCGACCTCGGTGCTCGCGCCGACCATCCAGGTGTGCACGGCGTTGTCGGTGGTGCCCGTCTTGCCGATGTGCGGGACGCCGGTGCCGGTCGCGGACGCGCGCCCCGTTCCTCCGGTCATGACCTGCTGCAGGGCGTAGTCGGCCGTGGCCGCGACCGCCTCCGACATCCCCTGCGTGCACTCGGAGGCGGGCGGAGCGACGTCCGCCCCGGTGCGGTCGACGATGCGGTCGATCGCGATCGGGGTGCAGACCGTGCCCTTGTTGGCGAAGCCCGCGAAGGCGGTCGCCATGGTCAGCGGAGCGATCTCGTTGGTGCCGAGGATCGTGGGTGCGAACTTCTGCAGCTCCGTGCCGTCGGCGCGGTGCACGCCCATCGCCAGGGCGGTGTTGCGGATGCCGCAGAGGTCGAGCTGCTCGGCCATCGCGGCGAAGCCCGTGTTGATCGAGCCCTTCGTCGCGTCGAGGACGGAGTAGACGCCTCCGTTGCCGCCCTCGTCGTTCTTGGGGTCCCAGGACTCGCCGTAGTAGATGCCGTCGGGTTCGCAGCTGTCGCGGAAGGTCGTGTACGCGCGGCGCACCCCGTCGACGCTCTCGCCGAGCGAGCGTCCCTCCTGCAGCCACTCCGCGAGGGTGAACACCTTGTAGGTCGATCCCACCTGGAACCCCGACGAGCCTCCGTAGCCGAAGTCGGTGCTGTAGTTGACGCTCGTGTAGTTCGGCCCGGCGACGTCGGGATCGTTCGAGTAGTCCTTGTTCTGCGTCATCGCGAGGATGCGACCGGTGCCCACCTCCACCGAGACGCTCGAGCTGCCGATGTTGATCGATCCCATCGACTTCGGCACCCAGGCGTCGGTCGCCGAGACGGCGGCCTGCTGCAGCTCGCTGTCGAGGGTCGTGTAGATCTGGTACCCGCCGCGCTTGAACGTCGCGTCGCGCTCGTCCCGGCTCGCTCCGAACGCGTCGTCGTTCTTGATGACCCAGGTGACGTAGTCGCAGAAGAACGCGGCGATGCCGGCGGTCTGGCAGCCGGTGCTGGGCTCGGTGACGACGGGGGCGATGGGCGTTCCAGCGGCCTCGGCGATCTGCTCCGGAGTGACCTTCGACTCCTTGTCCATCTGCACGAGGATGTAGTTGCGCCGGTTCAGGGTCTCGGGGTATCCCTCGACGGCGAGGTTGGCCGGGTCGTCGGGACGGTCGAAGCGGAACTTCTCGGGGTTGTTGACGATCGCGATGAGCGCGGCCGACTGCGCCAGGGTGAGGTCGCGGGCGCTCGTGCCGAAGTAGTAGTTCGCGGCGGCCTCGATGCCGTAGACCGTTCCTCCGAACAGCGCGATGTTGAGGTAGCCGAGCAGGATGTCGTTCTTCGGGTACTCCTTCTCGAGGCCGATCGCGAGGCGCATCTCGGCGACCTTGCGCTCCGGAGTCGTCTCGGTCGCCTCGCGGTAGGCGGCGTCGCGCTCGATCGGGTCCGAGAGGGCCTCGGCCTTCTGCACCAGGACGTTCTTCACGTACTGCTGGGTGATCGAGGAGCCGCCCTGCACGCGGCCGCCCATCGCGGTCGTGGCCGCGGCGCGCACGGTGCCGAGGAGGTCGATCCCGCCGTGCTCGTAGAAGCGCGGGTCCTCGGAGGCGACGACGGCGTCCTTCACGAAGGGGGAGATGTCGTCCCAGCCGACCTCGACGCGGTTCTGCGCGTAGAAGGAGGCGAGGAGGACGTCGGCGCCGCTCGCGTCCTTCGCGTAGATGTTGCTCTTCTCGGCGAGGGTGCCGATCTCGAGGTACTCGGGGAGGTTGTCGAACATCTGCACGCCGTTGTTCGCGGCCATGCCGCCCAGCGCGATGGCCGGTGTGATCGACGCGGCCACGAGGATCCCCGCGATCACGCTCATCGCGACCACCCCGATGAGCCCGCCGACGGCGCCTCCGATCGACTTCACGACCCTGGTCCCGCCTGCCCCCGACATAGAATCAGCGTAGTCGCCGCGACCGCACCGGACGCGGCGCACCCCCGCCCGCACCGCCTCGCGGCGGTGCGCCCCGCACTCGAGGAGAGCCATGTCCGTCCCGCGCTGGGAGTACGTCACGACCCCGTTGATGATCCACAACACCACGGCGATCCTGAACACCTGGGGATCCGAGGGCTGGGAGCTGGTGCAGATCGTGACCGGCCCCGAGGGCGGGCTCGTCGCCTACCTCAAGCGCCCCGTCGCCGAGGCCGGCGCGTGAGCGGAGCGGGCATCGCCCAGCGCCTCGCGGAGCTGGGCGTCGAGCTGCCCGCCGTCGCCGCCCCCGCGGGCGCGTACGTCCCGGCGGTCGTGCACGAGCACCTCGTCTTCACCGCGGGGCAGATCCCGTTCGTCGACGGCGTCCTGCCCGCAACGGGCAAGGTCGGCTCCGGTGACGGCCTCGTCGGTCCCGACGAGGCGAAGGCCCTCGCGCGGATCTGCGCGCTCAACGCCCTCGCGGCGGTCGCCGACGCGATCGGATCGCTCGACCGCGTCACCCGCGTCGTCAAGCTGACCGGCTTCGTCGCCTCCGCCACCGGTTTCACCGGGCAGCCGGGAGTGATCAACGGCGCGTCCGAGCTGCTGGGCGACGTCTTCGGCGAAGCGGGCCGCCACGCGCGCTCGGCGGTCGGAGTCGCGGAACTGCCGCTCGGCGCTCCGGTCGAGGTCGAGCTGGTCGTCGCCTTCGCCTAGTGAGTGCGGTGCCCGGGGGAGCCCCCGGGCACCGCACTCACTCCGCGGCGATCGCGGACGAGATGACGGTCATCACCTGCGTGTCGGCGAGCGTCGTCGTGTCGCCGACGGCCCGTCCCTCCGCGACGTCGCGCAGGAGGCGGCGCATGATCTTGCCCGAGCGGGTCTTGGGCAGCTCCTGCACGATCAGGATGCGCTTCGGGCGAGCGATCGCTCCGATGTGCTCGGCGACGTGCGCCTTGAGGGTCGCCACGAGCTCGTCGTGGCCGCCCGCCAGCGACTCCGCCTGGCTCGCCTTCGCGATCACGAACGCGACGACGGCCTGGCCGGTCGCCTCGTCCGCCGCTCCGACGACCGCGGCCTCGGCCACGACAGGGTGCGAGACGAGCGCCGACTCGATCTCGGCGGTCGAGAGCCGGTGTCCCGACACGTTCATCACGTCGTCGACGCGCCCGAGCAGCCAGAGGTCGCCGTCGCGGTCCCGGCGCGCGCCGTCGCCGGCGAAGTACCGGTCGCCGAACTTCGACCAGTAGGTCTCGACGTAGCGCTCGGGATCGCCCCAGATGCCGCGCAGCATCGCGGGCCACGGCTCCGTGATCACGAGCAGGCCGCCCGAGTCCTGGCCGACCGAGCGGCCGGACTCGTCGACGACGTCGATCGAGACGCCGGGCAGCGGCACCTGCGCCGAGCCCGGTTTGAGCGTCGTCACGCCCGGGAGGGGCGACACCATGATCGCCCCGGTCTCGGTCTGCCACCACGTGTCGACGATGGGCGTGCGGCCGCCGCCGATGACGTCGCGGTACCAGACCCACGCCTCCGGGTTGATCGGCTCGCCCACCGATCCGAGCAGCCGGAGGCTCGAGAGGTCGAAGCGCTGCGGGATCTGGCGGCCGAGCTTCATGAACGAGCGGATCGCCGTGGGCGCGGCGTAGAGGATCGTCACGCCGTACTTCTCGACGATCTCCCACCAGCGGCCGGTGTGCGGGGTGTCGGGGGTGCCCTCGTACATCACCTGCGTCGCTCCGTTGGCCAGCGGCCCGTAGACGACGTAGCTGTGCCCGGTGATCCAGCCGACATCGGCTGTCGACCAGTAGACGTCGGTCTCGGGGTGCAGGTCGAACACCGAGCGGTGCGTGTAGGCGACCTGGGTCAGGTAGCCGCCGCTGGTGTGCAGGATGCCCTTGGGCTTCCCGGTGGTGCCGCTCGTGTAGAGGATGAAGAGGGGCTGCTCGGCGGGGAACGCGCGGGCCGTGTGGTCGGCGTCGACCGCGACGATCTCCTCGTGCCACCAGAGGTCGCGGCCGTCGCGCCAATCGACCGTGTTGCCGCCGCGCTGCACGACGAGCACGTGCTCGACCGTGGAGGGGGAGTCGTCCCCGCCGATCGCGAGGGCGGCGTCGACGGCGGGCTTGAGCGGGAAGACCGAGCCCTTGCGCCAGCCGCCGTCGGCGGTGATGACGAGCTTCGCCTCCGCGTCGTCGATGCGCGCCCGCAGGCTCTCGGCGCTGAAGCCGCCGAAGACGACGGAGTGGACCGCACCGATCCGCGCGACGGCGAGCATCGCGACGACCGCCTCCGGGATCATCGGCAGGTAGATCGCGACGCGGTCGCCCGCGTGCACGCCGAGGCTGGTCAGCAGGTTGGCGGCGCGCTTCACCTCGGCGGTGAGCTGCGCGTAGGTGAGGGTGCGGGTGTCGCCGGGCTCGCCCTCCCAGTGGATCGCGACCCGGTCGCCGTGGCCGGCGAGCACGTGGCGGTCGAGGCAGTTGTAGGCGACGTTCAGCTCGCCGTCGTCGAACCACTTCGCGAAGGGCGGGTCGCTCCAGTCGAGGGTCCGCGTGAACGGGCGGTGCCAGTGCAGCAGCTCGCGGCTGCGCGCGGCCCAGAACGCGAGACGGTCGGCGGCCGCCTCGTCGTAGAGGTCGGCGGTGGCGACGGCGTTCTCTGCGAAGTCGGCGGGGGGAGGGAACCGGCGGGTCTCGTGGAGGAGGTTGTCGATGGTCTCGGAACCCGGGATCACGACGTCGTCGGGGGGAGTGGTCATCTGCGATTCGCTCCTTCGCGAGTGCGCCTGCACGGCCGCTGCCGGCCGATCTCGCTCCACCGTAGCGCGCGGGGGAGGCGGGGCCGGGCGTGTGCCGGGGAGGTGTGCCCGGTGGTGGTCGGCGTGCCCCCGAACGGGTCGGAAATCGGGGGTTGGCGTTTCGGCCGCGGTCACGTACTCTTACATACGGCCGAATGAACTTCGGCTCAGCGGCGCATGTGATTCCCCCCAATCCCGCGCCGCCGAGGCGGCACCTGTTCCCCCCAATGGGTGCCGCCCCCTTCTCTTAACGGCCCGTGCAGGACCCCGGGCCGTGTCGCCGCTGGAGCTCGGGCTCGCGGAGGTGGGCCTCTCGGGCTCGTCCGCCTTTCGTTCCTCCCCAGCCCCTCGATCGCGGGCGTCTCCACCGATCCGGGTGCTGCGCCGTCGGCGGGAGTGCGTGCGCGCCTAGCGTGCCCGGATGATCGCCGACTTCGTGCCCCTCGTCCCTGCCGAGTTCCGCAGGGAGCCGCCCGCGGCCCCTGCGCCGGCCCCTCCTCCCGTCCGGCCGGGAGCGGCCGCCCTCGGGCTCCTGGCGCCGTTCGCCGCCGATCCGGCCGTCACCGACCTCTTCGTCAACGGCGGAGCCGGGCTCTGGGTGGACCGCGGCCAGGGGGCGGTGCGCG
The DNA here is from genome assembly GCF_003044275.1 of Rathayibacter caricis DSM 15933. Taxonomy (NCBI): domain Bacteria; kingdom Bacillati; phylum Actinomycetota; class Actinomycetes; order Micrococcales; family Microbacteriaceae; genus Rathayibacter; species Rathayibacter caricis. The sequence continues at coordinate 3,760,151 of NZ_PZPL01000001.1, read as the reverse complement.
AGCCGACCTGGTCGCTCGACGCGACGGGTGCGCGGCGTCTGGCCGTGTCCCTCGTCGCCGCGGGCGGCCGGCACGTCGACGAGGCGAGCCCGTGCGTCGACGTGCGGCTGCGGCACGGCGTCCGCGTGCACGTGGTGCTCCCTCCGGTGGCCACGGTGGGGGCCCTGATCTCGGTGCGCGTCCCGAGGGCCGAGGCGTGGAGCCTCGAGCAGCTGCAGGCGGCGGGGATGATGGACGACTCCGGTCGCGCCCTCCTCGGCCGCGCGGTCGCGTCGCGGTGGAACCTGCTCGTCTCGGGGGCGGGCGGCTCCGGGAAGACGACGCTGCTCGGAGCGCTGCTGGGGTGCGCGCCGACGCACGAGCGCATCATCGCGATCGAGGACGTGGGGGAGCTGCGGCCCGCGCATCCGCACGTCGTCTCGCTCGAGTCGCGACAGCCCAACCTCGAGGGGGCGGGCGGCGTCGGACTCGACCGGCTCGTGCGCGAAGCGCTGCGGATGCGGCCGGACCGCCTCGTCCTGGGCGAGTGCCGCGGGGCGGAGCTGCGGGAGCTGCTCTCGGCGCTGAACACCGGCCACGACGGCGGGGCGGGGACGGTGCACGCGAACTCGCTCGCCGACGTGCCGTCGCGGCTCGAGGCGCTCGGTGCGCTCGCCGGGATGGGACCGGACGCCGTCGCGCGCCAGGCGGTGAGTGCGCTCGATCTCGTGCTGCACCTCGAGCGCCGGGGCGGGCGCCGTCGCCTGGCGTCCTGGGGGTGTTTCGCTCTGGACGACTCCGGACGGCTGCGGATCGCCGAGGGGACGCTGCCCGCCCGGGCCCGGTCGGCACCGTGAGGAGCGCGGACGGGCTGGACGAGGTCGCGGCCGTCGTGCACCGGCTGTCGGTCCTGCTCGCTGCGGGGGTGGCTCCCGCCTCCGCGCTGACCCATCTGGCCGAAGCCGACCCCTCGGGTGCGGCGGGCCCACCGGGTGCGGCTCGACGGAGGCGGCTGCTCCGCTCGGTCGCGCTCGAGGCGGCTCGCGGCGGTGATGCGACGGAGGCGCTCCTGCGCGGGGTTCCGGAGTCGCGTCGATCCGGCGTCCGTCGCCGCGGTCGGCGGCTTACCCGGGACGGTGGTGAGGCGACGGCCTGGGCGTCCCTCGCCGCGTGCTGGCGGGTGGCCGCCGACTCCGGGGCTCCGGTGGCTGCTGCGCTGACCGAGCTGGCGGAGTCGATGCGCGAGACGGGGCGGGCGCGCCGCGACATCGACGTGGCGCTCGCGGGACCCGCGGCGACCGGGCGGGTGGTCGGTGTGCTGCCGCTCGTGGCGCTGGGCTTCGGGGTGCTCCTGGGGTTCGACGTGGTCGGGGTGCTCGTGGGCACGGTGCCCGGGCTCGTCTGCCTCGCCGGGGGAGCGGCTCTGATGGTGCTCGCGCAGGCGTGGACCCGCCGTCTGGTGCGCGGAGCGGACCCGGGGGAGGCGGCTCCGGGCCTCGCGCTCGACCTGCTCGCGGTCGCGCTCGCCGGAGGAGGGTCCGTCGACGCGGCCCGAGCGCGCGTGCTGGCGGCGCTGGCCGAGTGCGGACTGCCTCCGGACGCCCGAGCGCTCGAGGCCGCGGAGGCGATCCTCGCGCTGTCGACCGGCGCCGGAGTGCCCGCGGGGCGGCTGCTGCGCAGCGAGGCGGCGCTGGTACGGGTGCGGGCCGCGGGTCGTGCCCGGGAGCGGGCCGCGCGACTCGGGGTGACCCTGATGCTGCCGCTGGGCGTGTGCGTGCTGCCCGCCTTCCTGCTGCTGGGCGTCGCTCCGATGATCGTGTCCGTGCTGCTCTCGACCTTCGACGTCACGCGGTGAGCGGGCTCCTCCCCAGGCGGCATCGAACCGCGCTCTCCACCGATCGGTCGATCGGCTGCGTGCGGGTCGGAGGACCCGGCGATGCTCGTGGTGAGGGGCACAGCACGGGGCGGGAACGGAGCAGGAGAGATGAACGGGTTCGACGGTAGGGGAGCACCGGTGGGCGCGGCGCGGCCGGGGCTGCGCCGGCTCGTGGCGGAGGAGGAGGGATCGGCGACCGCCGAGTACGCGATCGCGACGATGGCCGCGGTCGGCTTCGCGGGTCTGCTGGTGGTGATCCTCAAGGGGGACGAGGTGCGCGGGATCCTGACCGACCTCGTCACCCGCGCGCTGACGTCCGGCGGATGAGGGGCCGCGCCGGCAGGGCGGTGCGGCGAGCGGCGGAGGAGGACGGATCGGCGAGCGCGGAGCTGGCGGTCGTCCTCCCCGCGGTGGTCGTGGTGCTGGCGCTGTGTCTGGGCTCGGTCGCGGCGTCGGCCCAGTACGTGCGGCTGGTGGATGCGACGGCCGACAGCGCCCGGTCCTCCGCTCGGGGAGATGATCCCGCGGGGCCGGTGGCGCGGGTCGACGCGGAGGCGGCGGTCGCGGTGGCGGAGGAGGGGGTCTCGTGTGCGTGAGCGTGGCGGCCCGGCTGCGGCCGCTCCCGGTGCTCGAGGTGCCGGTGGAGGTGCGCTCGTGCGCGCTGGGCGGTGGCCGGTGAAACGTACGGTGGCGGGGCGGCGGGATCGGCTACTAAGGGCGTTCCGCGCCGAGGACGGCTCGGCGGCGACGGCGGTCGTCGGTGTCGTGGCGGGCACGATCCTCGTCACCGCCGCGGTGCTCGCGGGGTGCGGCGGTGTGATCGGGCATCAGCGCGCGGTGGCCGCGGCGGACGCGGCGGCGCTCGCCGCGGCCGACGTCGCCTCCGGGCTGCTGGCCGGGGCGCCGTGCACCGAGGCTCAGCGGGTGGCGGAAGCGGGTTCGGCGACGCTGTCGGAGTGCGCAGTGGAAGGAGGAGTCGCGACCGTCTCGGTCTCGGTCTCCGTCGGTCCGCTCGCGCTGCCCGCGCGGTCGAGGGCCGGTCCGCCGCCCTGATGGACGGGGCGCCGCCCGGGCGACCCGTCAGCCGCCGTCCGGATCAGTCGGAGCTGAGGCGCTGGTACCGGTAGGCGGCGGCCGTGGGCTGCGACCCCGCGCCCTCGTCGTGCTCGAGGGAGCCGGCGAGGAGGTAGACCCAGCGGGAGGAGCCGCGGCCGGTCGGGATCTCGATCCGGGCGGCGGGAGCGCCGTCGTCGCCGTACGGGCGGCGGAGCGTCTTGCCCTCGAGAGGGCCGTCCGCGAGCTTCGCCGTGTACGCGGCGAGCGTGTCGGACGGGCGGAGGGAGGAAGAAGGAGTGTGCGTCGTTGCCATGCACCTCATCATGCGCCGATCGGGCCGCGACGTCACCAGGAGCGGCTCGACGGACCTCCTCGCGTTCGGCGTGCTCAGGGCCCGCTCTCAGCCTCATCCGGCACCCGCGGGGGCCTCGGTCCCCGGACTCGGTGTGTATGGTGTGCCTGTCGGGCGCCCGAGGCCCACGCGAACGGGACACCGTTCCCCGTGCGGCCGCCGCGCACCGCCTCCCCGCAGACGGGGACCCGTCGGACGGCCCGCCCGTCCGACCCGACAGCATCAACCGAGGAGAACTGTGTCCGGCACGAAGAAGCTGGTGATCGTCGAGTCGCCGGCGAAAGCCAAGACCATCGCCCAGTACCTGGGCGACGGGTACGAGGTGCTCGCCTCCGTCGGTCACATCCGCGACCTCATCGAGCCCAAGAACCTCCCGCCCGAGCTCAAGAAGGGCCCGCTGGGCAAGTTCTCGGTCGACGTCGACAACGGCTTCGAGCCCTACTACGTCGTGTCGGACCAGAAGAAGAAGACGGTCGCCGATCTCAAGCGGGCGCTGAAGAACGCCGACGAGCTCTTCCTCGCGACGGATGAGGACCGCGAGGGCGAGGCCATCGCGTGGCACCTCCTCGAGGAGCTCAAGCCCAAGGTCCCCGTGCACCGCATGGTCTTCCACGAGATCACCAAGGACGCGATCCAGAAGGCCAGCCAGAACACCCGCGACATCGACACCTCCCTGGTCGACGCGCAGGAGACCCGCCGGATCCTCGACCGCCTCTACGGCTACGAGATCTCCCCGGTGCTCTGGCGCAAGGTCGGCCCCGGACTCTCGGCCGGTCGCGTGCAGTCGGCCGCCACCCGCCTCGTCGTCGACCGCGAGCGCGAGCGGCTCGCGTTCGTCTCGGCGAGCTACTGGGACCTCGCGACCGTGCTCGCCCCCGAGGCCGACGCCTCGGCGGGCTTCGACGCCCGACTGGCGCGCCTCGACGGCAAGCGCATCGGCAGCGGCCGCGACTTCGACGACCGCGGCGAGCTCAAGAGCGACGTCACCGTGCTCGACGAGACCAGCGCCACCGCACTGGCCACGGCTCTGCGCAACCCGGCGACCCTCGTGCGCGTCACCAACCTCGAGTCCAAGCCCTACTCGCGGCGCCCCGCCGCTCCGTTCACCACGTCGACGCTCCAGCAGGAGGCGGCGCGCAAGCTCCGCTTCTCGGCCCGCCAGACCATGAGCGTGGCGCAGTCGCTGTACGAGAACGGCTTCATCACCTACATGAGGACCGACTCGCCCAACCTGTCGCAGCAGGCGATCACCGCGGCGCGCTCGCAGGCGACCGCGCTCTACGGAGCCGAGACGGTGCCCGACAAGCCGCGCCTCTACTCCGGCAAGAACAAGAACGCGCAGGAGGCGCACGAGGCGATCCGCCCCGCCGGCGAGACCTTCCGCACCCCCGACCAGCTCGCGGGCACCCTCCGCGGCAACGACCACCGCCTCTACGACCTCATCTGGAAGCGCACCGTCGCCTCCCAGATGGCCGACGCCAAGGGCTCGACCGCCACGGTCACCCTCGAGGCGAACCCGGCCGGCGACACCACCCGCAGCGCCGAGTTCACCGCGTCCGGCACGGTCATCACCTTCCGCGGCTTCCTGCTCGCCTACGAGGAGGGCCGCGACGAGGAGCGCCACGGCGCCCGCGACGAGAAGGACGCGAAACTCCCCGTGCTCGAGGTCGGCCAGTCCCTCGTGGTCGCCGAGGTCGAGGCGAAGGGCCACGAGACCTCGCCGCCCCCGCGCTACACGGAGGCGAGCCTCGTCAAGTCGCTCGAAGAGCTGGGGATCGGGCGCCCCTCGACGTACGCGTCGATCATCTCGACCATCGTCGACCGCGGATACGTCACTCCGCGCGGCACGGCGCTCGTGCCCAACTGGATCGCCTTCTCGGTCGTGCGCCTGCTCGAGGACTTCTTCTCGGACCTCGTGGAGTACGACTTCACGGCCGAGATGGAGGGCGACCTCGACCGCATCGCCGGCGGCGAGGAGGACCGGGTCGACTGGCTGAACCGCTTCTACTTCGGCGGCGGCGCGCACCCCGGACTCCGCAACGTCGTCGACAACCTCGGCGAGATCGACGCGAAGAGCATCAACTCCATCCGCATCACCGACGACATCACGCTGCGGATCGGCAAGTACGGCCCGTACCTCGAGGTCGCCGAGGAGGAGGGACAGGAGACGCCGCGCCGCGTCAACCTGCCGCTCGAGCTCGCCCCCGACGAGCTGACTCCCGCCAAGGCGCAGGAGCTCATCGACGCGCCGGTGCAGACCGACCGGGTGCTCGGCAGCAACCCCGACACCGGGAAGACCGTCGTCGTGAAGGACGGGCGCTTCGGCCCGTACGTCACCGAGGTCGATCCCGAGCCCGAGACGGCCGCAGACCCGGCGACGGGCGAGGTCGTCGAGCCCGCCCCCGCCAAGCGCGGGGCGAAGAAGCCCGCGGTCGTCAAGCCGCGCACCTCCTCCCTCTTCAAATCGATGGACGTCGCGACGGTCGACCTGGCCACGGCGCTCCGCCTGCTGGACCTGCCGCGCACGGTCGGCGAGGATCCCGAGACGGGCGAGCCGATCACGGCTCAGAACGGCCGCTACGGCCCGTACCTCAAGAAGGGCACGGACAGCCGCTCGCTCACCAGCGAGGACCAGATCTTCGAGGTCGACCTGCCCACCGCGCTGGAGGTGTTCGCGCAGCCCAAGTACGGAGCGAAGCGGGCGTCGAGCGCGCTGAAGGAGTTCGAGGCGGACCCGGTGAGCGGCAAGCCGATCCGGATCCGCGACGGCCGCTTCGGCGCCTACGTCACCGACGGCGAGACGAACGTCACGATCCCCAAGGGCCAGACGATCGAGGAGATCGACTTCGAGCAGGCCGTGCAGATGCTCGCCGACAAGCGCGCCAAGGGGCCGGTCAAGAAGGCACCCGCGAAGCGCGCACCCGCCAAGAAGCCGGCGGCCAAGACGACGGCGGCCAAGACCACCGCGGCGAAGACGACGGCGGCCAAGACCACGGCGGCCAAGACCACGACGGCGACGACCACCGCCGCCAAGACCACCACCCGCAAGCCGGCCGCGAAGAAGCCCGCGGCCGCATCGGAGGCGACGGGCACCGCGGAGTGACCGGGCTGTTCGTCACCCTCGAGGGCGGGGACGGCGCGGGCAAGACGACGCAGGCCCGGCTGCTCGAGGAGTGGCTGGGCTCGCGGGGCGAGACCGTCGTGCGCACCCGGGAGCCGGGCGGCACGGAGGTGGGGGTGCAGATCCGCGAGATCGTCCTCCACCACCGCGGCGAGATCGACCCGCGCGCCGAGGCCCTGCTCTACGCGGCGGACCGCGCCCAGCACATCGGCACGCTGGTGCGGCCGGCGATCGAGCGCGGCGAGGTGGTGGTCCAGGACCGCTACATCGACTCCTCCGTCGCCTATCAGGGGGCAGGACGCGTGCTCGACGCGGACGAGGTGAGGCGCCTCTCGGAGTGGGCGACCCACGACTTCCGCCCCGATCTCACGGTGCTGCTCGATCTCGATCCGGCGGCGGCCCGCTCGCGCCTGGACGCCGCCCGCACCCGGTTCGATCGGCTCGAGGCCGAGAAGGCGGAGTTCCACGAGAGGGTCCGCGGCGCGTTCCTCGCGATCGCCCGATCCGACCCCGAGCGCTTCCTCGTGCTCGACGCCGCCCTCCCCGTCGAGGAGCTCGCCGCTGCTGTGCGCTCGCGCGTGGAGGAGCTCCTCGAGCGCGACGGCGGTCCTGTCGGTACTCGCGGGTAGCGTGGACGCGTGAACGTCTGGAGCCAGCTCGTCGGCCAGGAGCACGCCATCGGCGCCCTGCGCGACGCCTCCACGCCCCGCTCCGCCTCGGGTGACGAGTCGGCGTCGATGACGCACTCGTGGCTCATCACCGGCCCGCCCGGCTCCGGCCGCTCGAACCTCGCCTACGCGTTCGCCTCGGCGCTGCTGTGCCGGAACGGCGGCTGCGGCGAGTGCCCGGACTGCCGGCAGGTCGCGGCCCGGTCGCACCCCGATCTCTCCGTCCTCGCGACCGAGCGCGTGATCATCTCGATCGAGGAGGTGCGCAAGCTCGTCTCGAGCTCGCAGTACTCGCCGTCCGTCTCGCGCTACCGCGTGATGGTGATCGAGGACGCCGATCGGATGAGCGAGCGCACGTCGAACGTGCTGCTGAAGGCGCTCGAGGAGCCGCCCGAGCGCACGGTCTGGATCCTCTGCGCGCCCAGCGAGGCCGACCTGCTGCCCACCATCCGCTCCCGGGTGCGCTCGGTGCGCCTGCGGGTCCCGAGCGTCGAGGACGTCGCCGGGCTGCTCGAGCGCCGCGACGGGGTCGACTCCGAGACGGCGGAGCGCGCGGCCCGCCAGGCGCAGAGCCACATCGGCATGGCGCACCGCCTCGCCACCGATGCGAACGCGCGTGCGCGGCGCGAGGAGACGCTCCGGATCGCCCTGCGCCTGCGCGGGGTGTCGGACGCCGTGCTGGGGGCCGCCCGCCTGATCGAGGTCGCGACCGACGATGCGAAGGCGATCACCCTCGAGCGCGACGAGGTCGAGCGCGCCCAGGCCCTGCGTTCGCTCGGAGTCGAGCCGGGGGGCACGATCCCGCCGCAGCTGCGCTCGCAGCTGAGGGCCCTCGAGGAGGACCAGAAGCGCCGCGCGACGCGGAGCCTCCGCGACGGTCTGGACCGGATCCTCGTCGACCTTCTCTCGCTCTACCGCGACGTCGTGCGCCTGCAGCTCGGTGCGCCGGGCGGGGTCATCAACGAGGAGGTCCGCGCCGAGATGACCGCGCTCGCCGACGCCACCCGGCCCGAGCGCACCCTCGCGGTGCTCGAGGCCGTCTCGATGGCGCGGCAGCGGATCGACGCCAACGTGTCGCCGGTCCTCGCGCTGGAGGCGATGCTCGTGGTCGCCGCCCGCCGTCCGGTGGCGGCGTGAGGCGCGCGGGGCGCTCGCTCGCCGCAGCCGCCGTGATCGCCGCGTCGGCTCTGCTCGCCGGGTGCTTCGCGCCGACCACGTCCGCGACGTCCACGCCCGCCGCGCAGCCGGTCGAGGCGCCGCTCGAGCCGTACTACGGCCAGGTCCTCGTCTGGGACGACTGCGGCGACGGCGCGCAGTGCACGGAGGCGACGGTCCCGCTCGACTGGGACGAGCCCGCGGGGGAGACGGCGACGATCGCCCTCGTGCGCCACCCGGCCGCCGAGCAGCCGGCGCTCGGCTCCCTGCTGGTGAACCCCGGAGGCCCCGGCGCCTCGGGAGTCGACTTCGTCCGCGACAGCGTCGACTACGCCGTCGACGAGGAGCTCTCGGCCCGCTACGACGTCGTCGGCTTCGACCCGCGGGGCGTCGGCGCCTCGACGGCCGTCACCTGCCTCGACGACGCGGGACTCGACTCCTACCTCTACGACATCATCCCGGGCGAGCGGGGGAGCGACGAGTGGATCGCCGCCCAGCGCACCGCGTCGTCCGCCTTCGCCGACGCCTGCGCCGAGCGCAGCGGCTCCCTGCTCGGCGAGGTCGGGACGCCGAACGCGGCGCGCGACCTCGACGTGCTGCGCGCCGCGCTCGGCGACGAGACGTTGAACTACCTCGGCTACTCCTACGGCACGTTCCTCGGCGCGACGTACGCGGGGCTCTTCCCCGAGCGGGTCGGCCGCCTCGTGCTCGACGGCGCGATCGATCCGTCCGCGACCTCGCTCGACGTGGTGCGCGAGCAGGCGAAGGGGTTCGAGAGCGCCCTGCGCGCCTATCTCGCCGACTGCCTCGGCTCGGCCGACTGCCCCTTCTCCGGCTCCGTCGAGGACGGGATGGATCAGGTGCGGTCGATGCTCGAGCGGGTCGACGCGTCCGGGATCCGCGCGGGCGACGGCCGGGTCCTGGGGGCGAACACGCTCTTCACCGCGATCGTCTACCCGCTCTACGACGCGGGAGCATGGGGCGCCCTCAGCGAGATGCTCGCCGAGGTGCAGTCGGGCACGGCGACGACCGCGTTCCAGTACGCCGACGCGTACAACGGCCGCGACGCCGACGGCGCGTACCGCGACAACGCCACCGAGGCCTTCCTCGCGATCAACTGCGTCGACTACTCCTACACCGGCGATGTGGCCGCGATGCGCGCCGATGCGGCGGCGCTCGAGGAGGCCGCCCCGACGATCGGGCGCTACATGGCGTACGGCGACATCCTCTGCAGCGAGTGGCCCGCCCGGTTCGAGGGCGCGCGGGAGCCCATCGCGGCGGAGGGATCCGCGCCGATCCTCGTGGTGGGCACCACCAACGATCCGGCCACGCCCTACGTGTGGGCCCAGGCCCTCGCCGGCCAGCTCGCCGAGGGGCACCTCCTCACCTACACGGGCGAGGGTCACACCGCCTACAACAAGTCCAACCCGTGCGTGAACGACACGGTCGACGCCTACCTCCTCGAGGGCGTCGTGCCATCGGAGGATCCGCAGTGCTGAGAGAGACAGAGCCGACCGCCCCCCGCCCCGGTCTCCGGGAGCGCAAGCGTCTCGCCACCCGGCGCGCGATCGAGATGGCGGTGCTCCGCCTCGCCGCCGAGCGCGGGCCCGACCGCGTGACCATCGAGGACGTGTCGCGGCAGGCCGACGTCTCGACGCGCACGTTCTTCAACTACTTCGCGTCGAAGGAGGACGCCCTCGTCGGCGGACTCCCGGTGATCACCGACGAGACGGCCGCCGCCTTCGTCGAGGGGGAGGGGCCGGTCCTCGACGCCCTGCAGAGCGTCTTCGTCGCCGCGATGGAGGAGCCGATGGAGGACGACCGCGAGCTGCACCTGCTCCGGCGCGAGCTGTTCCGCGAGCATCCGCAGCTGGTGGGCCTCAAGATCGCCGGCATGCGCGACTTCGAGGTCGCCGTGGAGCAGCTGGTCGCCGACCGCCTCGCCCGCACCGAGCAGGACCCCGACGTCGCACGCAGCCGGGCGCGCATGCTCACGCTCGTCGGGCTCGCGGCGATGCGCCACGCGTGGGTCTGCTGGGCCGACCAGGACGGCCGGGTGGCGCTGCCGGGCCGGGTCGCCGCGTCGTTCGAGGAGCTGCGCTCGGTCCTGGCCTGAGGGGCCATCGGGGGTAGGGAGCCGCGCCGGTCGTGTTCACGACCGGGCTCGCGACCGTATATGCTGTGTACTCGTGTCCGGGGCCCAGGCCCTCGTTCACGCCGCCTTAGCTCAGTCGGCAGAGCGTCTCACTCGTAATGAGAAGGTCGTGGGTTCGATTCCCACAGGCGGCTCCGTTCCCCTCCCTCCACCAGGTCCCCTGGACGGTCCACGACTACCATGTCCTGGATGACCCCGACCCGGACCACTCCGACCCGGACGACTCCGTCCCGCCGCCGGTCGTGGCTGCTCGCGGTGTCCGCGGTCCTCGCCGCGGTCCTGCTCGGGATCGGCGCGTTCAGCGTCGGAGCCGCGCTGGCCGGCGACGAGGAGCGCCCTGCGGCGGCGGTCGCGACGACCACCGCCACTCCGGAACCGACGCCGACGCCCACTCCGTCCGCCCGGCTGACCGTCGCGGACACCGCTGCCGCTCTGCGCACCTGCTCGGTCGCGGACGCGGCGGCGGATCCCCGCCTCGGCTCGATGCAGGCGCGGGTCGTCGACGCGGCGACCGGTCAGGTGCTGTTCGACCGCGGCGGGGAGACCCCCTCGCGCACCGCCAGTGCGCTGAAGATCCTCACGGCCGCCTCCGCGCTGGCCGTCCTCGGCCCCGACACCCGCATCGCGACGACCGTCGTGCGGGGCGAGGCTCCCGGCTCCGTGGTGCTCGTCGGCGGCGGGGACGTCACGCTCAGCCGGCTCCCGACCGGGCAGAGCTCGTTCTACTCCGGCGCGGCCCACCTCGACGATCTCGCAGAGCAGACCCGCAGCGCCTGGGACGCCGATCCGGGGACCGCCGGCACTCCGATCACCTCGGTGGTCCTCGACTCGACGCTCTTCACCGGCGACACCTGGCAGCCGACCTGGAACCGCAAGGAGCAGACCCAGGGCTACATGCCCGAGATCACGGCGCTGCAGGTCGACGGCGATCGAGCCGATCCGACCGCGTCGACCTCGGCGCGCGGCACCGACCCGGTCGGTCGCGCCGGCGCGGCGTTCGCGGACGAGCTTCCCGGGTCGCCGTCGATCAGCACCGGGACCGCTCCGGCCGGCGCCGAGGTCCTCGGGACGGTCGAGTCCGCTCCGGTCCGCGAGCTCGTGCAGCAGATGCTCCTCGTCTCGGACAACGCGATCGCCGAGATGCTGGCGCGGCTCGTCGCGATCCGCACCGGCGCCGGCAGCACCTTCGCCGCCGAGCAGGCCGGCATCCTGCAGGGCCTCGCGGGCTACGGAGTCGACACGACCGGGATCGTGATCGCCGACGGGTCGGGTCTGAGTGACGACAACTCGGTGGCGCCCGCCTCCTTCACCGAGCTCCTGCGCAAGGTGCAGGCGCGCGAGGGCGACCTCGGTGTCGTCCTCGACGGACTGCCGGTCTCGGGCCGCACCGGGTCCCTCGCCTACGCCGACCGGTTCGCGGGTGAGAACGCTGTCGCCGATGGCGCAGTGCTCGCGAAGACCGGCTGGATCGACACCGGCTACACGCTCGCCGGAGTCGTCACCGCCGCCGACGGCACCGTCCTGACCTTCGCCGTGTACGCCCTCGGCGACGTGGCGGACTCGGCGAAGACCGCGATCGACACCCTCGTCACCGGCTTCTACCGCTGCGGCGCCGGGCTCTCCGACTCCTGACCACGCACTCCCCACCCCGCACTCCCGACCCCGCTCCTCCGGAAGGAACCCCATGACCACCGCGCTCCTCATCGTCGACGTGCAGAACGACTTCACCGAGGGCGGCGCGCTCGCGGTGGACGGCGGCGCCCGCGTCGCCGAGGACGTCTCGGCGTACCTCACGGCGAACCCCGAGCGGTACCGGACCGTGCTCGCCTCCCGCGACTGGCACGACGGCGACTCCGACAACGGCGGCCACTTCTCGCCCGAGCCGGACTTCGTCGACAGCTGGCCGGTGCACTGCGTCGCGGGCACCTCCGGCGCCGACTACCACCCCTCGCTCCGGACGGACGCGATCGACGTGCACCTCTGGAAGGGCCAGGGGCGTCCCTCCTACTCCGCGTTCGAGGGAGTCACCGCCGACGGCGACGGCCTGCCCGAGACGCTCGCCCGGCTGGGAGTGACGGAGCTCGACGTCGTGGGTCTCGCGACCGACCACTGCGTCCGGGCGTCGGCGCTCGACGCTCGCGCGGCCGGGCTCGAGGTCCGGGTGCTCGAGGACCTCGTCGCCGGGGTGTCGGCGGAGGCGAGTGCCGCGGCGCTGCGCGAGCTCGCCGAAGCGGGCGTGCGGGTCGAGCAGTCGGTCTGAGGAGGTCCTCCCCGTCGCCTCGAGGAGTACCCTCGATGAGGTGATCCTCCTCCGCGAGTGCCCCGAGCACCGCGATCCGCAGAGAAAGAATGCATTCGTGACTGATTCCGTCGAGACTCCGACTCTCACCGAGGCGTCGCTCCTCGCTCGCACGCCCGCCCGGCTCTTCATCGGAGGCGAGTGGATCGACGCCTCGGGCGGCGGGACGATCGACGTCGAGGACCCCGCGACCGGCCGCGTGATCCGCACCATCGCCGACGCGACGCCGGAGGACGGCCTGCGCGCGCTCGACGCCGCGGTCGAGGCCGGTCCCGCGTGGGCGGCGACCGCGCCCCGGGTGCGCGGCGAGATCCTCCGCCGCGCCTTCGACCTGCTGCAGGAGCGGAAGGACGAGTTCGCCCTGCTGATGACGCTTGAGATGGGCAAGCCGGTCGCGGAGGCGCTGGGCGAGGTCGCCTACGGCGGCGAGTTCCTGCGCTGGTTCAGCGAGGAGGCGGTGCGCATCTCGGGCCGCTACGGCGTGAACCCGGAGGGCACCGGGCGGATGATCGTGTCGCAGCACCCGGTGGGTCCCTGCTACCTGATCACGCCGTGGAACTTCCCGCTCGCGATGGCGACGCGCAAGATCGCGCCGGCGCTCGCGGCGGGCTGCACGGTCGTCGTGAAGCCCGCGGAGCTCACTCCACTGGCCACCCTCGCCTTCGCGGCGCTGCTCGCCGAGGCGGGCGTCCCTGCCGGCGTCGTCAACGTGGTCACCACGTCGAGCGCCGCGGCCGTGTCGGAGCCGATCCTCTCGGATCCGCGCCTGCGGAAGGTGTCGTTCACCGGCTCCACCCCGGTCGGGCAGACCCTGATGCGGCAGGCCGCCGAGAACGTCCTGCGCACCTCGATGGAGCTGGGCGGGAACGCCCCCTTCGTGGTCTTCGAGGACGCCGACCTCGACCGCGCGGTGGACGGTGCGATGCTAGCGAAGTTCCGCAACATCGGACAGGCCTGCACCGCCGCCAACCGCTTCTTCGTGCACGAATCGATCGCCGACGAGTTCGCGACGCGGGTGACCGAGCGGGTCCGCGCCCTGCGCGTGGGCCGCGGCACCGAGGAGGGTGTGGGCATCGGCCCGCTCATCGACGACCGTGCCGTCGCCAAGGCCGACGCGCTCGTGCAGGACGCCGTCGAGCGAGGTGCTCAGGTGCGCGTGGGTGGCCGCGCGGTCGACGGTGCGGGGCACTTCTACGAGCCGACGGTGCTGACGGACGTCGTCCGGGGCAGCGAGCTCCTGCGCACCGAGATCTTCGGGCCGGTGCTCGCGATCGTGCCGTTCCGCGACGAGGAGGAGGCCGTGCGGCTCGCGAACGACACCGAGTTCGGGCTCGTCTCGTACGTCTTCACCCGGGATCTCGCGCGCGGCCAGCGGATGATCGAGCGCCTCCAGACGGGCATGATGGGGCTGAACGTGGGAGTCGTGTCGAACGCCGCCGCTCCGTTCGGCGGCGTCAAGTCGTCCGGGCTGGGCCGCGAGGGCGGGCCGGAGGGCATCGCCGAGTACCTCAGCACGAAGTACACGCTCACCCCCGACCCGTTCGCCTGATCCGTGGCACGGGTCGAGGTCGCCTCCCTGGATGATCCGCGGCTGCGCGACTACGCGCACGCCACGGACGTGGCGCTGAAGAACGCCCGGGGCGCGCAGGGGCTCTACATCGCGGAGTCGGCGCTGGTGCTGGAGCGCGCTCTGCGGGCGGGGCACCGTCCGCGGTCGGTGCTGGCGCTCGGCTCCTCCGCCGACGAGGCGGAGCGTCTGGTCGCGGAGTTCGACGTGCCCGTCTTCACCGGTCCGGGCGAGCTCCTGGCCGAGCTCACGGGCTACGTCCTGCACCGCGGGCTCATCGCGGCGATGGAGCGGCCGGAACTGCCCGATCCGGCGGCGCTGCTGGCCGGGGCTCGGCGCGTGGTCGTGCTCGAGGACGTCGTCGACCCGACCAACGTCGGCGCGATCTTCCGCTCGGTCGGCGCGATCGGAGCGGACGCCGTGCTCGTCACTCCGCGCTGCTCCGACCCCTTCTACCGCCGCGCGATCCGGGTCAGCATGGGCACGGTGCTGCAGGTGCCCTGGACGCGGGTGGGCGGCTGGGACGAGACGGCCGCGCTCCTGCACGGGGCCGGCTTCACGATCGCGGCGATGGCGCTGACGGAGGGGGCGCTGCCGCTGCGCGCGTTCGCCGCCACCGCCCCCGAGAGGGTGGCTCTCGTGCTCGGCACGGAGGGGGAGGGGCTGACCGCGCAGGCGCTGGCGGCCGCCGACGTCGCCGTGCAGATCCCGATGCGGCACGGGATCGACTCGCTCAACGTCGCGGCGGCCAGCGCCGTGGCGATGTGGGCGCTGGCCGATTGAGGCTGAACTCACGGGGTGGCGCCCAGTCCGTCGATGTGCGCCGTGCCCCCTGGGCCCGGCGGCCCTGAGGTACCGTGGCTGCCACTCCTGTCCACCCCGCCCGAACGAGGTCCTCATGCCGCAGACGCCGCGACGGAGACGGACCGCTCCGGTCGGCGCTCTCGTCCCGGCTCTGCTCACGCTGCTCCTGACCGGGTGCATGGCGGATCCCGCCGAGATCCCCGGCGACGCGCAGGAGCCCTCCGCGCCCTCCGCCACCGCGCCGGCGGACGGGGGAGCCGACGGCACTGCTCCGAGCGCCGCCCCCGACGACCCCGAGTCGACCGATGTCGGTGCGGCCGTGGCTCGCCGCATCACCGACTGCCTCGCGCGCTACGGGCTGAGCGAGCGACCCGTGGTGCCGGACGACGTGTCCGAGGAGGAACTGGTCGCCGCCAGGCGACTCATCGAGCAGTACGACCAGACCTTCACGACGTGCACGGCCGAGGCGCTGGCGGCGGCGGCGGCACCCACTCCGTGACGGCGGACGGCTGATGCGCCTCGACTCGCTCTCCGCCCTCGTGGCCGGTGGCGCGTCCGGTCTGGGCGCGGCGACGACGATCGCCCTGCTCGAGGCGGGAGCGCGGGTCGTCGTGCTCGATCTTCCGGACGCCCTGGAGCGGGTGGATCTCCCCGACGCCGTCGTCCGCGTGCCCGGAGACGTCCTCGACTCGGACGCCGTCGCCCGGGCCGTGGCGGCGGCCGGCGATCTCCGGGTGGCCGTGACCTGCGCGGGCATCGCGACTCCGGGCCGGCTGCTCGGCAAGGAGGGCCCGCTCGCGCTCGACGGCATCGAGCGGGTGCTGCGCGTCAACACGGTCGGCACGCTGAACGTGCTGCGGCTCGCGGCGGCGTCGATCGTCGAGCGGGAGCCGATCGACGGGGAGCGCGGGGTGCTCGTGACGACGTCGTCGGTGGCCGCGTTCGACGGCCAGATCGGCCAGGCGGCCTACGCGGCGTCGAAGGGGGCCGTGGCGGCCCTCACCCTGCCGCTCGCGCGCGAACTGGCTGCGTCGCTCATCCGGGTGGTCTCGATCGCGCCGGGGACGTTCGACACGCCCCTGCTCGCCGGGCTCCCCGAGCGCGCTCGGACGACCCTGGGTGCGGCGACCCCGCATCCGGCTCGACTCGGCCGCCCGTCGGAGTTCGCGGCCCTCGTGCGGCACATCGTCGAGAACCCGATGCTCAACGGCGAGGTCGTCCGGCTCGACGGCGCGCTGCGGCTGCCGCCGCGCTGAGCGCGCTGCCGGGCTCAGCCCGTCAGACCAGCAGCTGGTGCTTCGCGAGGTCGCGGTAGAGCGGGGTCGACTCGACGAGCTCGGAGTGCGTGCCGACTCCGACGACCTCGCCCTTCTGCAGCACGACGATGCGATCGGAGTCGACGACGGTCGAGAGACGGTGCGCGATGACCAGGAGCGTGCGGTTCTCGGCGACCGCGTCGATCGCGAGGCGCAGGCGCTGCTCGTTGAGCCCGTCCAGGCTCGACGTCGACTCGTCCAGGAGCAGGATGGGCGGCGCGGCGAGGAGCGCGCGGCCGATCGCGAGACGCTGGCGCTCGCCTCCCGACAGCATCACTCCGCTCTCGCCCACCGGGGCGTCGAGGCCGAGCGGGTTGCGCTCGAGCACGTCGGTGAGGTTCACGGCCTCGAGCACGCGGAGGCAGTCGGCGTCGTCGGCGTCGGGGCGGCCGAGCACGAGGTTCTCGCGGATCGTGCCGGCCAGGACCGGGGCGTCCTGCTCGACGTAGCCGATCTGGGCGCGGAGGGCGTCGCGGTCGACGGCGGTGATGTCGACGCCGCCGAGGCGGACCACTCCGGCCTCGGGGTCGTAGAAGCGCTCGATGAGCGCGAGGATCGTGCTCTTGCCGGCGCCCGAGGGGCCGACGAGGGCGGTGCGCTTGCCGCGCGGGACGGTGAAGGAGACGCCGCGCAGGACGGTGCGGTCGCGCTCCTCCGGAGCCGGATCGGCCCCGTCGGCCGGCACCGACTGCTCGTCGTACGAGAAGACGACGTCCTCGAACGCGATCGCGTCCTCGCCGACTCCGGCGCCGAGACCGCTGACGGAGCCCGCTCCGTCGCCGTCTCCCTCGATGGGGAGGTCGATGATCTCCTGGATGCGGCCGAGAGCGCCGAGCGCCGAGTTGACCGAGGTGATCGCGCCGATGAAGTTGCCCAGCGGCATCACCATCATGAAGAGGAACAGGATGAACGAGACCAGCTGCGCGATGTCGATCGATCCGGAGGCGACGCGGTAGCCGCCGACGCCGAGGACCGCGAGGAACGCGACCTGCATGGCGATCCCGGCGACGGGCACCACCAGGGCGGAGACGTGGGCGACGCGGATGCCGAGGCGGTAGGCCTCGGTCGCGTGGCCCTCGACCACGGCGATCTCGCGCTCGGTCGCACCGGCCGCGCGGATGGTCCGGACGGCGCTGATCGCGCGCTCGACGGCCGCGGCGAGGTCGCCGACCTTCTCCTGCGCCTTGCGGCTCGCGACGCGGATGCCGCGGCCGAGGGTCAGCGCGAGCCCGAGTGCGGCGGCGACGACCACCACGATGATGACCAGCAGCACCCAGTCGATGATCGCCATCGCGATGATCGCGCCGACGAAGACGAGCGAGCCCGCGATCGAGTCGACGAGGCCCTGGGTGAGCACGGCGCGCAGCAGGGTGGAGTCGGAGCCGACGCGCGAGACGAGGTCGCCGGTGCGGCGCGCGTCGAACTCGCGGATGGGGAGGCGCAGGAGGCGTGCGACCAGGCGGCGGCGGCTCGAGAGCACGATGCCCTCACCGGTGCGCTGGAGCAGGTAGTGGGCGAAGCCCGAGATGAGTCCGGAGGCGACGACGAGGGCGACGAGAGCCCACACGAGCGGGCCGAGGTCGAGTCCCTCCTGCACGCGGGTGATGACCTGGCCGACGACGAGAGGCTGCGCGAGGCTGGCGGCCGCGCCGAACAGGCTCAGCACGACGACGACCGAGAGGATCCCGCGGTGCTCGAGGAGGTAGGGGACGAGCTGCGAGAAGGAGGCGCGGGGCCCGTCGTCGGCTGCGCGTCCGCCGCGTCGTCCTCGTGCGCTCCGGGTGCTGCTGCTCATCGATCGTCCGTTCCCGCTCATGCCCTGCCGTACTTCTTGTGGACCGCCTGACGGCTCACCTCCAGGCACAGCGCGATCAGCTGCCACGACGCACCTGCGTTGCGCGCCCGCCGGACGGCGATCGCCTCGGTCCGGTCGAGCTCACCGCGGAGGCGGTGGATCGCCCGGAGTGCCGTGAGCGGATCGTCCGCGGCCGCGTCGCCCGCGAGGGTCGCGATCGTGCCGTCGTCCATTGTGCCTCCTCGTCGCTGCGAGCCCGCCGTCGGTCCGGAGAGCGGTGCGTCAACCTCGATTGACGACGCTACGCGCGAGGTGCCTGTCGTGTCAACATTCGTTGACGAGGGGAAGTGCCGGAAACACCTTCGGCCCGCCGGGGATCCGACGGGCCGAAGGGGGGAGTGCTGCCGCCGACTACGAGACGTTGTCGGTGTACGAGAGGTGCTGGGTCTCCTTGGACAGGATCAGCGCGATGAGCGTCAGGACGCCCGCTGCACTGAGGTAGAGGCCCACGAGCACCGGGCTGCCGCCGGCCGCCTGCCAGAGCGCGACCGCGATGATCGGCGCCACGGCCGCTCCGAGGATCGACGCGAGGTTGTACGACATCGCCGAGCCGGTGTAGCGGACGTTGGTCGGGAACAGCTCGGGCAGGACCGCGCCCATCGGACCGAAGGTCAGACCCATCAGCGTGAAGCCGAGGATCAGCACGGCCATCACGCCGACGAAGCCGCCGCCGAAGAGGGGCACGAAGAGCAGGCCGAACACGATGATCGCCGAGGTGACCGTGATGAGCAGCTTCCGGCGACCGAACTTCTCGGCCAGCGGGCCGGAGACGAGCGTGAAGATCCCGAAGAAGACGACGCCGACGATCAGCATGATCAGGAAGTCGTTGCGGGTGTATCCGAGGCCGGCGACCGGTCCGTCGGTCGCGGCGGTGCCGTAGGTCAGCGTGAACGTGGTCATCAGGTAGAAGAGCACGTAGGTCGCGAGCATGATGAACGTGCCCAGGATGAGCGGACGCCAGCTGGTCACGAAGACGCGCGCGAGGGGGAGCTTCGCGACCTCGCCCTTCTCGACGACCTTCTGGAACGCGGGGGTCTCGACGAGCTTGAAGCGCACGTAGAGGCCGATGATCACGAGGACGGCGCTCGCCAGGAACGGCACGCGCCAGCCCCAGGCGGCGAAGGTCTCGTCGTCCATGGACGTGGCGAGCACGAGGAACAAGACGTTCGCGACGATGAAGCCGATCGGGGCGCCGAGCTGCGGGAAGGTGCCGTAGATGGCGCGCTTGTTCGCGGGGGCGTTCTCGGTGGCGAGCAGAGCCGCTCCGGACCACTCGCCACCGAGGCCGAGGCCCTGGCAGAAGCGCATCACGACGAGCAGGAACGGCGCGAGGAACTCCCAGCCGGGCGTGAGCGCGGTGGGGAGGCAGCCGATCAGGAAGGTCGCGATGCCCATGGTGAGCAGGGAGGCGACGAGGGTGCCCTTGCGGCCGACGCGGTCGCCGAAGTGGCCGAAGATGATCGAGCCGATCGGGCGCGCGATGAACGCGACTCCGAAGACGGCGAAGGAGGCGAGCAGCGCGGTCGCCGGGTCCTCGTTCACGAAGAAGAGCGTGGGGAAGACCAGGACGGCGGCGGTCGCGTAGGCGTAGAAGTCGTAGAACTCGATCGACGTGCCGATGAGGCTCGCGAGGATGACGCGGCCGCGGGAGTTCTGCGGGGCGGAGGGAGCGTCGGCGGTGGCGGGTGCGTGAGACATGGGAGGGGAGTTGCTCCGGTAGGCGGGGTTCCCCGTGCCGGCGGGCGAGGCGTCGATCGGGCGTCGCGGACCTGGGGGCGGTGGGGGTGGAGGAGTCGGGCCGCTCGTGACGGCCCGACCACTTTACTCCGTGTTCACCCAGCTTCGTGCTGTAGCGCCCCGCGGACGGGGGACCGGCTGGAGGTCGTGGCTGGGCTCAGCCGCGCAGCTCGCGCAGCAGAAGCGCGGTCGCGACCGCCGCCTCCGCCGCCTCGCGGCCCTTGTCCTCCTTCGAGCCGGGCAGGCCGGCGCGGTCGATGCCCTGCTGCTCGGTGTCGAGGGTGAGCACGCCGAAGCCGACGGGCTTGCCGGTCTGGATGCTGACGGTCGTCAGGCCCGAGGTGGCGGCGTCCGAGACGTACTCGAAGTGCGGGGTGCCGCCGCGGATGATCACGCCGAGCGCGACGACGGCGTCGGCTCCCGCGTCGAGCGCGACCTTGGCGGCGACGGGCAGCTCGAACGAGCCGGGGACGCGCACGAGCGACCACGAGGCGCCGGACTCGTCGAGGGCGGCGCGCGCTCCGGCGATGAGGCCGTCCGAGATCTGCGTGTGCCACGTCCCGGCGACGACGACGACGCGCAGTCCCGATCCGTCGAGCGGGGTGGAGGTGGTGGGGGCGCCGGAACCGGCCATGCTGTTACTCCTTCGTCGTCGCGCCGGCGATCCCGGCGTCGAGGTGTCCGAGATCGGCGAGGTCGCCGAGGTTCTCGATGTCGTGGCCCATGCGGTCGCGCTTGGTCTCGAGGTAGCCCTCGTTGAACGCGCCGACGCCGACCACGAGCGGCACGCGCTCCGAGACGGTGATGCCGCGGTCGGTCAGCTGGCGGACCTTCTCGGGGTTGTTGGTCAGCAGGCGCACGTCGCGGACGCCGAGGTCCTCGAGGATCCCGACGGCGGCGCCGTAGTCGCGGGCGTCGGCGGGCAGGCCGAGCGCGAGGTTCGCGTCGAGCGTGTCGAGGCCGTCCTCCTGCAGGCGGTAGGCGCGCAGCTTGTTGATCAGGCCGATGCCGCGGCCCTCGTGCCCGCGGAGGTAGACGACCACTCCGCCGTCGCGCTGGATCGTGTCGAGCGCCGCGTCGAGCTGCGGGCCGCACTCGCACTTCAGCGAGCCGAAGGCCTCACCGGTCAGGCACTCCGAGTGCACGCGGACCAGCGGCGGCAGTGCCGTGGACCCGCCGATCGTGCCGGCGACGATCGCGACGTGGTCGGCTCCCGTCTGGCGGTCGCGGTAGGCGCGGACCCGGAACGGGCCGTGGGTGGTGGGGACCGTGGTCTCGACCTCGAAGCTGACCCGGGAGCTCTCGGGGACCGGGACCGACTGGGGCACCTCGGCGTCGCAGTGGAACTCCTGCAGGTACTCGATCAGCGCGGCGACGGTGGTGACGGGGACGCCGTCGCGCTCGCCGAGCGCGATCAGGCCGGGCAGGCGCATCATCTCGCCGTCCTCCGCGACGATCTCGGAGATCGCGGCGACGGGGTAGAGACCGGCGAGCTTCATCAGGTCGACCGCCGCCTCGGTGTGGCCGTCGCGCTCGCGCACGCCACCCTCCACCGCGCGCAGCGGCAGGATGTGGCCCGGGCGGTGCAGCCGCGACGGAGTCGCCTCCGGATCGGCGAGGACGCGGAGGGTGTGCGCGCGGTCGGAGGCGCTGATGCCGGTGGAGAGACGGTCGGCCGCGTCGACCGAGAGCGTGTAGGCCGTGCCGCGCGGGTCCTCGTTGTCGACGACCATGAGCGGGAGCTCGAGCCGGTCGGCGATCTCGTTCGTCATCGGTGCGCAGATGAAGCCGGAGGAGTTGCGCACCAGCCAGGCGATCGTCTCCTGGGTGGCGAGCTGAGCGGCGACGATGACGTCGCCCTCGTTCTCGCGGCCCTCGTCGTCGGCGACGATGATCGGGCGGCCCTCGCGCAGTGCGGCGACGGCCTCGGGGATGCTGGAGAGGCTCATGCCCCACCTCCGGGAAGGGTGACGGGAAGGGCGTGCGCGGGGGTCGCGACGGCCTGCAGGGCGAGCATCCGCTCGACGTGACGGGCGAGGATGTCGGTCTCGATGTTGACCCGCTCGCCGACGGCGCGGGCGCCGAGCGTGGTGGCGGCGAGGGTCTCGGGGATGAGCGAGACCTCGAACCACTGCTCCGGCTCGGCGGCGGGGCTGATGGCCGAGACGGTCAGCGAGACTCCGTCGACCGCGATCGAGCCCTTGTCGGTCACCAGCGGGGCGGCCTGGGGCGGGAGGGAGAAGCGCAGCACGCGCCACGCGTCGCCCGGCGTGATCGACAGCAGCGTCGCCGTGCCGTCGATGTGGCCCTGCACGATGTGGCCGCCGAGCCGGTCGCCCACGAGGGCGGCGCGCTCGAGGTTCACCGGATCGCCGACGGACACGCCGTCGAGGGTCGACATGCGGAGCGTCTGCGCCATCACGTCCGCGGTGAAGCCCTCGTCGGACTGGTCGACGACGGTCAGGCACACGCCGGAGACCGCGATGGAGTCGCCGTGGCGGGCTCCCTCGACCGCGAGCGGACCGCGCACCGTGAGCCGGATCGCATCAGCGCCCGTCTCGATCGCCGTGACGACGCCGATCTCCTCGATGATTCCGGTGAACATCAGTGGGTCTCCATCTGCAGGGCGTGGGGGAGGCGGGCCGGTTCGCCGGCGCCGCCCGCGGGGTGCGCGACGGGGCGCGCGGTCACGAGGAGGTCGTCGCCGAGGACCTCGACGGAGTGGAGGCGGAGGCGGCGGGCGTCGGCGATGCCCGCGACTCCGATGTCGCCGAGCGCCAGGCGGGGGCCGCCGAGCAGCGCGGGCGCGAGGTAGACCAGGTACTCGTCGACCAGGCCGGCGGCGACCAGGGCGGACGCGAGGGTCGGCCCGCCCTCGACGTAGACGTGCCGGATCTCGGCGCGGTAGAGGCGGTCGAGCACGGCCTCGAGGTCGTGGTGGCGCTCGAGGACGGCCCGATGCGGGTGGTGGAGTACGTGCGCGTCCTCCGGGACGGGCCGCTCGCCGACGATCACGGGGATCGGCTGGTGCTCGAGGAGCTCGCCCCCGTCGCCGCGGGCGGTGAGGCTCGGATCGTCGGCGAGGACGGTGCCGGTGCCGACCAGGATCGCGTCGCTGTCGGCGCGCTGCTCGTGGACGCGCTGCCGGGCGGCGGCTCCGGTGATCCAGCGGCTGCTGCCGTCGGCGGCGGCGGTGCGGCCGTCGAGGGTCGAGGCCCATTTGAGGGTGACGAAGGGGCGGTGGAGGCGGGCGGCGGTGAGCCACACGTGCAGGAACTCCTCGCCCTCGTCGGCGAGGACGCCCTCGATCACCTCGATGCCGGCGGCTCGGAGGGTGTCGCCACCGCCTCCCGAGCGGGATCCCGGGTCGTTGACCGCGTAGACCACGCGCGCGACGCCGGCCCGGATGAGGGCGTGGCTGCAGGGACCGGTGCGGCCGGTGTGATCGCACGGCTCGAGGCTGACGATCGCCGTTGCGCCGGTGGCGGCGCCCGGGGCGAGCTTCGAGAGCGCATCGACCTCGGCGTGCGCGGTTCCCGCTCCGTGGTGCCAGCCCTCGGAGAGGACGGTGCCGTCGGGCGCCAGCAGGAGGCAGCCCACGCGCGGATTCACTCCGCGGGCGGGACCGCGCTCGGCGATCGCGAGCGCTCTGCGCATCGCGTGCTCGAAATCGATCGTCATTCCCGGTCTTCCGTTCGTCGCCGAACTCCGGGGTCTCGATCGCCGGTGCGCGGGCACCGTCGTTCGACGCCGCGCTTGCGCGCGACGCTCGTGCGCCTCCCATCCGGACTTTCACCGTCGGTCCCGGAATTCCACCGGATCAACAGCTTCCCACCGAAGTGGTCGGCCGCTCGCGGACTGTCACCGCCGGTTCGGACTCTCACCGACCCCGGAGCACGTGCTATCTCGTTCAGCCTAGGACAACGCGGGTGGGGGTGCGGTATTCCCAGGTCACACTCGGAGGCGCGAGGGACGTCGGTGGGATCTGGCCGGCCGTGCTGTGGGTCCGCAACGTCAGGAGTGGGAGTCGTCTCGGTCGCCGTCGAGCCGATGTGCATCCTCAAGGTGTCGCGCGCGAGTAGCTGCATGGTCGCCCGTTGTGCACGCGGCCGGTGCTCGGCACCGCGGGCGTTGGCGAACCCGGTGTCCCGCAGTGCCCGCGCGTGTGGCAGTTCGGCCGGTCGCCTGGCGAATGATGCTGTCGCTGCGGGGTGACTCGACGACTCGATGGCCCTCTTCGAGAAGCGGGAGGCGGGTCTGAGATGTGGGCCTGCTCGCCACAGTCGTACGGATGCGCCTCAGCTCGCCGAGCAAGTACTAGAACGGCGGTGGATCCTCATCAAGGGCGCGCAAGCACGCGTCGAGTTGCGACGAAAAGAAGTCCCGCGGTGCTGGCGTCGTGGTGTGGTGTCGTCCGGTGGGGCTGGTCCACTCGAGGACGCCTCCGGGGAGGTGTCGGACCTGCCAGGTGGTGGTGTGGCGGAGTCGGTGGTGGTGACGGCAGAGGTGGGCGAGATTGTCGGCGTCGGTGCGACCGTCGTGCTGCCATTCGATGGTGTGGTCGATGTCGCTGCCGCGGGCGGAGCGGGTGCAGCCGGGGAACCGGCAGGTGACGTCGCGGGTGGCGAGGGCGCGGCGGAGGTCGGCGGGGACGCGGTAGGTGGAGCGGCCGACGGAGAGGACTGCGCCGGACTCGGGGTGGGTGAGGATGCGGGTGAACGAGGGGGCGTCGGCGGCCAGGCGCCGGGCGGTGGCGGGGTCGATGGGTCCGTAGCCGTCGAGGATGCCGGGCTCGTCGGAATGTCCGAGGAGGGTCAGGACGGGAACGGTGACGGAGACCCGTGGGCGGATGCCGTGCGGGACTGCGGTGGCCGACCGCGGGCTATCGGGGCGGTCGATGGTCTCGCCGTCGAGGAGGAGGGAGGCGGCGACGTCGGCGCGCAGCTGTCCGAGAGGCCGAACCTCCTCCGGAAGATCCTGCAGGCTGCGCGCGGCGTGGTCGATCCGGTCGAACGCTCCGTGTGCTTCGGAGGCGGGTAGGTGCAGGTGGAGGGTGGCCATGCCGTCGAGGTCGCCGTCGAGCCACACGCCGCGGCGGGCAGCGCACCGCGGGTGGCGGTCAGTGAGGGACTCCGGATGCATCCGCTCGCGCAGCGACCGCAGGCGACGTCGGAGCTGGGGAGGGGTGCACTCGCGGGCGATGACCGCTGCGGCCTCGTCGAATCGGCCGCGCACCTCCGCTGGGAGGTCCAGTGCGGCCCGGATGATCACCCGGGCGTGCTCGGGTGCGATCGCGGCCTCCCGCAGAGCCGTCAGCGTCCCGGGCAGCTCATTGACGAGCATCCGGCTCTCCTCGACGAGGACGCCGGCGAGGGACTCGGAGACTCGCATGCCCGTGGCGAGCTCGGCGATCAGGGCGCGCATCGCGGCCTCTTCGCGTTCGACGTGCGCTTGCACGCTCGGATCGACGAGCGCGTTCGGGAGTGTCATCGCGGTGCGGCGGGCGAGCTCGATCAGCTCCGCCCGCTCGGCTTCGGCTCGGGCCCGGAACGCGTCGACCGCGCAGGCGGCTCCGACGGCGGCGACGAGCGCGTCGTCGAAGCACTCGCGCACGCTCGGACCACCGCCCGCGGGCCTCGCCTCGACATCCAGAAGAACCATACGAGGATGACACCAGCGACCACCGACATCTCAGTCGCGATCGCGCCACGAGGCGGCGGAACGCGCCAGGGAAGGGTCGGAGGTGGGGCTGCTGGTGGACGTGGATCTCGATACGCCCGCTGCGCGGGCTACTCGATCAGCAAGAAGTGGGGGCTGCGCGGGCTACTCGATCAGCAGAGACGGGGGCTGCGCGGGCTGCCCGATCAGCGTGAGGTCAGTAGACCCCGTCCTCCTGCTGGTCGAGTAGCCCCGAAGGGGCGTATCGAGACCGACGTCCCCCAGAAGACCGGCACGAGGCGTTCGGCTCTGGGGTGGTGCTCCGCCGTCGCTGCTCCGGCCCGGCGCGGCGGCGCGCGCGGAGGCGGCGGCTACCCTCGGTCGAATGGACGACAGGTACGGGCAGGACGTGCTCGCCGGGGACTGGCGGGCGAAGCACAAGGTCGAAGTGGCGGTCGTCGAGGCCGTGCGCGACCTCGTGGTCGAGGAGGTCGCCTCCGGGTTCGTGGGCGCCGTGCTCGGCGTCGAGATGCGGATGGTGCGGCTCGAGGACCGGTTCGGGAAGGTGCGCGTGTTCCCGATCGGACCCGGGTTCCTGATCGACGGCAAGCCGGTGTCGCTGAAGGCGCCCGGTCTCAAGCGCGACGCGAACCTCGGCCGGGCGCGCTCCGCCTCCGGATCGTTCCACGTCGCCGACGCGAAGGCGCGCGTCGCGCTGCCCAGCCGCATCTACGTCGAGGGGCGGCACGACGCCGAGCTCGTCGAGAAGGTGTGGGGGCACGACCTGCGGATCGAGGGCGTCGTCGTGGAGTACATCGAGGGCGTGGACCACCTCGACGAGCTGGTCCGCGCGTTCCGTCCGGGCCCGGGCCGGCGCATCGGGGTGCTCGTCGACCACCTCGTCCGAGGGTCGAAGGAGTCGCGGATCGCCGACACCGTCGCCGCCGGCCCGCACGGCGAGCACGTCCTGGTCGTCGGCCACCCCTACATCGACATCTGGCAGGCGGTGAAGCCGGACCGCGTCGGGCTCGAGCGCTGGCCCGAGATCCCCCGCTCGATCGAGTGGAAGCACGGCATCTGCGAGGCGCTCGGCTGGCCGCACGAGGAGCAGGCCGACATCGCCCGCGCGTGGCAGCGGATCCTGGCGAAGGTGACGACGTTCCGCGACCTGGAGCCGGCGCTGCTGGGACGGGTGGAGCAGCTGATCGACTTCGTGACGGAACCTGCGTGAGAGCCGCGGTCGCCCTCGCGCTCGACGTCGTCCTCGTCGCGGTGTTCGTCCTGATCGGCCGTCGCAGCCACGAGGAGGGAGCCGAGCTGCTGGGCTTCCTGACCACGTTCTGGCCGTTCCTCGCGGGACTGCTCGCGGGCTGGGCGCTCGCGCGCTCGTGGCGCGCTCCCGACCGGATCGTGCCCACCGGGCTGATCGTCTGGGCGGGCACGGTCGTCGTCGGGCTGCTGCTGCGCATCGTCTCGCAGCAGGGCGTGCAGTGGAGCTTCGTGATCGTCACCGCGCTGGTGCTGGGCGCGTTCCTCCTCGGCCGGCGGGCCCTCACCCGGCTCGTCGCACGGCGGCGGAGCCGCTGACCCTCAGCCCAGCACCTGCACCCCGAAGTGCTGCGCGAACAGCGGCAGTATCAGGCTCAGCTGCAGCTCCGTCAGCGCCGCTCCGCGCAGGCCGTCGAGGCCGCCGAGCACGTGCAGCTCGGCGCCGCGCAGATCGAGGTGCTCGAGGCGGGCGCCGCCGAGCTCGAGGGAGCGGACGTCGCAGTCGACGAGGCGGACCCGGGCTCCGGTGGCGCCGCCCAGGTCGAGTTCGTCGATCGTGCAGCGCTCGAGCAGGACGTCGCGGAGCGCGGCCCCGCGCAGGTTGACGTAGCCGAGCTTGCAGTCGGCGATCCGCACCTGCTCGAGGGTGCTCTCGTAGAGCTCCGCCGAACCCAGCCGGGAGCCGAGGAGCTCGACCGACCGCCAGCGGCTGCGGGCAGCGGAGAAGCCGGGCACGTCGATCCGCTCGACGCGCGACTCGACGACGGAGGCGGCGCGCAGCTGAGCCCCGGAGAGGACGGCGGCGGAGAGCAGGCACTCGCTGATCGAGACGGCGGTGAGGTCGGCCCCGGTGAGGTCGACCCCGTCGAAGTGCAGGCCCTCGGCGTGCTCGCGGGCGCCGAGATCACCGGCGAACCCCTCGGCGAGGGAGTCGAGGCGGAGGGGATCGAGTCGGGGAGCGGGGATCGCGGCGCGCATCCGGGGAGCCTAGCCCGCACCGCCGACGCGGATCCCGCTCCGGCGCCCCTCTCACCCCCGGCGTCGGTGCGGCCTGGGAGGATGGACGGATGAACCCGACGCTGCTCGAACGGATGCCGACGCCCGACGCCGACGGGCGCGTGGACGACGACGCCGTCTACCTGGCGTTCACGGAGTGGGCCGAGGCGCGCGGACTGCCGCTCTACCCGGCGCAGGACGAGTCGATGCTCGAGATCGCGTCCGGAGCGAACCTGATCCTCTCGACGCCGACCGGCACCGGCAAGTCGCTCGTCGCGATCGGCGCGCATGCCGCTGCCCTCGCCGCCGGGAAGCGCAGCTACTACACGGCGCCGATCAAGGCGCTCGTGTCCGAGAAGTTCTTCGCCCTCGTCGACGTGTTCGGGGCGGCGAACGTCGGCATGGTGACGGGCGACTCCTCCGTCAACGCCGACGCCCCGATCATCTGCTGCACGGCCGAGATCCTGGCGAACCTGGCGCTGCGCCACGGGGCCGGGACCGCCGTCGACCAGGTGGTGATGGACGAGTTCCACTTCTACGCGGACCCCTCGCGCGGCTGGGCCTGGCAGGTGCCGCTGCTGACGCTGCCCCACGTGCAGTTCGTCCTGATGTCGGCGACGCTGGGCGACGTGACGGCGCTCGCCGCCGACCTCACCCGCCGCACGGGACGCGAGACGGCCCGCGTGACGGGCGTGGAGCGTCCGGTGCCGCTGCACTACTTCTACGAGATCGCGCCGATCCACGACTCGATCGAGGAGCTGCTCGCGACGAACCAGTCGCCCGTCTACGTCGTGCACTTCTCGCAGGCTGCGGCTCTCGAGCGCGCGCAGGCGCTCACGAGCGCGAACATCGCCAGCCGCGAGCACCGCGACCGCATCGCCGAGGTGATCGGCGGTTTCCGCTTCACCACGGCCTTCGGCAAGACCCTCTCGCGGCTGCTGCGGCTGGGCATCGGCGTGCACCACGCCGGCATGCTGCCGAAGTACCGACGGCTCGTCGAGCAGCTCGCCCAGCAGGGCATGCTGCGGGTCATCTGCGGCACCGACACCCTCGGCGTGGGGATCAACGTGCCCATCCGCACGGTGCTGCTCACGGCGCTGACGAAGTACGACGGCACGAGGATGCGCCAGCTCTCGGCGCGCGAGTTCCACCAGATCGCCGGCCGCGCCGGTCGCGCCGGCTACGACACCGCGGGCACCGTGGTCGTGCAGGCGCCCGAGCACGAGTCCGAGAACCGCAAAGCGCTCGACAAGATGGGCGACGATCCGAAGAAGCGGAGGAAGTGGGTCGCCAAGCGGGCGCCGCAGGGCTTCGTCAGCTGGGGCGAGCCGAGCTTCCGCAAACTCGTCGACGCGGAGCCCGAGACGCTCACCTCGCACATGACCATCACCTCGGCGATGCTCCTCAACGTGATCGCGCGCGGCGGCGACGCCTTCGCGAACGTGCACGCGCTGATCTTCGACAACCACGAGCCGTGGAAGCGGCAGCTGCAGCTCGCCCGGCGGGCGCTGGGCATCTACCGGACGCTGCGCGAGGCGGGCGTGGTCGAGCAGAGCGTCGGCGCCGACGGCGTGGTGCGCATCCGCCTGACCGTCGACCTGCAGCCGAACTTCGCGCTCAACCAGCCGCTCTCGCCGTTCGCGCTCGCGGTGTTCGACGTGCTCGACCCCGAGTCGCCGACCTTCGCGCTCGACGTGATCTCGGTGCTCGAGTCGACGCTCGACGACCCGCGGCAGATCCTCGGCGCCCAGCAGTTCCAGGCGCGCGGCGACGCGGTGGCGGCGATGAAGGCCGACGGGATCGAGTACGAGGAGCGGATGGAGCTGCTCGAGTCGGTCACCCACCCGAAGCCGCTCGAGGAGCTGCTCGAGGCGACGTTCGCGACCTACACGGCCGCGCAGCCCTGGGTCCGCGACTTCGAGCTGTCGCCGAAGTCGGTCGTGCGCGACATGTACGAGCGGGCGATGTCGTTCGGCGAGTACACCGCGTTCTACAAGCTGTCGCGGTCGGAGGGACTCGTCCTGCGCTACCTGTCCGACGCGTTCCGCGCGGCCCGGCAGACGATCCCGGACGAGATCAAGAACGAGGAGCTGCACGACCTGATCGAGTGGCTCGGCGAGCTCGTGCGCCAAGTCGACTCGTCGCTCGTCGACGAGTGGGAGGAGCTGGTCAACCCGGCCCTGCACGACGCCGACCAGGCGATCGTGCCGCCCGCTCCGCGCCGGCTCACGGCGAACCAGCGGGCGTTCCGCGTACTCGTGCGCAACGAGATGTTCCGCCGGGTGTCGCTCGCGGCGCTCGACGACCACGAGGCGCTGGGCGAGCTCGACGCGGCGGCCGGCTTCGACGCGGACGCGTGGGGGGAGGCGCTGGACGACTACTACGACGAGCACGACACGATCGGCACGGGCCCCGACGCCCGCGGGCCGGCGATGCTGCTCGTCGAGCAGACGCCGACGCAGTGGCGGGTGCGGCAGATCCTCGACGACCCGGCCGGCGACCACGACTGGGGCATCTCGGCGACCGTCGATCTCGCCGAGTCGGACGAGGCGGGAGCCGCCGTGGTGCGGGTCACGGGCGTGGGGCGGCTCGACGGCGGGAGCTGAGGCGGAGGGTCGTTCCCGCCGCGCCGTCCGTCAGCGTCGGCGCTGCTCGCGCTTGCGCATCTCGGCGGCGATGTCGTCCTCGGTGATCTCCTTCTTCACCGGGCCCCAGATCGAGGCGGCCTGGCCGATGACGCCGATCCCGATGCCGAGCATCGGCCAGATCGGCCAGAAGTAGCCGTCGCCGCCCGAGGCGAACCAGACGGTCGTGGTGATCGCGGAGACGCTCGCCCAGCCGCCGACGGAGCCGAAGAAGTCGCGCTTGCGCTTGAGCTCGCGGACGGCGATCGCCCGGTCGGCGTCCTCGACCCGCTCGAGCGCCGACGGCTCGGCTCCCGTCGCGGGCTCGACGGCCTTCGCGTCCCGTCGTGCTGCGGGATCCGGGGACCCCCACTGGTCGCTCATCCGGCCCCCTCCGTGTCGCTCGCTCCAGACTACGCACGGGCCGCGGCGCCCGCACCGCCGTCAGGACCGGGCGTGCACGTGGGTGCGCTCCATGATCGCGCTGGTCAGCGCCTCGACCGGCTCACGGGCGGCGGTGCTGCTCTCGAGCAGGCGGAAGTCGATGTCCTCGAGCTCGGGCAGGCCGGCGCGGTCGCCGACGGTGACGAGATCCTCCGGGATCAGGGAGCGCGGGAAGACGGCGACGCCGATGCCGGCGCGGACCGCCGCGAGCACGCCGTTCACCTCGCGGGTGTTGCAGGTGATCCGCCAGGTGCGTCCGGCCGCCTCGAGGGCGTCGATCGCGATCTGCCGCGAGACGCTGGGGCCGCGGTAGGCGATCAGCGGCACCGTCTCATCGCGCTCGACGACCGTCTTCTCGTGCGCGACCCAGACCATCGTGTCGCGGCGCACGAGCCGGCCGTCCGTGGATCCGGGAGCGGTCTTGACGAAGATGAGGTCGAGCTGGCCGGCCTCGAGTCGTCGCCGCAGCGGCGCGCTCTGGTCGACGGTCAGCTCGAGCTTGATCTGCGGATGCAGCTGCCGGAAGTGCCGGAGGATGCGGGGGAGCTGCGTGATCGCGAGGTCGTCGGCCGATCCGAAGCGGAGCCGGCCCTTCATCGCGGTGCCGCTGAAGTAGTCCTCGGCGGCGGCGTGCGCGGCGAGGATCGTCCGGGCGAAGCCGGCCATGGCGACTCCGTTGTCGGTGATCTCGACCTCGCGGGTGTCGCGGACGACGAGGATGCGGTCGGCCGCCTGCTCGAGTCTGCGGACGTGCTGGCTGACGGTCGGCTGGCTGATGCCGAGCTGCGCCGCCGCCCGGGTGAAGCCGCGCGTCTCGGCGACCGCGAGGAAGGTCCGGAGGAGGACGGGGTCGTACACGGAGGCCTCCCGGGGGTCGCGGTCATTGCGAGGGGTGATGCGGGCTCCCTCCCGAATTTACGGGCTCGATGCGCGGAGGGGGAGTCCCTGGGCCTCAGGACGGCTCGGGCTGGCAGTGCGGGCACCACCACGTGCGGCGCCGCTCGGGGTCGTCGGGGACCTCGGCCCGCACGAGCACGACGGTGCCGCAGCGGCGGCACGGACGACCGGCCCGGCCGACCACCCAGTGGCGCTCGCCGGCGCGGGTGTCGCCGGTGGTGGTCTGGAACATGCCGGGGATCGTGACCGAGGCGCGCAGGGCCCTCGCCGAGGTGGCGACGAGTGCGCGGACGTCGAGGGAGCCGACGGGGCGCCAGGGGAACGCCCCGCGGAGGAAGCAGACCTCGTTCGCCCAGAGGTTGCCGAGCCCGGCGAGCATCCGCTGGTCGAGCAGTGCCGCGATCACCGGCCGCTCCGGCGCGCGGAGGAGGCGGGCGACGGCCTCGTCGGCGCTCCAGTCGTCGCGGAGCGGGTCGGGACCGAGGTGCCCGATCGCGGTGGGGAGGTCCCGTTCGTGCAGCAGCTCGACGACCGGGAGCTCGAGGCCCCACAGCGTCGTGCCGTCGTCGAGGCGGAGTCGGACGCGCACGTCGGGGAGGACCCGGCGCGGGACCGCGCGGCCCGGTGCGGTGACGGTCCACGAGCCCTGCATCCGCAGGTGCGTGTGCAGGACCAGCTGCTGGTCGAAGTGCGTCAGCAGGTGCTTGCCGTGCGTCTCGTGGCGGAGGACCTGCAGTCCGGTGAGCGCGGTGCCCGCGGCGTTCCCGGAGCGGAGCTCGCCCTCCACGACGAACCGCCCGTCGGCCGCGGAGCGGAGACGGGCGGCGAGTCGGTGGACGCTGTCTCCCTCGGGCACGGGCCGCACTCTAGAGTGCGCGGCCCGTGCCTTCCTGGGGAGTCGGCCCGCCTCAGCGGGCGGGGTACGCCTCCTCGACGGTGCGCTCGGACCCGTCGGGCGCGGTGACCACGATGGTCGCGACGCCCGCGGCGAGGGCGCGCTCGTGGGTGTTGAAGGTCACGCTGAACTCGCGGCCCGGCTTGAGCTTCTTGGTCGACTTGGTTCCGAAATCGGTCGAGACGACGACCGAGACGGGCTCCGGTCCGTTGTTCACGGCGGTGACCGTGATCGTCGCGAACGGGCCGCGGGCTCCGGTCTCGGCGCTCGTGGCGACGTCGATGGAGGTGACGGGCGCCTCGGGCAGGTCGAGGCCGACGACCACGGGGTCGTGGTCGCTGGAGCGGAACGCGGAGGTGTCGTAGAAGATCGTCGCGTTGTAGTCGTAACGGCTGTACTCCAGCGCCACGGACTCGCCGCTGTTGATGTTCCAGGTGTCGACTCCGGTGACGATCGCATCGGCGGCGGGGGAGGCGAAGACGTGGTCGAGCGAGCCGACCGCGCCGTCGAACGAGTAGGAGTACTCGCCGCCGTCCTTCGCGCCCTGGTCGAGGTAGCCCGCGTCGGTGATGACCTTCACCGGGTCCTCCTGCGAGTAGGCGTTGAAGTCGCCGAGCAGGTAGACGAGCTCGGTCGCCTTCTCGGTCTTCAGCCGGTCGGCGAAGGCGACGAGCGCGGTGGCCTGAGCGACGCGCGAGGCGTTGGAGGCGCCCTGACCGTCTCCCTGGTCGGCGTCGGCGCCGGATCCGGAGCCCTTCGACTTGAAGTGGTTGACGATCGCGACGAACTCGCTCTCGGCGACGCCGATCAGGCGGAACTCCTGGGCGAGCGGCTTGCGTGCGTTCGAGAACGCGGTGGTGTCGTTCAGGATGACCGACTCGCCGACGGGCTCGATCACGGCCTTCTTGTAGATGAAGGCGGTGCGGATGACGTCCTCGTCGGCCAGCGCGGGGAGCGCGGCGGGCGAGGCGACGTACGCCCACACCTCCGAACCGGCGGCGGCGTTGAGGGCGGCGGTCAGCGTGGCGAGGGCCTCGTCGCGCGGCTTGCCGAACTTGGCGGAGTTCTCGATCTCCTCCAGCGACACGACGCCGGCGCCGAGGGCGTTGATCGCGGTGACGATCTTGGCCTGCTGGCGCTCGAGGTCGTCGGCGTTCGCGGCGCCGCGCGCGTCGCAGCCGCTGTTCACCGTGACGGGGTCGCCGTCGCGGTCGGTGTAGAACGTGCAGCCGGCCACCGAGTCGCCGGTGGTCGAGAAGTAGTTGAGCACGTTGAACGACGCGATCGCCACGTCGCCGCCGACGGCCTCGGGAGCCGCGGTGCGGGTGTCGGCGAACTCGGCCGGCTGCACCGTCTCGGCGTTCTCGACGGTCAGCTGCGTGACGGGCTGGAAGGCCCAGCCGTTGTTGCGGTAGTCGAGCACGACCGGCCCGGTGAAGGTCGTCGGGGCTCCGACGCGGATCGGCTCGGTCGGCGTGAGGTAGGGCAGCGGGATCGCCTTGTTGGCGGCCGACCCGAGGAAGTTGATCGAGGCTCCGTCGTCGAGCACGACGGCGCGGGCCGCGTTGTCGGCGACGAC
The DNA here is from genome assembly GCF_003044275.1 of Rathayibacter caricis DSM 15933. Lineage (NCBI taxonomy): Bacteria > Bacillati > Actinomycetota > Actinomycetes > Micrococcales > Microbacteriaceae > Rathayibacter > Rathayibacter caricis. The sequence continues at coordinate 3,725,849 of NZ_PZPL01000001.1, read as the reverse complement.
CGCGGCGAGCTCGGGCGATCCCGGGCGGGCGACCTCGGTCGGGGTGAGCAGCGGAGAGGTGCCCGCGGCGAGCCCGATCGAGCCGAAGCTGTTGAGGTCGAAGGTGTCGGTCACGGTGAAGGCGCCCTGCGGGGCGATCAGCATGCTCTCGAGCAGTTCGCGCTCCTCGGCCGTGCGGGGCAGCTCGACGGCGGCCGGGACGACCGGGGCGGCGGGGGCCTCGAGGCGGACGACGGTCGCGGCCGAGGTCGGGGTGAGCTCGGTGAGCCCGTTGAACTCGCTCACGGTGCCGGTGATCTCGAGGTGGTCGCCGATCGCGACGGAGCCGACCGAGGCGGAGGAGTAGACGAAGACCGCGTCGGAGGCGGTGCGGCCGGTGATGCTGCCGCCCGTGCCGGGCGTCTGGATCACGTAGCCGTTGTAGCCGCCGGAGGGGTAGCGGGCAGTGACGACTCCCGTCGTGGTGACGGTGCGGCCGACGAGCGGCGACGCGGCTCCGCTGCCCTGGATCTCGGCGATGGTCGCCTTCTCGGCGGGCGCGGGAGGAGTGACGGGCGGCGTCGTGGGGCCGGGGGTGGGCTCCGGCTCGGCGTCGGTGCCGCTCGAGCGGGGCGTCGGCGCTCCGACGGAGAAGTCGGCGCTGTTGACGTCGGTGTCGCCGGCGGTGCCGTCGGCGCGCGAGATCGACTCGGTGTTCGTCGGGACGGCGGCGGCGGTCGTCTCGAAGGTGTTCGAGGTGCCGTAGCCGAGGAGGTCGAGGACCGTGCCGGGCTGCGGGGCGGTGCCGGTCGGCGGGGCGACGAGCGGAGCGGTGCCGTCGACGAGGAAGAGGGTGCCGCCACCCGCCGCGATGTTCAGGCCGTTCGCGACCTGGTCGGGATCGGGCAGCGCCGCGCCGTTCGTGCCGTTGCTCGCGCCCTGCACGAGGAAGTGGCCGCCGGCCGGGACGACGCCCTGGAGTGCGACGCTCGTCGAGGGGTTCGCCGTGCCGGTCGCGGAGCGGTACTGCAGGCTCGTGCCGGCCAGGGCGATGTCGGAGCCGGTGGGGTTGTGGAGCTCGACGTAGCGGTTGCTGTAGACCGCTCCGGTCGAGCCGCCGCGGGTGAAGATCTCGCTGATGACGAGCTCGTCGCCGGCCGGGGCGGCCGAGGCGGACTGGGCGACGAGCGGGGCGGCGACCAGCGCGAGGCCCGCGAGCCCGGCGCCGGCGAGTGCGCGCCTGCGTCGGCGGAAGGGGATGGCGGTGTCGTGCACCGGGGTGTCGGGCATGGGTGTCCTCTCGATCGCCGTCCCGGTGGGGACGGTCTGTCGCGCGTGCGTCGGCGCTGATGGAGCGCGGCCGGTGGTGCTCATGCCCCTGAAAGGGGCACGAGTAGCCACGCTATGCAGTCCAGATGCCCGCTCCGTGAACCGGGTGTTTCATGAGTGTGAACTCAGCCACCGACATCGCGACGCGACGGACACGACGGCGCGCGCCACTACGGTCGAGCCATGAGCGATCCCCACGATCTGCGCCGCCGTCTGGTCCGCGCGCACGGCGACTCCCGGGATCGGACGGACGGGTACGCCTCCGCCGACGTGACCGGCTGGTGGCGCGATCCGGGCCTGCTCGCGGCCCTCGGCCCCGGCCTCTCCGCCCTGTTCGCCGACGAGGAGGTGACGGTCGTCCTCGGTCCGCAGACGCGGGGCACTCCGCTGGCCGCCCTGGTCGCCCTGCACCGCGGCGCCGGGCTCGTCGAGGCGCGGAAGGCGTCGGCGCCCGTCGAGGACGGCGTCGACTGGTGGGAGACGGCGCTCCCGCGCGACTACCGCGACGACCCGATCCACTTCCGGGTGCGCCGCGCCGTCCTGGCTCCGGGGGACCGCGTGCTGCTCGTCGACGACTGGATCGAGACCGGGACGCAGGCCGCCGCCTGCCGGCGCCTGGTCGCCCTCGCCGGGGCGGAGTGGGTGGGCGCGGCCGTCGTGGTCGACGGCCTGGAGGACGACGCGCGGCGCTCCGATCTGCGCGTGCGCTCGCTCCTGCGCGACGCCGAGCTCTGAGCGCTCGCGGCGGACGTCCGGGAACGGCGGCCATGATCGGGGGATGATCTCCTTCGAGCTGGCCCGAGCGCTGCGCACCGCGGGCGTGCGCTGGTCACCGGTCACCGGCGACCGCTTCCGCATCGAGCGGGAGGGGTTCGACGGCGACGTCTTCACCGTCAGCGACATGACGATCGAGGCGCACGAGTACCCCGGCGGCACCGTGCTGGGCTTCAACGGCACCACCGAGTGGGCGCTGGACTCGGTCTCGCTCGAGGACTCGCTCTGGATGCCGCGCGAGGACCAGCTGCGCGAGCTGCTGCGCGGCACGTTCCGCTCGCTGCGCCGCGAGGAGGGCGAGCCCGCGCGCCACGTCGTCGAGATCGTCCTCGGCGGGGTCGCGCGCACCTTCGAGGACGCGGCGCCCGAGAACGCCTACGGCGAGGCGCTCCTGGCGCTGGTGAGCTCGGCCTCGGTCGATCTCGACGACGTCGACGAGCTCGTCTGAGCCGCTGAGGCGCCGGAGGCCCCCGCCGTCCGCGTCAGGACGCGGCCTTCTCCTCGTCGCTCTTCGCGGCCGTCCGCTTCGCCGCGGGCTTCTTCGCGGCGGGCTTCTTCGCCGGAGCCTTCTTCGCCGCCGGCTTCGATCCGGCCGCGCCGGACGCGTCGTCCTCGGCCGCCGTCGACGAGCCCTTCGCGGTGCTCTTCTTCGCGGTGCTCTTCTTCGCGGGCGCCTTCTCCGGAGCGTCGCCCGTCGCCCCGCCCTTCGCCCCGCGGCTGCGCTCGACCGAGCGCTTGAGCGCCTCCATCAGGTCGAGCACCTCGCCGCCGCCCTCCTCCTCCGGCTTCTCGCCGAAGGTCGCGGCGGTGTCGAGCGCGTCGCCCTGCTCGATCTTCGCGTCGATCAGGGTGCGCAGCTCCTCCTGGTACGCGTCGGTGAACTTCGACGCGTCGAAGTCCTCGGAGTAGGAGTCGACGAGGTGCGAGGACATCTCGAGCTCGCGCGCCGCGATCCGGGTCGTGCCCTCGAGGGAGGGGAACTCGACCTCGCGGACCTCGTCGGCCCAGAGCAGCGTCTGCAGCATCAGCAGCTTGCCGCGCACGCGCAGCGCCGCCAGACGGGTCTTCTGCCGCAGGGCGAACTCGACGATCGCCGTGCGGTCGGTCTGCTCGAGCGTGCGCCGCAGCAGCACGTACGCCTTGGGGGAGGAGGAGTCGGGCTCGAGGATGTACGCGCGGTCGAACATGATCGGGTCGACCTGGTCGCTGGGCACGAACTGCACCACGTCGATCTCGCGGTCGCGCTCCTCGGGCAGCGCCTTCAGCTCGTCCTTGGTGAGCACGACCGTGTGCTCGCCGTCGTCGTAGGCCTTGTCGATGTGGTCGAACGAGACGACCTCGCCGCAGACCTCGCACTTGCGCTGGTACCGGATCCGCCCGCCGTCGCGGTCGTGCACCTGGTGCAGCGCGATGTCGTGGTCCTCGGTCGCGCTGTAGATCTTGACCGGCACGTTGACCAGGCCGAAGGTGATCGCGCCCTTCCAGATGGCTCGCATGGGTTCAGTGAACACCGTGCGCACCGGCGGCGGGAAGCCCTCCCGGCACTCGACGTCCTCCCGGCCCGCGGGTGTGGAATGGACGGATGACGAGCGAGGACACGACCGCGAGCGACGAGGACCGGCCGTCGGACCGGCTCCGAGCGGCGCTCCACGCGCCGAACGCGTCGTCGAGGCTGCAGGCGGCGATGAGCGCGGGGACGAGGCCGGCCGACGAGTACGTCCCGGTGCTGGTCGCGCGCTGCGCCGTCGAGCCCGACTTCGGCGTGCGCGAGATGCTCACCTGGGCGCTGGTGCGGCACGACGCCGCGGTCACCGTCGATCCGCTGATCGCCGAGCTGGTCTCGGAGTCGCCGCAGGCCCGCGCGCAGGCCCTGCACACCCTGTCCAAGGTGGGCGATCCCCGGGCGTGGGCCGCGATCACGCCCGCGCTGCTGCACGACGAGCACCTCGAGGTCGCGAAGGCCGCCTGGCGCACCGCCGCCCGCCTCGCACCCCGGGAGGAGCGTCCCGCGCTCGCCCGGCAGCTCGCCGAGCACCTCGGCGACGGCGACCGTCCCGAGCAGCGGAGTCTCACCCGCGCGCTCCTGATGCTCGAGGAGGCCGCGGCGCCCGCCCTCGAGGCCGCCGCGCAGTCGGAGGAGCAGCCGAGGCGGATCCACGCGCTCGCAACCCTCCGCCTCCTCGCCGACCCGGACGAGGACGTCGAGGACGCCTTCGATCGCGCCCGCCGCGCCTGACGGGCCCGCACGCGGAGGAGCCCCGGGCGTCGAGGGAGCCTGCAGCAGCAGGCGGCCTCGACGGCCCGGGGCTCCCCGGTCGCGTCGCGCGTGGACTACACGCCGACGCCCGTCGGCAGTTCGCGGTCGGCGAGGTACTCGCGCACCAGGCGCTCGACCGTCGCGCGGTCGAGGCCGAGACTGCCCAGACCTGCGTCGAGGTACTGCTCGGCGTTCTCGGCGGTGATGCCGATCTCGGCGATGATCTCGCGGTAGGTCATGCCCGAGGCGAGCAGTCGCAGGATCTCGGCCCTCGTCGGCAGAGTGACCGGCGTGGGCTCCGGCGTCGGCGGGGTCGGGTTCTTCTCCCCGTCGATCGCCGAGGTGTCGTCGGCGAACGAGGCGGTCACGAACGCGATCGCCTTCGAGGTGATGCCGAGCGCCTCCTGGTTGATGTTCGCCAGGTCGTCACCGGCCGAGTGGTAGTTCGGGTCGTGCGGGATGCCGGCGGTGCCGCCGAAGAGCGCGACCTCCTCCTCCGTCTTGATGTCGTCGGCTCCGGTGAAGACGCCCGACGAGGGGATCCCGACCGAGATGAAGCCGTCGTAGTCGCTGCGTCCGTCGAACGCGGTGTCGATCCACGGCTGGCCGATGGAGTCGAAGTAGTCCGTGAACGCCTTCTCGGTGGCGATGGAGCCCGCGGGCACCTCGACCGGGGCCTCGTAGGTGGACTCGTTCGCGTCGTAGACCGACACGACGTAGTTGGGCGAGGCGACCATGTCGAAGTTCATGTACGTCGCGATCTTCGCAGCGTCCTCCTCCGTCAGCGAGTCGACGTAGGTGTAGGAGCCGACCAGGCCGACCTCCTCGGCGCCCCACCAGGCGAAGCGGACCGCGTTCGTGGTCTCGCCGGCCTCGGCCAGCTCGACCGCCGTCTCGAGCAGCGTCGCCGATCCGGAGCCGTTGTCGTTGATGCCGGGGCCCTCGGGCACGCCGTCGAGGTGCGCGCCGAGCATGACCACGTTGTCGTGGTCGCCGCCCGCGGTCTCGGCGAGGATGTTGAAGGTGTCGGTGTCGGTGGTCGTCTGCTCGAGGACGAGCGTCGCGCTCGTGGGCAGCGCCGCGAGCAGCGCCTGACCCTCCTCGAGGGTGATGCCGACCGACGGGACGTAGGCCTCGTCGGGGGCGCCGAGCGTGCCGTTCAGCGGCTCGGCGGGGGCGTTGTTGTAGATGATGACCGCGGAGGCGCCCGCCGCTCCCGCGGCCGCGCTCTTCTCCGCGAAGGAGCAGGTGCCGCGGCTGACCAGGGCGACCTTGCCCGTGGCGTCGAGGCCGGCCCAGGCGTCGGCCGTGCAGCCGAGCGGGTCGACGGGAGCGATGAGCTCGCCGGTGACGCCCCCCTCGGGCGTGGACGGCGTGAACGACATCGGGATGCCCTCGACGGCCGGGGTCGTAGCGAGCGAGAACGCGTCGATCGTCTGCGTCGTGGTCGTGAAGTCCTGACGCTCGGTCTCGTAGCCGGCGGCCGCGAGGACGGATTCGACGTACTGTCCGCTGAGCTCGTAGCCGGGCGTGCCGATGGCCCGGTTGCCGCCGTTCGCGTCGGCGATGGCCTGGAACGCCTCCAGGTGCTCCATGATGCCGTCGACCGTGACGGCGTCGGCGAGGTCGGCGGCCTCGACCGCGCTCGCGCTCGGGGCGAAGACGAAGCCGGCGACGAGGGCGCCCGCTCCGATCATCGCGCTGGTGCCGAGGAGTGAGCGCCGGCGTCGTGCGCCTGGTGCTCGGGGTGTGCTGTTCGCCACAGGGGTGTCCCTTCGTCGATGACAGGGGCCGCCGGGTGGGCGGCCGACGCACCCGAATCCTGCGAACGGGGTGCGCTGTGGGCGAGGCTATTCTCAGGTCGACCGAAAAGACACCCTTCCGGGGCTGATTTCACGTCGGCGAAACACGGCGGGCTCGTCCCCGCGGGTGCCGTCTGCAGAGCTCAGACGGTCGCCGGGCTCTCCGCCCACTCCCTCAGCATCGCGACGGTCTCGGCCGGCCGGTCGCGGTGCGGGCTGTGCCCCGCTCCCGCCACGACCGCGTACCGCACCCGCGGATTCGCCCGCAGGACCTCGGCCGCGAGCCGCGGGCCGAAGAACGTGAACACCTGCGGGTCGCCCGCGAGCACCAGCACCGGCGCCGTCAGCGCGGGCACGTCGGCCAGCAGGTCGCACGGGTCGTTGTCGTCGACGACCGCGGCGACGGAGGAGGGGTCGGCCTCGTGCGCCGCCCGCAGCTTCTCGGCGCGGTCGCGCGCGTCCCAGCCGGGCACCGCCTCGGCGAGCTGCTCCTCCGTCGCGGTGAGGGCGTCGAGCTCGTCGGCCCGCACCTCGGCCCGCATCTCCTCGGGCAGGCGCAGGACCGGATCGATCAGCGCGAGCCGCGCAGCCCACTCCGGATCCCGCGCCGCGGCCCGCACGGCCACCGCTCCGCCGAGCGAGTGGCCGACCACCAGCCCCCACGGTCCCGCGCCGTCCGGCCGCAGCGCGAGGACGTCGTCGGCGAAGTCGTCGTGCCGCGAGGAGCCGCCGCGCGGCCCGTCGCCGTGGCCGCGCAGGTCGGGCGCGCTCACCGTCCAGCCCGCGGCTCGGAGCGCCTCGGCCACCCGCCACCAGGTCCCCCCGGCGCCGCCGAGCCCGTGCAGGAGGAGTGCCGTCCGTGTCGTCATGGGGGAAGGCTAAGGGGACGTCAGTCGAAGCGCGGGTCCCTTCCGGTGCGCTCGCCGGTCGCGAGGGAGGCGATTCCTGCCAGATCCTCGGCGTCCAGTTCGAAGCCGAAGACATCGATGTTCGCGCGGATGCGCTCGGGAGTGACGGACTTGGGGATCACGACGACCCCGTTCTGCACGTGCCAGCGCAGCACGATCTGCGCGGGCGAGACTCCGTGGCGCGCGGCGAGCCGGGCCAGCAGGGGCTCCTCCAGCAGGCGACCCCGGGCCAGCGGCGACCACGCCTCGGTCACGATGCCGCGGGCGGAGTCGAACGCGCGCAGCTCCTCCTGCGGCAGGCGCGGGTGCAGCTCGACCTGGTTGACCGCGGGGACGACTCCGGTCTCGGCGCCCAGGCGCTCGAGGTGCTCGATCGCGAAGTTCGACACACCGATCGAGCGCGCCCGGCCCTCCTGCTGCAGCCGCTCGAGGGCGCGGTAGGTGTCGACGTAGCGGTCGCGGGAGGGGATCGGCCAGTGCACGAGGTAGAGGTCGATGTAGTCGGTGCCGAGGAGCTCGAGGCTCCGGTCGAACGCTTCGAGGGTCTCGTCGTAGCCGTGGTCGTCGTTCCACACCTTCGTGGTCACGAAGACCTGCTCGCGCGGGATCCCGCTCGCGCGGATGCCCTCGCCCACGCCGCGCTCGTTGGCGTAGAGGGTCGCGGTGTCGATGTGCCGGTAGCCCGCCTCGAGTGCGGTGCCGACGGCGTGGGCGGCCTCGGCGTCGCCGATCTTGTACACGCCGAGTCCGATCTGCGGGATCGCGCGGCCGTCGTTCAGAGGGATCAGGGGGACGCTCATGCCCTCCATGCTGGCACGCGGTCCGGCGCCGTCCCTGGGCGCGGGAGGAGCTCAGAGCTCCCAGTCGAGCTCCCCGTGCGGCCCGACCCGCACCGCGTCCTCGATCAGCGCGGCGAGCCCGGCGACTCCGAACAGCAGTCGTCGCTCGGCCGCTGCGGCCTCGTCGCCTGCGCCGAAGCGGCGGACCGCGAAGTAGTGGTCGTGCCCGGGCTGCAGCCCCTCGACGCTCTCGGTGTCGGCGAGGGCGAGCAGCCCCCGGTGCGGTCGGCGACCGGGGCCGAGACCCAGCCAGAGCGAGCCCGTCTCGAGCACGACGGCCGTGCTCGGCACCAGCGCGCCCTCGCGCATCGACCGCGCCGTGATCATCCAGCCGAAGCCGAGGTGGTGCAGCTGCACCGTGTGCGGCCCCCGCCACGCGTGCGACGGGTCCTCGGCCCGGTAGTAGACGGGGGAGGGGCGGAACGCGCCCTGCCAGAGCGCCGCGGCCAGCTCGCCGCACCACTCCGGCGCCTCGGGATCGGCCCAGGGCTCGACCGCCTGCGCCTGCTCCACCGCACGTCGATGCGCGCGGACGAGCTCCTCGGCGTCCTCCCGCAGTCCCATCGTCGCCTCACCTCCGGCCGCCGCGTGGGGACCACTTTAGGGGGCGGGCTCCGGAAGGCTCCGAGCGGGCCGACGATCAGGTCGGCAGCTCGACCGGCTCCGTGTCGGGGAGCGGGCTCGAGTCGCGGCCGCGCAGATCCGGGTGGTAGCGGCGGCCGACCGCCGGCACCACGAACCCGACGAACGCGAAGACGGCGGCGACGACGATCGCCGCGGTCGGGCCGTTGCCGTCGATCTGCACGCCGGCGATCGCCGAGCCCAGCGCGGCTCCGATCAGCTGACCGGTGCCGACCCAGCCGTACGCCTCCGCGGTGTCCGAGAACTTCACGCTCGCGGCGGTGATCGTGAAGAGGGCGGCGAGGGCCGGAGCGATGCCGACGCCGGCGAGGAACAGCGTGATCGAGAGCCACCAGAAGTCGGTCGAGAAGGCGGCGAGCCCCATGCCGACGGTGACGATCAGCATGCGGCGGGCGGTGGCCCAGCGGCTGATCGGGATGTGCCCCAGCGTCAGACCGCCCACGAGCGAGCCGGCCGCGAAGACCGCGAGCACCACTCCCGACTCCACCCCGCCCTCGCCGAACACGGCGACGACGCCCGCCTCGACCGCCGCGCACGCGCCGACCAGGAGGAACCCGACCACGGTCGCCAGCAGCACCGGCGGCTTGGTCAGCACCACGCCGATCCGGCGCTTGGAGCGCGGGATGCGCACCCGCCCGACCTCGGGCGACGCGATGAACCAGATGCCGCCGCCGATCAGGAACACCGCCGCGGTGAGGATGCCCGCGACCGTCGAGATCTGGATCGACACGAAGGTCGTCAGCACCGGCCCGAGCACCCAGATGATCTCCTGCGCCGAGGCGTCCAGCGAGAAGAGAGGCGTGAGCATCGAGCTCGGCACCATCTTGGGGTAGATCGTGCGGACGGCGGGCTGCACCGGGGGCATGCTGAGCCCCGCGAGGAATCCGATCGCGACGAACTGCCAGACCTCCAGCGGCAGCACCGCCATGGCGATGATCGCGGCGGCGCAGACGATCAGGGTCAGCGTGAGCACCCGGCGCATGCCGAGGCGGCCCATCAGACGGCTGGTCAGCGGGCCGGCGATCGCCTGCCCGATCGACATCGAGCCGAGCACGAGGCCCGCCGCCGCGTACGAGTCGTGCACGTGCTCGACGTGCAGGAGGAAGGCGAGCGAGAGCATCCCGAAGGGGAAGCGCGCCGTGAGCTGCGCGGCGATGATGCGCCCCACCCCGGGGGTTCTGAGGAGTTCGGTGTAGCTGCCCACCGGACGACACTAGCCGCCCACGGGGGCCATCGGGGACACGGCCCCGAGGCTGCCGATCAGCCCGCGAGGACCTTCCGGATCCGCTGCAGCGACACGCTCTCGGCGGTCCCCAGCGACTGCGCGAAGAAGCTCACGCGCAGCTCCTCGATCATCCAGCGCGCGCGCTGCAGGTTCTCGGGGGAGTGCGGAGGGAGCGGCAGGACGCCGCCCGCCGAGCGGTACAGCTCCAGCGCCGCCTGCACCTCGTTCAGCCAGACGCGGTCGCGGCCGACGTTCTCCGAGATCTTGCCGAACCGCTCGGTGATGGCCGCGAGGTAGCGCGGCAGGTGCCGCAGCCGCTCGAGGCCGGTGGCCGACACGAAACCCGGATGCACGAGGGCCGACAGCTGCTCGCGCGCGTCGGTCAGGGCCGGCAGCAGGGCCATGCTGGTCGAGTTCTTGAGCGCCTTCTCGGCGGCCCGCGCGGTCGTGAGCACCGTGGTGACCGTCTTCACGGTCTCGAACATCGAGTCCATGACGCTCGCCGAGACCCGGTCGCGCACCGCGTCGAACTCGGCACGGAGGAACAGCATGCCGTCGGGCTTCATCCGCCAGAGCACGGAGTCGACGCAGGCGAGCAGGCAGTCCGTGAAGAGGGCCGTCGTGTTCTGGTACGGGCTCTGCGCGAGCACGAGCTTCTCGTTCGAGCTCAGGTGCTGCTGCACGTAGGCCACCGGGCTCGGCGTCGCGAGCAGGAGCAGGCGCCGCACGCCCCGGGGGTGCTCGCGGGCCTGGTCCTCGGGCGTCGCCATCAGGCGGATCGAGACGGAGTCGCCGTCGTCGATGAGCGCCGGGTACGCGCGGATCGTGTTGCCGCCCTGACGGGTGTCGGTGGTGCGCGGCAGCTCGGGCATGTCCCAGGTCTTCAGCCCCCGGCGCTCGAGCGCATCGGGCACGCGCGCCTCGACCACGCGGGCGACCTCGTCGCGCACGCGTCCGCGCAGGCGCTCGGCCAGCGGGGCCAGCTCCTTGCCCGCCGCGATCGTCCGGCCGCGCTCGTCGGCGATCGCGAACGTGACCCGGAGGTGCGCCGGGATCCGCTCGAGATCGAAGTCGGAGGCGTCGATCACCACGCCCGCCTCGCGGCGGATCGCTCCGGCGAGCGTCGCGGCGAACGACTCCGTCGGCGGGTTCGGCACGTCCTGCGGCAGCGAGGCGGTGAGCCGCTTCGCCCAGTCGTTCGCGGGGACCACGTTCCGGCGCAGGTGCTTGGGCAGCGCCTTGATCATCGCGGTGACCAGCTCGGCGCGCAGCCCCGGCACGAGCCAGTCGAAGCCCAGCGGAGTGACGCGCGGCAGGAGCGCGAGCGGCACGTGCACGGTCACGCCGTCCTCCTCCGTGCCCGGCTCGAACCGGTAGGAGAGGCGGAAGCGCTGGTCGCCCTGACGCCACTGGGTGGGGAACGCGGTCTCGTCGATCTCCTCCGCGTCCTCGGGCAGCAGGGTCTGCTGCGTCATGGTCAGCAGGTCGGGCTCGTCGTGCTGCTTCGTCTTCCACCAGGAGTCGAAGGAGCGGACGGAGGTGACGTCGCGCGGGATCCGGCGGTCGTAGAAGTCGAAGACGGCCTCGTCGTCGACGAGCAGGTCGCGGCGGCGGGTGCGCTCCTCGAGGCGCTCGAGCTCGGCGCGCAGGGCGCGGTTCTTGCGGTCGAACGCGTGCCGCGACTCCCACTCGCCCTCGACGAGAGCGTGGCGGAGGAACAGCTCGCGGGCGTAGGAGGGGTCGATCCGCGAGAACTGCACGCGGCGGCGCGCGACGAGCGGCACTCCGTAGAGTGTGACGCGCTCGTAGGCGACGGCCGCGCCCTGCGACTTCTCCCAGTGCGGCTCGCTGAACTGCCGCTTCACGAGGTCGCCGGCGATCGCCTCGGCCCAGGCCGGGTCGATGGCGGCGTTCGAGCGGGCGAACAGGCGGCTCGTCTCGACGAGCTCGGCGCTCATCACCGCGTCCGGCAGCTTCTTGGCCAGCGCGCTGCCGGGGAAGATCGAGAACTTGGCGTTGCGGGCGCCGACGTACTGCACGTTCTGGCGCTCGCGGCTCTTGGCCGCTCGCTGAGCCTGCTGCGAGGTCGTGTCCTTGACGCCGATGTGCGAGAGCAGTCCGGCCAGGACCGAGCGGTGGATGCCGTCCGGATCCACGCGCGGCTCGCCGAGCTCGAGGCGCAGCGGCTTCGCGAGCTGGCGGAGCTGGCGGAACACGTCCTGCCACTCCCGCACCCGCAGGTAGTTGAGGTACTCGGCCTTGCAGAGCCGGCGGAAGGCGCTGGAGGAGAGCTCCTGCTGCTTCTCCTCGACGTAGTTCCAGAGGTTGAGCAGCGTGAGGAAGTCGCTCGTCGGGTCGACGAAGCGGGCGTGCTGCTGGTCGGCCTGCGCGCGGCGCTCGAGCGGGCGCTCGCGGACGTCCTGGATCGTGAGCCCGGCGACGATCGCCATGACCTCGCGGCTGGTGTGGTGCGTCCGCGACTCGATCACCATGCGGGCGAACCGCGGATCGATGGGCAGGCGCGCGAGGTCGCGGCCGATACGGGTGAGCTGCGGGCCCTGCTCCTTCCGCGGGATGCCACTCCGGCTCGCCTTCTGCGGCGTGTCGCGTACTGGCGCATCTCGCGAGGGAGAGCCGGAGGAGGACGCGCCGGGCGTGCGGATCGCGCCGAGCTCGGTGAGGAGGTCGAGGCCGTCCTTGATGCCGCGCGAGTCGGGCGGCGTGAGGAACGGGAACTCGGCGATGTCGCCGAGGCCGAGCGAGATCATCTGCAGGATGACCGCCGCGAGACCCGTGCGCAGGATCTCGGGATCGGTGAACTCCGGGCGGCGGAGGTAGTCCTCCTCGGAGTAGAGGCGGATCGCGATGCCGTCGCTGGTGCGGCCCGAGCGGCCGGAGCGCTGGTTCGCCGACGCCTGCGACACGGCCTCGATCGGGAGGCGCTGCACCTTCGACCGCGCGCTGTAGCGCGAGATGCGGGCCGTTCCTCCGTCGATCACGTAGCGGATGCCCGGCACGGTGAGGCTCGTCTCGGCGACGTTCGTCGCGAGGACGACACGGCGGCGCACGCCCGGAGTGCGCGAGCGCTCGAAGACGCGGTGCTGGTCGGCGGCCGACAGCCGCCCGTAGAGCGGCAGCACCTCGGTACCCGGCAGGGCGAGTCCGCGGATCGCGTCCTCGGCGTCGCGGATCTCGTTCTCGCCCGAGAGGAACACCAGCACATCGCCCGGATCCTCGCGCGCGAGCTCGGCGAGCGCGTCGGCGATGCCGGTCATCAGGTCGCGGCTGCCGGCGGTGGCGTCCGGGGTGTCGGAGTCGTCCTCCTCCTCGGGCTCCTCGGCGACGAGCGGGCGGTAGCGGACCTCGACCGGGAACGTGCGCCCCGAGACCTCGATGATCGGGGCGGGCGTGCCCTCGGCGTCGGCGAAGTGCGCGGCGAAGCTGAGCGGATCGATGGTCGCCGACGTGATGATGAGCTTGAGATCCGGCCGCTGCGGCAGGAGCCGGTGCAGGTAGCCGAGCAGGAAATCGATGTTGAGGCTGCGCTCGTGCGCCTCGTCGATGATGATCGTGTCGTAGCGGCTGAGCAGCCGGTCGTGGTTCATCTCGTTCAGCAGGATGCCGTCGGTCATCAGCTTGATCCGCGTCGACGCGCTCGCCTTGTCGGTGAAGCGCACCTGGTAGCCGACGACGCCGCCGACCTCGTCGTCGAGCTCCTCCGCGATGCGCTCGGCGATCGTGCGCGCCGCGATGCGCCGCGGCTGGGTGTGGGCGATGCTCTCGCGCCCCAGCTCGAGGCAGATCTTGGGGAGCTGCGTCGTCTTGCCGGATCCGGTCGCTCCGGCGACGATGACGACCTGGTGATCGCGGATCGCGGCGGCGATGTCGTCGCGCCGCGCCGAGACGGGGAGCTCGGGCGGATAGCGGATGCTGAGGACGTCTGACATGAGCCCTCCATCCTACGGCGCCGTGGCAGAATGCCCACGTCCCTCCGCGAGATCCGCCGAGGGCTGCAGACCCTCGAGCGGAGAGCACGGCGTGAATCCGCAGTCCCTGCTCGTCGTCGTGAACATCGTCCTGCTGCTCTTCGCGATCCAGGGCGTGCTGGCGAATCCGCGCCTGGGCCGGGTGGGCAAGGTCGGCTGGGTCGCGTTCATCGTGATCGCCCCGTTCCTCGGCAGCATCGCGTACCTGGTGCTCGGCCGCCGGGGCGGACGGACCGGAGGCGGTGCCTCGCCGAGCGGACCGCAGCGGCCCAGCGGCTGGTTCTTCGAGCGCTGACACGGAGCGCTGACACGGAGCGACGCCCGTCCCCGTCCCGCCTCCCGGCACCGGTAGCCTCCTGGGCACCGTCCCGCTCGCGACCCTGGAGCACCGTGCCCCGCACTCCCCGCCCCTGGCTGATGCTCGCGATCGGAGTGGCCGCGCAGGCCGAGACGACCGTGTTCGTGTCCGTCCCGCCGTTCCTGATCCCCCTCCTGCACACGCAGTACGGCTACTCCCTCGCCGAGGCGGGCCTGCTCGCCGCCGCGCCGAACGTCGGGCTCGTGCTCACCCTCGTCGCGTGGGGAGCCCTCGCCGACCGGTACGGCGAGCGGATCGTGCTCGCCACCGGAGTCGCCGCGACGGCCCTCGCAGGGGTCGCTGCGATGCTCACCGGCGATCTCGTGCTCCTCGGCGTCTTCCTCCTGCTGGGCGGCATGGCGTCCGGCAGCGTCAACGCCGCGAGCGGCCGCGTCGTGATCGGGTGGTTCCCGCGCAACCGCCGCGGGCTCGCCATGGGCATCCGGCAGATGAGCCAGCCGCTCGGAGTCGCGGTCGCGTCGCTCACGGTGCCGCCGCTCGCGAGCGCCGCCGGGGTGCCCGCCGCGCTCGCCCTGCCCGTCGTGCTGCTCGTCGTGCTCGCCGTCGCGTGCGCGATCGGCATCGTCGATCCGCCCCGCCCGCCGCGGACCGAGGCCTCGGCTCCGGTGCGGAACCCCTACCGCTCCGGGGCCGCGCTGTGGCGCATCCACGGCGTCTCGGCCCTGCTGGTCGTGCCGCAGTTCACCCTCTCGACCTTCGGACTGGTCTGGCTGATCGCCGACCAGGGCTGGGAGCCGTGGGCGGCCGGCGTGCTGGTCGCCGTCGCGCAGTTCGCCGGCGCGTTCGGGCGCATCGGAGTCGGGGTGCTGAGCGACCGCGTCGGGTCGCGGCTGCGTCCGCTGCGCTGGGTCGCGGTGGCCGGAGTCGTCGCGCTGCTCCTCCTCGCCGCCACGAGCGCGATCGACGGGGCGGTGGCCGTCGCCGCGGTCCTGTTCGTCGCGGCGACGACGATCTCGGTCGCCGACAACGGACTCGCGTTCACCTCGGTCGCCGAGCTCGCCGGGCCGTTCTGGTCGGGCCGCGCGCTCGGGGCGCAGAACACCGGTCAGTTCGCCGCGGCGGCGATCGCGGCGCCGGCGGTGGGAGCGCTGATCGGCCTGGTCGGCTATCCGTTCGCCTTCGCGGTCGTGGCGCTGACGCCCGCGCTGGCGCTGCCGCTCGTGCCGTCGCCGCAGGTGGAGGAGCAGGACCGGAGCTGAGAGGCCCGGACACCGCCCCTTCTGCAACCCCGTGACCGTCCGCGGCGCCGTGTCTAGCCTGGAGTCATGGCCGAACGACTGCGCTCGAGTGTCAGCCCCTATCTCCGCTCGCACGCGGACAACCCCGTCGACTGGTTCCCCTGGGGCGAGGAGGCGTTCGCCGAGGCCGAGCGGCGCGACGTGCCCGTGCTCGTGTCGATCGGCTACGCGACCTGCCACTGGTGCCACGTCATGGCGCGCGAGTCGTTCTCGGATCCGGTGCTCGCCGAGCGGCTGAACGGCGGCTTCGTCGCGGTGAAGGTCGACCGCGAGGAGCACCCGGACGTCGACACCGCCTACCTCACCGCCGCCAGCGCCTTCACGCGCAACCTCGGCTGGCCGCTCACGGTCTTCACCACCCCCGGCGGCGAGCCCTTCTACGCCGGCACCTACTTCCCGCCGCGGGCCGTGGGCGGCGTGCCCGCCTTCTCGGACGTCCTCGACGCGGTCGGCGAGGCGTGGCGGCTGCGGCGCGACGAGGTGCACGCCACCGCCGGCTCGCTCGCGAACGCTCTCCGCGAGGCGACCGCCGCCCTCCCCGCGTCGACGGCGCTTCCCGGTGCGACCGACCTCGATGCGGCCGCCGAGCGCCTCGCCGCCGAGGAGGACCGCGTGCACGGCGGCTTCGGCACGGCGCCGAAGTTCCCGGTGGCGCCCGTGCTCGGCTTCCTCGCCTCCCGGGCGGGCGGCGCCGAGCTCGCCGAGCGCACCCTCCTGACCCTCGCCGCCTCGCCCCTGCGCGACCGCGACGGCGGCTTCTTCCGCTACGCGACCCGGGAGGACTGGAGCGAGCCGCACTACGAGCGGATGCTCTACGACAACGCCCAGCTGCTCGACGTCGCCGCCCTGCTCCTGGGCCGCACCGGCACCTCCAACCGCGCCGCCGTCACCGGGATCGCGGAGGGGATCGCGTCGTTCCTGATCAGCACTCTGCAGCGGCCGGGCGGCGGCTTCGCCAGCGCCCAGGACTCCGAGAGCATCGTCGACGGCCGGCGCTCCGAGGGCGGCTACTACCTCGCCGCGGACCGCTCCGGCCTGGAGCCGCCCGCCCTCGACGAGAAGGTCGTCACGGGCTGGAACGGTCTCGCGATCCAGGCGCTCGCCCGCGCCGGGCGTCTTCTCGGGCGGTCGGAGTGGCTCGACGCCGCCCGACGCGCCGCCGACTTCCTGCTCTCCCGCCACGTCGTCGACGGCGTGCTCGTCGTGCGCGCCTCGCTCGACGAGCGCGTCTCGGCGGCCCGGCCCGCGCTCGAGGACCTCGGGATGCTCGCCGGCGGGCTCGTGCAGCTGGCGCTCGCCGACGGAGCACCGCGCTACGCCCTCGCCGCCCGCTCGCTGATCGACGGCGCGCTCGACGCCGCCGAGGCGTGGCCGCCGTTCGCCCTGCCCGGCGGCGGCGACCCGGCGCTCGTCGCGCGCGGGCTGCTGCTGGCGGCCGATCCGTCCGAGGGTGCGTACCCCTCCGGACTCTCGGCGACGGCGCGCGCCGCACTCGAGCTCTTCCTGCTCACGGGGGAGCGGCGCTACCGCGACGCGGCCGAGGCGGTCGTCGCCGCGGTGGCTCCCGGAGCCCTGCAGCAGCCGATGGGCTTCGGTGCGGTGCTCGCGCTCGCGTCGTCGCTCGCCGAACCCGTGACGCAGCTGGTCGTGGTCGCTCCGGAGGCGGCACCGCTGGCCGATCTCGCGCGGGGCGCCCTGGCGACAGAGGTGGGCGTGCTCGCCCTGGTCACCGACCGCGCCGCCGCCGAGTGGTCGGAGGCGGGCTTCGAGCTCTTCGAGGGCCGGACCTCCCGCAAGGGTCTGCCGACCGCCTACTCCTGCGAGGCGTTCGTCTGCGCACTGCCGACGACCGACCTGCCGGAGCTCGTCAGGCGGCCGTGACCACCAGGGGCGCGTCCGGGTCGGCGGCCCACTCGTTCAGCGACCCGTCGTAGATGGCCACCTCGCTGACGCCGAGCAGCGTGAGGGCGAGCGCGTCGGCGGCCGCCGCGACGCCTCCTCCGCAGTACAGGACCACCCGCTCGGCGTCGAGCACGTCGCCGAAGAGCGTGCGCAACCGGTCGTGCGGCAGGAGGGTGTTCGTCTCGCGATCCACCAGACGGGCGGCCGGCACGCTCCGGGAGCCGGGGATGTGGCCGCGGCGCGGACGCTGCCCGGCCTCGCCCGTGAACTCCTTGGGCGGCACCGCGCAGACGAGAGCGCCCGGAGCCTCTCCGCGGACCACCCGCTCGACCTCGGCCTTGTCGACCCAGAGCGGGCGCTCCTCGCGCACGGTGAGTCCGTCGCGCGGCGTCGGAGCGACGTGCCCCGTCTCGAGCGGGCGCGCCTCCTGCCGCCAGGCCGTCAGGCCGCCGTCGAGCACCGCGACGGAGTCGAGGCCGGCGGTGCGCAGCAGCCACCAGAGCCGCGAGGCCCACTGGCCGACCGCGGAGTCGTAGACCACGACCACGGAGTCGTCGTCGATCCCCAGCGCGCCGACCGCCGCGGCGAACCGCTCGGGGTCGAGCCTCGTGAACGGATGCCGCGCCTCGGCGTCCGAGAGGTGCTCGAGCAGATCCGCGAAGACGGCTCCGGGCACGTGCCCCTCGACGAGGTACTGGTCCTCGCCGGTGAGGTAGCGGTAGCGGCCGTCGAACGCGGGCACGAAGAGCACGCTCGCGTCGATGACGACGAGTCCGTCGCGGCCGAGCTGGTCGGCCAGCCACTGCGTCGAGACGATCGGCCGGGCGAGGTAGGGGGAGCTGCTCACCCGGCCCACGGTAGGCGCCGGCCGTCGCGGCCGCACTCCCGCGCGTAACCCGGGTTCACCTCAGCACTCGATGACGTTGACCGCGAGGCCGCCCTCGCTCGTCTCCTTGTACTTCGAAGACATGTCGATGCCCGTCTGCCGCATCGTCTCGATCACCGTGTCGAGCGAGACCCGGTGCGTCCCGTCCCCGTGCAGGGCGAGTCGCGCGGCGCTGACCGCGGTCGACGCCGCGATGGCGTTGCGCTCGATGCAGGGGATCTGCACCAGACCGCCGACCGGGTCGCAGGTGAGCCCGAGGTGGTGCTCCATCGCGATCTCGGCGGCGTTCTCGACCTGGCGGGGGCTGCCGCCCAGCACGGCGCAGAGGGCGCCGGCCGCCATCGCGCAGGCCGAGCCGACCTCGCCCTGGCAGCCCGCCTCCGCCCCCGAGATCGAGGCGTTGGTCTTGCAGAGCGAGCCGATCGCCGCGGCGGTGAGGAGGAACTCCCGCAGCCCCGCGCGCCCGGCCCCGGGCACGAAGCGCAGGTAGTAGTGGCCGACGGCGGGGATGATGCCCGCCGCTCCGTTGGTCGGTGCCGTGACCACGCGCCCACCCGCCGCGTTCTCCTCGTTGACGGCCAGCGCGAAGGCGTGCAGCCACTCCACGGACGTCGCCCGGGCGCGGTCGAGCGGGTCCTCCTCCAGCGCCTCGAGGCGCTCGCGCATCAGCGACGCGCGGCGCTGCACGGCGAGGCCGCCGGGGAGGACGCCCTCGGTGGCCAGCCCGTGCTCGACGCAGGCGGCCATGGCGTCCCAGATCGCGTCGAGCCGGGCGTCGACGTCGAGGTCCGGATGAAGCGCCGCCTCGTTCGCCGCGGCGATCCCGGCGATGCCCGATCCGGTCCGCTCGCAGATCGCCAGCAGGTCCGAGCCCGAGACGAAGGGGTGCGGATGCGCCGCCAGCGCCGCCAGGTCGGCCCGCTCTCCCGCGCGCCGGATGAAGCCGCCGCCGATCGAGTAGTACGTCTCCTCCCACTCCGGCAGCGCCTCCTCGCCGAGCCAGACGCTGAACGTGAGCGCATTGGGGTGCTCGGGCAGGCGAGTCCGCGGCTCGAACGCGATGTCGTCGCTCGACATCGGCAGCGGCTGCTCGCCCGCCAGGAGGATCGACCCGTCGACGTCGAGGCGGCGCCAGGCCCCGCGCACCTCCTCGGGATCGCAGGTCTCGGGGTCGAGCCCCGCCAGTCCCGCGACCACCGCGTCGGGGGTGCCGTGGCCGATCCCGGTGGAGCCGAGGGACCCGTACAGGGTGCAGCCGATCCGACTCACCCGGGGGAGGAGTCCCGCCGACCGCAGGCGCTCGGCGAGGGCGAGGGCGGCGCGCATCGGGCCGACGGTGTGCGAGCTCGACGGACCGATCCCCACGCTGAACAGGTCGAGAACGGAGACGTAGGCGCTCATGACGGGAGACTACGCCCGGAGCACGCGGACGGGGCGGGCGCCGATCGGCACCCGCCCCGTCACTCGCCGATGGTCGGAACCATCGGGCCCGGCGTCACTCCCAGCCGCAGTGCACGTGGTCGTCGTGGTCCGGGTCCCCAGGGGCGAGGATCTCCGTCGCGCCCATCGCGGCGCACGCGTCCTTGACGGACTGGTAGTCGGCACCGTTCGCCACGAAGACGCCGTCGATGATCGGGATGTCCACCGCCGTCCCGCCGTAGTGCAGCGAGGTCGGGCTGTGGTCCTCTCCGGCGATCGAAGAGACCGAGAAGGAGTGCCCGTACTCGGTGTTCAGGCGGAGGATCCCGTCGAGCATCGCCGGCGAGAGCGTCGTGGAGGCTCCGCCGCCCTCGGCGGACGGGCTGGTCAGTGCCGGGCGGCCGGCCGCCGTGTCGCGGATGTTCGCGAGAGCGGTCGAGGCGGGGTCGTCCGAGGAGTCGTAGAGCTCGATCGCGGGGTTGTCGAGGATCGCCTGCGCGGTCGCCGCCGCGTCAGTGCCCGGCGGGGGAGTAGTGCCTCCGCCGGCGATCAGCGCCTT
This sequence comes from Rathayibacter caricis DSM 15933, assembly GCF_003044275.1. Taxonomy (NCBI): domain Bacteria; kingdom Bacillati; phylum Actinomycetota; class Actinomycetes; order Micrococcales; family Microbacteriaceae; genus Rathayibacter; species Rathayibacter caricis. The sequence goes on along the minus strand of NZ_PZPL01000001.1, from coordinate 3,705,725 downwards.
CCAGGTGGCCGGTCCGACGATGCCGTCGGCGGTCAGTCCGGCGCCGCTCTGGAAGCTCTTCACGGCCGCATCGGTGCCGGAGCCGAACGCCCCGTCGACCGCGATCGAGGCGCCGTTCGCGTTGAGCTGGGTCTGCGCCGCGCTCACGGCGTCACCGGAGTCGCCGCTCCGGACGGTCGTGGCCAGTGCGCCCCACGTCTCCGCGCCGATGACGCCGTCGGCCGCCAGGCCCTTCGCCGACTGGAACGCGGTGGTGGCGCTCGCCGTGCCCGCTCCGAACTCCCCGTCGACGGCGAGCGACTGACCCGAGCCGCGCAGCAGGTACTGCGCGGTGGTCACGTCCTCGCCGCTGGAGCCGGAGGAGAGGACCGGCCAGTCGGCCGCCTGCGCGCTCGTGGCGCCGCCGACGACGACGCCGACGGCGAGGAGCAGGGCGGTGAGGACGGCCACGGCGCGGGCGCGGAGGCTCCGCGGCCGCTCCTGCACGATCGGGGTGGTGGTGGTCTCGGTCGTGATGCTCATGATCCTCATCCCTCGCTCTCGACGGCCTCGCGGGCCAGGGTCTCCCACTGCGCGTAGGCGTCCGGGTAGGCCGAGACCTGCACCGTCTGCGCCGCCTCGGTCACGCTCATCGACTCCCAGCCCGGCACGTCGGTGAGCCCCTTGTTCTCGGTCGGGCTGTTCGCGGCTCCGTAGAAGGCCCGCGAGGCGAACACCGGGTCGACGAGGTCGGCCGCGTCGCCCCAGCCGGTCGACGGCCGCTGCTGGAAGAGGCCGACCGAGTCGCGGTCGCCGCCCTCGAGGTTCCGCAGCCGCGACTCCTGCATGGCCGTCGCGATCGCGATGACCCAGCCGTACTCGGGCACGCCGGCGGTCCTCCCCTCGGCGATGATCGTGCGCACGTTCGCGAGCTGCTCCTCGCTGAGGGACGCGAACGTCTCGCCGGGCTGACCCGGATCGGGGGTCGTGCCCGAGCCCGAGCCGACGAGCGACTGCCAGGTCTGCGGACCGGCGACGCCGTCGACCGAGAGCCCGGCCTCCGACTGGAAGGCCTCCACCGCCGAGGCGGTCGCCGGCCCGAACGAGCCGTCGACGGTGAGCCCGGCACCGGTCTTGTTCAGCTGCACCTGCAGTGCGGTGACGGCCTCGCCGCTGTCACCGGAGGAGAGCGTCGTGATCAGCGCGGACCAGGTCTGCTCGCCCACGATCCCGTCGGACGAGAGGCCGCGCTCGCTCTGGAACACCCGCACCGCCTCGGCCGTCGCGGGGCCGAAGACGCCGTCGGCGTCGACCGGGTGCCCGGCCGCGGTGAGCAGGTGCTGCACCGTCCGCGCGTTGGCGCTGTTCTCGCCCTCGGCCACGACGCTCCACGCGGCGGCCGCGACCTGCGCCGCACTGGTGGCCGCCGCCGGGGCGGCGACGGCGATCGGCCCGAGTGCCAGAGCGCCGCAGGCGACGCCGGCGATCAGGAGGCGCCTGCCGCGGTGCGGAGGCCTCGGCCGCGACGCTGCGCTCGCCGCCGATCCGGTGGTGCTGGGTGTGAAGGTCGTGTTCCTCATCGTCCGTCCAGTTCCTCGAGGCCGCGAGCGGCTCGATCGTTGTCCGATCCCGGAGAGTCCGTTCTCCCGTGCACCTCCTGCCTACTCGCCTCCTCGCCGCCGCGCGGGGGATCGGAGGGGCCGTCCAGAGACCGTCCACGCGATGCGGAGGCGAATCCGTCGCGCGGGGGAGGCGGCGCGCCGACGCGGAGGAGGACCCTCCTCCTGCCCGCGGACAGCGCGACACGCCCGGGTTGCACAGGTCTCGCCCGCGCTGCTACGGTCGCCGAGCGCGCCACCGGAGCGCGCACCCCCGACGCCTGGAAGGAGCAGTCGCATGACCACGAGACTGCTCGTCGCCGACCGGACGGTCGCGTCCCGCGAACATGCGCTGCCCCTCTCGGGCGAGCGCCTCTGCGCGAAGAACCTCCAGCCCGGCGTCCTCCGGCTCTCCTAGGCAGCTGCCCAGGCCCCGGACGACACCGGTTCGGGGCCCCACCGCTCCCGTACTCCTCTGCAGAGGAGGCGGCGCGTGCACGGCTCGCGGCATCCCGCCGTCCCGAACGCGTCTCCCCCTATTCCCGGCGACCGCCGGGCCTTCACGAGAGGAAGGACCATGCAGAAGACCAGCACCATGCAGAAGATCACCGACCGCCTCGTCTCCTGGGCGAGCATCCTCGACGACAACGCACGGGAGCAGGCGCTCACCGCCTCGCGGATGCCGTTCGTGTTCCCGCACCTGGCGCTCATGCCCGACGCGCACCTCGGGCGCGGCGCGACCGTGGGGTCGGTCATCCCGACCCTCGGCGCGATCATCCCCGCGGCCGTCGGAGTCGACATCGGCTGCGGCATGATCGCCGTGCGCACCGGGTTCACGCGCGACGACCTGACCGGCCGCGACCTCGCGGCACTCCGCGAGCAGATCGAGCGCGCCGTGCCGCTCTCGGCGGGCGCCGCGAACCGCAAGGTGGTGGCGACCGCCGAGCCGCGCGTCGCGGAGCTCGCCGCGCTCGCCGAGGCGGCGGGCTTCGACCCGGCGCGCTACTCGAAGCACTGGAGGCTGCAGCTGGGCACGCTCGGCAGCGGCAACCACTTCATCGAGGTCAGCAGCGACGAGACCGGAGCCGTCTGGCTGTTCCTGCACTCCGGCTCCCGCGGTGTAGGCAACCGGATCGCCGGCGAGCACATCCGGATCGCCCGCGACTACTGCGCGCGCCACTGGATCACGCTGCCCGACCCCGACCTCGCCTACCTCGTGGAGGGCACGGCGGAGTTCGACCGATACATCGCCGAGCTCCGCTGGGCGCAGACGTACGCGCTGCTGAACCGCGAGGAGATGATGGACCGGGTCGTCCGGCAGCTCTCCGAGTGGATCGGCGCGCCGGTCGAGGAGGTGGAGCGGATCAACTGCCACCACAACTTCACCGAGCAGGAGCGCCACTTCGGCCGCGACGTCTGGGTGAGCCGGAAGGGCGCGATCCAGGCCGACGCCGGGCGTCCGGGGCTCATCCCCGGCTCGATGGGCACCGCGTCGTACGTGGTGGTCGGTCGGGGGAACGCGATGTCGCTCGACTCGTCCCCGCACGGAGCCGGCCGCGAGTACTCGCGGGCGGCGGCGCGCCGGACCTTCACGCACGACCAGCTGCGCGAGGCCATGACGGGGATCGAGTACCGCGACACGGACGCGTTCCTCGACGAGATCCCGGCGGCCTACAAGCCGATCGACCGGGTGATGGCCGACGCAGCCGACCTCGTCGAGGTGCGGCACACGCTGCGCCAGCTGGTGAACGTCAAGGGCGACTGAGACGCAGAGCGCGACTGAGACGCAGAGCGCAACTGACGCTCGACGGGCCGGCCGGGGACTCCCCAGCCGGCCCGTCGAGTGTCAGCGGATCGTCTTGCGCGCGGTGATCTGGCCGGTGTCGAAGCCGAGCAGGTGCAGTCCGCCGTGGAAGCGGGCGTGCTCGACCTTGATGCAGCGGTCCATGACCACCGTCAGGCCCTTCGACTCGCCGTACTCGGCCGCCTCCTGGTTCCAGATGCCGAGCTGCACCCAGACGGTCGGCGCGCCGATCGCGACCACGTCGTCGATCACGGAGGGGATGTCGCTCGCCTTGCGGAAGACGTCGACGATGTCGGGCACGACGGGCAGGTCGGCGAGGCTCTTGTAGACCGGCTGCCCGAGGATCTCGGTGGCGTTGGGGTTCACGAAGAACAGCTCGTAGTCGCTCGACTGCTGCAGGTAGGTCGAGACGAAGTACGACGAGCGCGCCGGGTTCGGCGAGGCGCCCACGATCGCGACCGTCTTCGCGCGACGGAGGATGTCGAGGCGCTGCTTCGCATCCGGGCCGACCCAGGTGCGCTGCGAGCGCAGCATCTTCGCCAGCGGCGAGTTGGTCGGGACGGAGCAGCTGAGCCCGTTGGACAGCTGGACGACGGTGTCGTCGGTCGTGGTCATGGGATCAGACCTCCACGGTGGGGGAGAGGAGGGTCGCCGAGGCGTCCTCCGGGAGCTCGGTCGGCGCGTCCGGTGTGCCGTGCTTCTCGACGGCCGCGGTGAGCGCCTGGTCGAGGTCGTAGATGATGTCGTCGGCGTCCTCGATGCCCACCGAGAGGCGGACGAGGCCCGGCAGCACGCCCGCGTCGAGCAGCTGCTGCTCGGTGAGCTGCGCGTGCGTCGTCGAGGCGGGGTGGATCACCAGCGTCTTCGCGTCGCCGATGTTGGCGAGGTGGCTGGCGAGGTCGACCGATTCGATGAAGGTCTGTCCGACCGCGCGGCCGCCCTTCACGACGAAGCTGAACACCGAGCCCGGCCCCTTCGGCAGGTACTTCTGCGCGCGCTCGTGGTGCGGGTGCGCGGGCAGGCCGGCCCAGTAGACGGCCTCGATCCGCGGATCGGCGTCGAGCCACTCCGCCACGCGGCGGGCGTTGTCGACGTGCGCCTGGATCCGGTACGGCAGCGTCTCGACGCCCTGGGCGAGCAGGAACGCGGAGTGGGGAGCGAGGACCGGGCCGATGTCGCGCAGCTGCTCGGCGCGCAGGCGGGTGAGGAACCCGTACTCGCCGAAGTTGCCGTCCCACGAGAGGTCGCCGTACGAGGCGACGGAGTCGTGCAGCAGCGGGAACTTCTCGTGCGAGTAGTGGAAGCGGCCCGACTCGACGACGACGCCGCCGAGCGTGGTGCCGTGGCCGCCGAGGAACTTGGTCGCCGAGTGGATGACGATGTCGGCGCCCCACTCGATCGGGCGCACCAGATAAGGAGTCGCCACGGTCGAGTCGATGACGAGCGGGATGCCCGCGGCGTGCGCGACGGCCGCGAGGCCCTCGATGTCGGCGATCTCGCCGGAGGGGTTCGCGATGGTCTCGGCGTAGAGGACCTTGGTCTTCTCGGTGATCGCCGCCGCGTAGTCGGCCGGATCGCTCGACTGCACGAAGGTCGTCTCGACCCCGAAGCGGCGCAGGGTCACGTCGAGCTGCGTGATGGACCCGCCGTAGAGGTTGGCGGAGGAGACGACGTGATCGCCCGAGCCGACGAGGGCCGCGAAGACGATGAACTGCGCCGAGAGGCCCGACGCGGTCGCCACGGCGCCGAGGCCGCCCTCGAGGCTCGCGACGCGCTCCTCGAAGGAGGCGACGGTGGGGTTGGAGAGGCGCGAGTAGACGTTGCCGTACTTCTGCAGGGCGAAGCGCGCCGCGGCGTCGGCGGTGTCGTCGAAGACGAACGCGCTGGTCTGGTAGATCGGCAGCGCGCGCGCACCGGTCACCGGGTCGGGGATGTTGCCCGCGTGGATTGCACGCGTCTTGAAGCCGTACTCGCGATCTGCCATGCGATCGACGTTACCGTCGCCCTCCGACAGCGGGGCGCGAGAGCTGTCGCAGTCCGTAACAGTCCCAGGATCAGACCGTCGCGTGCACCGCCGCCAGCGCCATCGCGGCGATCGCGAACCACGAGCCGAGCGCCACGACGAGCGCCCGCCAGCCGGTCGTCACGAGAGCGCGCAGCCGCACGCCGGTGCCGAGGGCGAACAGCGCTGCCGCGAGCAGCCAGGTCTGGGCGGTGTCGGCACCCGCGAGCAGCCCCTCCGGCAGCGGCACCCAGGTGCGCACGAGAACGGCCGCGAGGAAGCCGACCACGAACAGCGGCACGATCGCGGGACGCGGTCCGACCGCCTCTCCGCCGCGCCGCGTCGCCGCCGCGGCGATCGCGACCATCGGCGCGAGCATGACCACGCGCGTGAGCTTGACGACCACCGCCACCGCGAGGGCCGACGCCCCCGCGACCTGCGCCGTCGCGACGACCTGGCCGACGTCGTGCACCGACGCTCCCACCCAGTGCCCGAACTGGTCCGCCGAGAGGCCCAGCGGATGCTGCAGCGCCGGCAGCACCGCGATCGCGAGCGTTCCGCAGAGCGTCACCAGCGCGACCGGCACGGCCTGCTCCGACTCCTTCGCCCGTGTCGCCCCGGCCATCGCGCCGATGGCGGAGGCGCCGCAGATCGAGAAGCCGGCGGCCAGCAGCAGGGGCTCGCGGCCGGGCAGTCCGAGCGCCCGCCCGAGCGCCCAGGTGAGCGCGAACGTCGCCAGCACGATGCCCACCACCACGAGGATCGCCGCCCAGCCCAGCGCCGCGATGTCCACGAGCGAGAGCTTCAGCCCCAGCAGCACGATCCCGGTGCGCATGAGGGTCCGCGACGAGAACTTCAGACCCGGCGACAGCGCACCGCCCAGCGCCGGACGGGCCGCCGGCACCTGCGCCACCACGATCCCGAGCGCGACCGCGGCCGTCAGCATCGGCACCGCCGGCACGAGAGCGTGCACGACGGCCGCGAGCACCGCGGCGGCCGCGCAGACCGCGACTCCGGGTCCGAGACGCGGGATCAGACCCACGACGGGAGCCACATGTGCGCCTGCCAGAAGGCGAACGAGGTCTGCTGCCCGGTCCAGACGGGGTAGAAGAAGGCGGTGAGCGCGGCGGCGAGCACGACGAACCCGAGCACGAGGACGATCCCGCGGGTCCGCTTGCGGACGGGGTCCTGCGGCGAGCCCATCACGATCCCCGCCGTCATCGCGAGCGCGAGCATCATGTACGGCTGGAACACGACGCAGTAGAACTGGAAGACCGTGCGGTCCAGGTACAGCATCCACGGCAGGTAGCCCGCGACGATGCCCATCAGCACGAAGCCCGCGCGCCACTCCCGGTATCGCGCGAGGCGGTAGAGCAGGTAGAGCAGCGCCGCGACTCCGGCGTACCAGATCAGCGGATTCGCGACCGAGGTGATCGCCTCGGCGCAGCGCGCCGCGGTGCAGCCGTCGACGCCCTCGGCGCCGTCGACGAAGTACATGCTCGTCGGCCGCGTCATCAGCAGCCAGGTCAGCGGGTTCGCCTCGTAGGGGTGCGTCGCGCGCAGGTTGATCGAGTAGTCGTACATCTGCACGTGGTAGTGCCAGAGGCTCTGCGCCCAGTCGGGCACCCACGCCAGCGCACCGGTCCAGGCGTTGCCCGGGGCCTCCGTCGCCCACTGCCGGGCCCAGCCGCCGGAAGTCCGGAGCCAGCCGGTCCAGGTGAGGAGGTACGCGACGAGCGCGATCGGCACGACCAGGAGGAAGGTCACCGGGCCCTGCTTGAGCACGGCTCCGCTGCCCCAGAAGGGGACACCCGCCCGGCGGCGCATCAGCGCGTCGACCACGACGAGGTAGACCCCGTAGGCCGCCAGGAAGTAGATCCCGGTCCACTTCACGCCGGCCGCGAGACCGAAGACGAAGCCCGCGACCAGGAGCCAGGGCCGCCACCAGAGCACCGGTCCCCAGCTGGGCAGGGCCCCGGCGGCGACCTTCTCGGCGAGCCGCAGCTCCGCCCAGCGGCGGTCGAGCAGCACGGCCGTCACGCCGCACAGCGCGACGAACATGAGGATCCCGTCGAGCAGCGAGACGCGCGACATCACGATCGCGTGGCCGTCGAGGGCGAGGAAGAGGCCCGCGAGCGAGGCGATCAGCGTCGAGCGGAAGAGCAGCCGGCCGACGACGATGACGAGCGCGACCGCGAGGATCCCGACGACCGCCGTCGAGATCCGCCAGCCGACGCTGTCGTCGGCGCCGAACGCGCCCATCCCGAGCCCGATGATCCACTTGCCCAGCGGAGGGTGCACGACGAACGACGGCGCTCCCGTGAACGTGTCCACGTCGCCCGCCGCGAAGCCCGGGTCGGGATCCTCCGGCCACGCGCCCTCGAAGCCGAGGTTCCAGAGCGTCCAGGCGTCCTTCACGTAGAAGGTCTCGTCGAACACGAGCGAGCGGGGGTGCCCGAGGTTCCACAGGCGCAGCACGGCGGCGAGCACGACCACGGCGATCGGCAGACCGAGGTCCCACAGCCGTCGCCGGAGCGGGGTGAGCGTCAGGCGTGCGAAGACGTCGTCGAACCAGGAGCCCCGCGGCACGTCGGGCTGCGGCTCGCGCACCCGGGGTGCCGCGGCGACGTCCTCCGCGGGCTCGACGGGAACCGACCGGGTCGCTCCGGCGGAGTCGAGGAGCAGGTCGTCGAAGTCGCGCTGCGGTCGGTCCGTCACCCGGCCATGCTAACGGGGCGTCACGGCACCACGACCGCCCGCCCGCACGCCTCCTCCGAGGGTCGCCCACCGATCGGGGCTGGGAGACTGGCTGCATGATCATCCTCGCGGGCACGCCCATCGGAAACCTCGGCGATGCCTCCCGGCGGCTCGTGGAGGCGCTCTCGACCGCGCAGCACGTCGCCGCCGAGGACACCCGCGTCACCATCCAGCTGCTGCGGGCGCTCGGCATCGAGAACCGGCCGACCCTCTACGCGCTGCACGACCACAACGAGCGCCAGCGGGCGGCCGAGCTGGTCGAGCTCGCCCGCGACCAGGACCTGCTCGTGCTCAGCGACGCCGGCATGCCTACCGTGTCCGATCCGGGCTACCACCTCGTCGAGACGGCGGTGGCCGCCGGAGTCGCGGTCACGGCGCTCCCCGGTCCCTCGGCCGTGCTGATGGCGCTCGCCGTCTCGGGGCTGCCGACCGACCGGTTCAGCTTCGAGGGCTTCCTGCCGCGCAAGCACGGCGAGCGGGTCTCGACCTTCCGCTCCCTCGTCGACGAGCGCCGCACCATGGTGTTCTTCGAGTCGCCGCACCGCATCGGCGACGCCCTCGCCGACCTGGTCGAGGCGATGGGGCCCGAGCGCCGGGTCGTGGTGTGCCGCGAGCTGACGAAGATGTTCGAGGAGGTGCGCCGCGGTACGGCGGCCGAGCTCGCCGAGTGGGCGGCCGGCGGGCTCCGCGGAGAGATCTGCCTGGTGGTGCAGGGCGCTCCGGAGCGGGAGGCGTCGCAGGAGGACGCGCTCGCCGACGTCCTCGCGCGGGTCGCCGCCGGGGCGCGGCTCAAGGAGGCGTCGGCCGAGGTCGCCGAGCGCACCGGACTCTCGCGACGCGAGCTCTACGAGGCGGCGCTGGCGTCGCGCCGCGGTTGAGCTGCAGGCGGCGGCCTATCCGCAGGTGCCTCTGCTGAAGATGAAGTTGTCGGACTCGTCGCTCTCGTGGACGTCCGTGGCCAGGCTGGCCGAGGCCATCGTGACGGGGTCGGTCAGCGCGGCCGACGGATCCGTCGTCGTAGCCAGTTCGAGGCGCAGTGCCGAGCCCGGAGCGACCGGCTCAGTGGTGTACCAGGTGATTCGGCCGCTCGTCGAATCCGTGTCGACCCGTCCCGCACGCATCGTCGTCGGAGCGCCGTCGATCGTCGCCGAGGCGAGCGAGACCTGGGGAAGGGCGCGCGTGTCGAAGTCGTAGTAGATCTGCGCGTCGGGCGGCACCGCGTTAGCTCCGGTGCTCGAGACCACCACCGCCGCCACGTACGGGTAGGTGCAGCTACCCGTGGCCAGGACGGCCCATTCTCCCGTGACGGTACCGTTCCACGGCACGAGCGTGCCCGTCTCCGCCGTCCACGAGAGCGAATCGTTCGAGGGGTCGGAGTCGGCGCCGGCCGGCGAATGCACGGAGAAGGAGTGCGGTGTCAGATCCGAGAACACCGTCGTGAAGTCGTGGATCTCGGCGGCCTCCTCGTGGGTCAGGCCATCGCCGAATCGCGGCGTGAAGACTACGTCCACGCCGGCGGGGATCGGCACCGAGATCACCGCGGTGAAGGTGGAGCGGTCACCATCGACGACCGGACCGGTGATGGAGATCGCGCCGGCCGGGATCCCGGACGAGTCAGCCACGGCGAGGGACGGCGAGCCGAGGATCCTGTCGTCGGACCGCATGACGACCACCGTGCCGGCGGGCGCCGCCTCCGGACCAGCGTTGTGCACGGTCGGTGACAGAAAAGTGTTGTAACCGAGGTACTGCGTGCGGTCGTCGTTGTACCAGGTGCCGTTGTCACCCGAGAAGTTCTGCATCTGCAGATCGAATGCGGCCGTCGCGCTCGCGGCAGCGGCCGGAGTCGCGGTGGCGGTGGCGACGACCGGCAGTGTCCAGGCTGCGACGGCGAGAGTCGTCCGTCGGCGGAGGGTGTGGTTCGACGTCATGGTGCATCCTTCTCACGGGCTCGGGGAATCCGACGAGGCTAGTCACGAGCTGAGGGTATGTCATGTCGTGCGACAAGGAGCCGCCCCTCGTCAAGGCTGGTTCCGGGTCCGCCGTCACACGGGAAGGCTGGCACCGCGCGGTGAATAGGATGGTCGCCATGTCCGACGGCGCCTCCTTCTATCTCACGACCCCGATCTTCTACGTCAACGACGTCCCCCACATCGGGCACGCGTACACGGAGGTCGCGGCGGACGTGCTGACCCGCTGGCACCGTCAGGCCGGCGACGACACCTGGCTGCTCACCGGCACCGACGAGCACGGCCAGAAGATCCTGCGCACCGCGACGGCGAACGGCACGACTCCGCAGGAGTGGGCGGACCGCCTCGTCGAGACCGCGTGGCAGCCGCTCCTGAGCACCATCGACATCGCCAACGACGACTTCATCCGCACCACGGACGAGCGGCACGAGGTCAACGTGCAGAAGTTCCTCCAGAAGCTCTACGACGGCGGCGCGATCTACACCGGCGAGTACGAGGGCTACTACTGCGTCGGCTGCGAGGAGTACAAGCAGCTCTCGGACCTCGACGAGGGCACCGGCGACTACGAGGGCCAGTACGTCTGCAAGATCCACTCCAAGCCGGTCGAGCTGCTCAGCGAGAAGAACTACTTCTTCAGGATGAGCGAGTACACCGAGCGCCTGCTCGCGCTCTACGAGGAGCGCCCCGACTTCGTGCAGCCGGAGTCGGCCCGCAACGAGGTCGTCAGCTTCGTGCGCCAGGGCCTCGCCGACCTCTCGATCTCGCGCTCGAGCTTCGACTGGGGCGTGAAGGTCCCGTGGGACGACTCGCACGTCGTCTACGTCTGGTTCGACGCCCTGCTCAACTACGTCACCGCCGTCGGCTACGGCCAGGATGACGAGGAGTTCGCCCGCCGCTGGCCGGCGACCCACATCGTCGGCAAGGACATCCTCCGCTTCCACGCGGTGATCTGGCCCGCGATGCTGATGGCCGCAGGGCTCGACGTGCCCAAGCAGGTCTTCGGCCACGGCTGGCTGCTGGTCGGCGGCGAGAAGATGTCGAAGTCGAAGCTCACCGGCATCGCGCCCGAGCAGATCACCGACACGTTCGGGTCCGACGCGTTCCGCTACTACTTCATGCGCGCGATCACGTTCGGCCAGGACGGCTCGTTCTCGTGGGAGGACCTCTCGGCGCGCTACCAGGCCGAGCTGGCGAACGGATTCGGCAACCTCGCCTCGCGCGTGATCGCCATGCTCAACCGCTACTACGACGGCGTCGTGCCCGGGCCCGGAGTCGCCACCGAGGCGGAGGAGCGCGTGCAGCGCACCGTCGCCGCCGCGGCCGCCTCGGCCGACGCGGCGATCGACGCCCTCGCCATCCACGACGCGATCACCGCGGTGTGGACCATCGTCGACGAGCTGAACGGCTACATCACCGAGCAGGAGCCGTGGGCGCTCGCCAAGAACGACGCCGACCGCGAACGGCTCGGCACGGTCCTCTACACGGCGACGGAGGGGCTGCGCGCCCTCGCCGTGCTGCTCTCGCCGGTCGTGCCCCGCGCGACCGCGAAGCTGTGGACTGCGCTCGGCGTCGAGGAGTCGCTCGGCTCCCTCGCGGCGCAGCCGATCCGCGAGGCCGGCGACTGGGGCCGCGTGCCCGTCGGCACGACGGTCGACACCCTCGAGGCCCTCTTCCCCCGCATCGAGACCCCGGCGAGCTGACCGCTCGGGCCCTCCCTCTGCTGATCGAGTAGCCCGCGGAGCGGGCGTATCGAGATCCCCGATGTCTGAAGTCGGTGGATCTCGACACGCCCCTGCGGGGCTGCTCGACCAGCAGCGGGCTCGGGATCCCCGCCGCCCCGGACGCGGGCCGTCCGGACCCTCCCGGTAGCCTGGAGCGCATGACCGACAGCCAGCACGTCCGCGCCCGCGAGAACACCTCCGGCCGCGACCTGACGTACCCTCCGCTGCCCGAGGCCCTCGTGGTCCCCGTCTACGACAACCACACGCACCTCGAGATCGCCGACGGCCTCGAGCCGCTCGACTACCGGGAGCAGCTCGACCGCGCCTCCACGGTCGGCGTCCGCGGCGTCGTCCAGGTCGGCACCGATGTGGCGACCAGCCGCTGGTCGGCCGAGATGGCCGCCTCCGAGCCGCGCATGCTCGCCGCCGTCGCGATCCACCCGAACGAGGCCCCCGAGCTCGACGCGCGGGGCGAGCTCGACGACGCCCTCGCGGTGATCGCCGAGCTCGCGACCCAGCCCCGGGTGCGCGCCGTCGGCGAGACGGGTCTCGACTACTTCCGCACCGGCGAGAGCGGCCGCGGGGCTCAGCAGCGCTCGTTCGAGGAGCACATCCGCATCGCGAAGGAGGCGGGCATCGCGCTGCAGATCCACGACCGCGATGCCCATCGCGAGGTGATGGACACGCTCCGCCGGGTCGGCGCCCCCGAGCGCACCGTCTTCCACTGCTTCTCCGGCGACGCCGAGATGGCGCGGATGTGCGCGGAGGAGGGCTGGTACCTCTCGTTCGCCGGCAACGTGACCTTCAAGAACGCGGAGCCGCTCCGCGAGGCGCTCGCCGTCACTCCGCGGCACCTGATCCTCGTCGAGACGGACGCGCCGTTCCTCACTCCGATGCCGCTGCGCGGGCGCCCCAACGCCCCCTACCTCCTCCCGCACACCCTGCGCGCCATGGCCGCGCACCTCGAGACCGACGTGGGGCACCTCGCCGCGACGATCGCGTCGAACACCGAGCAGGTGTACGGCGAGTGGGGCGGCGAGGTCGGGTCGGAGCCGACGGAGCCGGTGGGGCAGCTCGCATGAGCGGCCGTCACGCGGCCGAGGTGGAGGCGGCGTCCGTCCCGCGCCTGCTCGGCCCCGCCGAGATCCGCGATCTCGCGCAGCTGCTCGACGTCACTCCGACCAAGAAGCTCGGCCAGAACTTCGTGCACGACGCCAACACCGTGCGCCGCATCGTCAAGCTCGCCGGAGTGCGGGCGGGCGAGACGGTCGTCGAGATCGGCCCGGGCCTGGGCTCGTTGACGCTGGGCCTGCTCGAGGCGGGCGCGCAGGTCGTCGCCGTCGAGATCGACGGGCGCCTCGCCGAGCAGCTGCCGCGCACGGTGGAGCTGATGGCTCCCGGTGCCGAGCTGCACGTCGTGCACGCCGACGCGATGCGGGTGCTCGAGCTGCCGGGCGAGCCCGTGCGGCTCGTCGCGAACCTCCCGTACAACATCTCCGTGCCGGTGCTGCTGCACTTCCTCGAGCACTTCCCGAGCATCCGCTCGGGCGTCGTGATGGTGCAGTCCGAGGTCGGCCTCCGCCTCGCCGCGGGTCCCGGCTCGAAGGTCTACGGCGGGCCGAGCGTCAAGGCGGCGTGGTTCGGCTCGTTCTCGACCGGCGGCACCGTCTCGCGGCAGATCTTCTGGCCCGTCCCCAACGTCGACAGCGTGCTCGTGTCGTTCCAGCGCGGCGAGGAGCCGGGCGACGAGGCCCTGCGCCGGGCCGTCTTCGCCGTCGTCGACGCGGCGTTCGCCCAGCGGAGGAAGATGCTGCGGCAGTCGCTCGCCACGCTCTTCGGCGACAGTGCCGCGGCGATCACCGCCCTCGAGTCCGCGGGCGTCCCGCAGACCGCCCGGGGCGAGGAGCTGACCGTGGAGTCGTTCGTCGCGCTGGGCCGGACCCTGGATCCGGCACTCGTGCCGACGCGGGGCGGGGTGCTGCCCGACTCGGGCTCGGACGACCCCGACGACGACGGCTCGGACCGGGACGAGGGCCCCTCCGCCACCCTGTAGCTTGGAGGCATGGCTGCTCGCGCGACGTCGACCGTGGTCCACGCGCGGGCTCCCGGCAAGATCAACGTCTTCCTCAAAGTGGGGGCGGTCCGCGACGACGGCTACCACGAGCTCGCCACGGCGTTCCAGTCGCTGTCGCTCTACGAGGACGTGCGCGCCAGCGCGGCTCCGGACTTCTCGGTCGCCTTCTCCGGCTCGATCGACACGTCCGGCCTCGCGGTCGACGGCAGCAACCTCGCCATCAAGGCCGCGAGAGCGCTCGCTCGGGCCACGGGGTACCGCCGGGGCGTGCATCTCGAGATCGAGAAGAACGTCCCGATCGCGGGCGGCATGGGCGGCGGATCGGCCGACGCCGCCGCCACGCTCCTCGCCTGCGACGCGCTCTGGGGCACGGCGTGCACCCGCGAGCAGCTGCTGGGCATCGCCGCGAGCCTGGGCGCGGACGTGCCCTTCGCCTTCACCGGCGGCACGGCGATCGGAGTGGGCCGCGGCGACGAGCTGAGCCCGGCCCTGGCCAAGGGCCGGTTCGAGTGGGTCCTCGTGCTCTCGGAGCAGGGGTTGTCGACCCCCGAGGTCTACAGCGAGCTCGACCGGCACCGCGAGCGCCACCTGCACGACTTCCGCCCGATCTCGGCGTCGCCGTCCGTCGACCCGAACGTGCTGCAGGCGCTGCGGGCGGGCGACGCGGCGATGCTCGCCGACGCGATGCACAACGACCTGCAGGCGCCGGCGCTGCACCTGCAGCCGGGCCTCGCGCGGATCCTCGAGCGCGGCGAGCAGAGCGGCGCGCTCGGCGGCCTCGTGTCCGGCTCCGGCCCCACCGTCGCGTTCCTCGCCGCCGACGCGGATGCGGCGCTCGAGCTCCAGCTGGAGCTGACGACGGCGCGCTACAAGGCGGTCCGCGTGACCGGACCCGTCCACGGGGCGCGACTGCTCTCGATCTGAGGATCGACGCCCCAGCCCGCACTCCGGGCGGTGGCTTAGAGTGCGGCCATGCCCCCCAGAAGAGCCGCACTGCTCGCGATCCTCACGGGGATCGTCGCCGCCGCCGTCGCCCTCGCGAGCGCCGAGCTCGTGGCCGTGTTCACCGGCGCGGGAGGCGGTCCGCTCGTCGCGGTCGGCGGCTTCGTGATCGACATCGTGCCCGCCGGGGTGAAGGATGCGACCATCGCGCTGTTCGGCACCGGCGACAAGCTCGTCCTCCTCCTCTCGCTGGCCTTCGCCGTCGCGCTGCTCGCGATCGCCGCGGGACTGCTGGAGTTCCGCCGTCCGCCGTTCGGGGCGCTGCTGCTGGTCGTCGTCGCGGGCCTGGGGGCTCTGGCATCGGTGACGCGGGAGGGGGCGACCGGCCTGGCCGCAGCTCCGAGCATCGTCGGGATGGTGGCGGGCGTCCTCGTCCTCCGCACCGCCGCGGCACGGCTGCGCGGCTGGGAGCAGGAGCCCGCGCGGGGCGGGACCGACCGCCGCTCGTTCCTCCGCCTCGTGGGCGTCGCGGGTGCCGCGGCGGTCGTCGTGGGCGTCGGGGCGCGGATGGCGACCGCCGCGTCGGCCGCCGTCACCGCGGTGCGCGAGGCCGTGGCGCTGCCGCGCGCCGCCTCGCCCGCTCCGGCCGTCCCTCCGACGGCCGTGCTCGACGACGTCGAGGGGATCAGCTCCTTCGTCACGCCCAACGCCGAGTTCTACCGCATCGACACCGCGCTCTCGGTGCCGTCCGTCGACCCGGCCGAGTGGTCACTCCGGATCCACGGCATGGTCGAGGAGGAGGTCGAGCTGACGTGGGACGAGCTGCTCGCACTGCCGCTCGAGGAGCACCTGGTCACGCTGTCGTGCGTGTCGAACGAGGTCGGCGGCGACCTGATCGGCACGGCCCTCTGGCTCGGCTACCCGATCCGCGAGCTGCTGGCCCGGGCCCGCCCGACGGCGGGCGCCGACATGGTGCTCTCGCGCAGCATCGACGGCTTCACCGCCTCCAGCCCGCTGGACGTGCTGCAGGACGAGGGCCGCGCGAGCATCCTCGCCGTGGGCATGAACGGCGAGCCGCTGCCGCTCGAGCACGGCTTCCCGGTGCGGATGGTCGTGCCCGGCCTCTACGGCTACGTCTCGGCGACGAAGTGGGTCACCGAGCTGGAGGTCACGACCTTCGCCGACGACCTCGCCTACTGGTCGACGCGCGGCTGGAGCGAGCGCGGGCCGATCAAGGTCGAGTCGCGGATCGACGTGCCCAGGCAGGGCCAGGCGGTTTCGGCGGGCACCGTCGCCGTCGCCGGAGTCGCCTGGGCGCCGCACACGGGCATCTCGAAGGTCGAGGTCCAGGTCGACGGAGGGGAGTGGCGCGAGGCCCGCCTCGCCGAGGCGGTCACCGCCGACACCTGGATCCAGTGGGTGCTCGAGTGGGACGCCACGCCCGGCGACCACGTGCTGACCGTCCGCGGCACCGACTCCGAGGGGCTGGTGCAGACCGCCGACGAGGCGCGGCCGGCGCCCGACGGCGCGACAGGCCACCACCGCCGCACGATCGCGGTCGCCTGACCGCGGAGCCCCGCGGAAAAGGGGACGGTCGAACCCGGCAGTGCGGAGCCCCGTAAAATCGATCCCTATGGCACATCTCCTGGGCGCTGAGGCGCTGCGACTCGAGTACCCCACGCGGGTCATCTTCGACGACGTCTCGCTCGGCATCGAGGAGGGCGACCGCATCGGGATCGTCGGCCGCAACGGCGACGGCAAGTCGACCCTCCTGCGCCTGCTCGCGCAGCGCATCGAGCCGGACTCCGGCCGCGTCACCCACCGCCGCGGCGTCACCCTCGGCATGCTCGACCAGGCCGACACGGTGGACGAGGACCTGACGGTCGCGCAGGCGGTCGTCGGCGGTCTCGAGGAGCACGAGTGGGCGGGCGACGCGCGCACTCGCGACGTGATCGCCGGGCTGCTGCGCGACGTGCCGTGGGACGGCGTCGTCGGCTCCCTCTCGGGCGGACAGCGCCGCCGCGTCGCGCTCGCGAAGCTCCTGGTCGGCGACTGGGACGTCGTGTTCCTCGACGAGCCCACCAACCACCTCGACGTCGAGGGTATCGCCTGGCTGGCCGAGCACCTCAAGCGCCGCTGGGCCACCGCCTCCGGCGGACTCGCCGTCGTGACCCACGACCGCTGGTTCCTCGACGAGATCTGCACCGCCACCTGGGAGGTGCACGACCGCCTCGTCGAGCCCTTCGAAGGCGGCTACGCGGCGTACATCCTGCAGCGCGTCGAGCGCGACCGGATGGCGACCACGATGGAGGCCAAGCGGCAGAACCTGATGAAGAAGGAGCTCGCGTGGCTGCGCCGCGGAGCCCCCGCCCGCACCGCGAAGCCCAAGTTCCGCATCGACGCCGCCAACCAGCTGATCGAGGACGAGCCTCCCGTGCGCGACTCCGTCTCGCTGTCGCAGCTCGCCGTCTCGCGGCTGGGCAAGGACGTCGTCGACCTGCTCGACGTCACGGTGCGCTACGGCGAGCGGACGGTGCTGAACCGCATCGAGTGGCGCATCGCCCCGGGGGAGCGCACCGGGATCCTCGGCGTGAACGGCGCCGGCAAGTCGACCCTCCTGGGCCTGGTCGCCGGCAGCGTGCAGCCCACGAGCGGGAAGGTGAAGCGCGGCACGACGGTGCGCGTCGCGATCCTCGACCAGCAGCTGCGGGAGCTGACCGAGGTGCAGGACCAGCCGGTCCGCGAGATCATCGCGCAGCAGCGCACCAGCTACTCCATCGGCGGCAAGGACATGACGCCCGGGCAGCTGCTCGAGCGGCTCGGCTTCTCGAGCGCTCAGCTGTCGACGCCGGTGAAGGACCTCTCGGGAGGCCAGCGCCGGCGCCTGCAGCTCCTGCTGATCCTGCTGAGCGAGCCGAACGTGCTGATCCTCGATGAGCCCACCAACGACCTCGACACCGACATGCTCGCCGCGATCGAGGACCTGCTCGACTCCTGGCCCGGCACGCTGCTGGTCGTCTCGCACGATCGGTACCTGCTCGAGCGGGTCACCGACCAGCAGTACGCGGTGCTGGAGGGCGCGTTCCGGCACCTGCCCGGAGGCGTGGAGCAGTACCTCGAGCTGCGCAAGGCGCTCGAGAAGGCGGGCCCGGCCGCGCTGTCGGCGACCGCCTCCGCTGCGCCCTCCGGACTCGGCGGCGCCGAACGGCGCACCGCCGAGAAGGAGGTGTCGGCGATCGACCGGCGCCTGCACAAGCTGACCCAGCTGACGAAGACCTTGCACGAGAAGATGGCGACGCACGACCAGGACGACTACGACGGCATCCTGGCGCTGAACGCGACGCTCCGCGGCTACGAGGGCGAGACCGCCGAGCTCGAGCTGCGCTGGCTGGAGCTCTCGGAGCAGCTGGAGGGCTAGGGCCCTACCCGAAGTCGAGCGAGAGCTTGCGGAGCAGCTGCGCGAGCCGCTCCTGCTGCGCGTGCGTCAGGGCGCCCAGCAGCTCCTGCTCGGCGTCGACGAGCCGCGTGATGGCGGCGTCGACGCGCGCGAGACCGGACGGCGTCATCTGCACGAGCACTCCGCGTCCGTCGTTGGGGTCGTCGAGGCGCTCGACCAGGTCGCGCTCGACGAGGCGGTCGATGCGGTTGGTCATGGTGCCGCTGGTGACCATGGTCGCCTGCAGCAGCTGCTTGGGGGAGAGGCGGTAGGGGGCGCCCGCGCGGCGCAGCGCCGACAGCACGTCGAACTCCCACGTCTCGAGCTCCGACCGGCCGAACGCCGTGCCGCGGGCGCGCTCGAGCTGCTTGGCCAGCCGCCGCATGCGGGAGAAGACCTGCAGCGGCGTGAAGTCCAGGTCGGGTCGTTCCCTCACCCAGGCGTCGACGATGCCGTCGACCTCGTCGTTCGCGCTCACCCCTCCATTGTGGCGGGTGCGGGCCGGTGAGGTTCCCCGGAGGAGACGCGAAGGGGCGGACTCCGGGTTCTCTGCGGGTCCCGGCCGGATGGCAGGATGGACGACGCGCGCGAGCGCGGTCCGCCATGGTGTAACGGCAGCACGGCAGCCTTTGGAGCTGTCCGGTCCAGGTTCGAATCCTGGTGGCGGAGCGGGGATGACGAGCGCGCACCGACCCGGGTGCGCCCGCCGAAGAGGAGACGCGATCATAGACAGCACTCTCGCGGTCGTGATCCTGGCCGCAGGCCAGGGCACCCGCATGAAGTCCAGGACGCCCAAGGTGCTGCACCGGCTGGCGGGACGGCCGCTGCTCGGCCACGTCCTCGACACCGCCGCCTCGCTCCAGGCGCAGCACGTCGTCACCGTCGTGCGGCACGAGCGCGAGCGGGTCGCGCAGGCGGTGCTCGAGCACACGCCCGCAGCGCTCGTGGTCGATCAGGATGAGGTGCCGGGCACCGGCCGCGCGGTCGAGCTCGGGCTCGGGGCCCTGCCCGCCGACTTCGACGGGACCGTCGTGGTCCTCAGCGCCGACGTGCCCCTCCTGGATGCCCCGACGCTCCGGCGCCTCGTCGACGCTCACCTCGCCGAGGCGAACGCGCTGACCATGCTCTCCTGCGTCCTCGAGGACCCGACGGGCTTCGGGCGCATCGTGCGCGGCTCCGACGGCGGCTTCGCCTCGATCGTCGAGCAGAAGGACGCCGACGACGACCAGCTCGCCATCGCCGAGATCAACGCGGGCGTCTACGCCTTCGACGCCACCGCCCTGCGCGCCGTCATCGGCGGCATCGGCACCGACAACGCGCAGAAGGAGATGTACCTCACCGACGCCGCCGCGGCACTCAAGGCCGCCGGCCGCGCGATCGAGGCCGTCCCGGTGCAGGACCGCTGGCTCGTGGCCGGCATCAACGACCGTGTGCAGCTGGCCGACGCGGCGCTCGAGCTCAACGCGCGCATCGTCCGCCGCTGGCAGCTCGAGGGCGTCACGATCCAGGACCCGGCGACGACCTGGATCGACGTCGACGCGGTCCTCGCGCCCGACGTCGAGATCCTCCCCGGCACGCAGATCAAGGGACCGACCGTCATCGCGACGGGCGCGGTCATCGGCCCGGACACGACGCTCGACTCGTGCGAGATCGGCGAGGACGCGGTCGTCAAGCGCTCCGACGCGACGCTCGCCGTGATCGGCGCGGGCGCGCAGGTCGGCCCCTTCTCGTTCCTCCGCCCGGGCACGGTGCTCGGCGCGAAGGGCAAGATCGGCACCTACGTCGAGACCAAGAACGCGACCATCGGCGCGGGATCGAAGGTCCCGCACCTGTCCTATGTGGGCGACGCGACCATCGGCGAGGAGTCGAACATCGGCGCCGGCTCGATCTTCGCCAACTACGACGGAGTGACCAAGGCGTCCTCCGTGGTCGGCTCCCACGTGCGGGCCGGGTCGCACAACGTCTTCGTCGCCCCCGTTAGAATCGGGGACGGAGCGTACACGGGCGCCGGCACGGTCATCCGCAAGGACATCCCCGCCGGAGCCCTCGGCATCACCGTCGCTCCGCAGCGCAACATGGCCGGTTGGGTGCAGACCCACCGTCCCGGGACCGCGGCGGCGACCGCCGCCGAGGCGGCCGGGGTGCCCGAGCCCGAGGGGTCGGACCGGCCGACCGGAGGAAGCGGAGAACAGTGACGGGCATCACCGCCAGCAACAAGAAGAGCCTGGTCCTGGTCTCGGGGAGGGCGCATCCGGCACTGGCGGAGGCCGTCGCCTCCGAGCTCGGGACCGAGCTGGTCACCACCGAGGGGCGCACCTTCGCGAACGGCGAGCTCTACGTGCGCTACGGCGAGTCCGTGCGCGGCGGTGACGTGTTCGTGCTGCAGTCGCACACCTCGCCGATCAACGAGTGGCTCATGGAGCAGTTGATCATGGTCGACGCGCTCAAGCGCGCCTCGGCCAAGCGGATCACCGTCGTCGCTCCCTTCTACCCCTACGCCCGCCAGGACAAGAAGGGCCGCGGCCGCGAGCCGATCTCGGCCCGCCTGGTCGCCGACCTCTTCAAGGCCGCCGGCGCCGACCGCATCATGTCGGTCGACCTGCACGCCGCGCAGATCCAGGGCTTCTTCGACGGACCCGTCGACCACCTCTTCGCGATGCCGGTGCTGCTCGAGCACTTCCGCGAGAAGCTCGACCCCTCGACCCTCACGGTCGTCTCGCCCGACATGGGCCGCGTGCGCGTCGCCGACATCTGGAGCGACAAGCTCGGGGTGCCGCTGGCGATCATCCACAAGCGCCGCGACCCCAAGGTCGCCAACCAGGTCTCGGTCCACGAGATCGTCGGAGAGGTGAAGGGGCGCGTCTGCCTGCTCGTCGACGACCTCATCGACACCGGGCGCACGATCGCGAAGGCCGCCGAGGCGCTGAAGAACGCCGGAGCGATCGGCGTCGTCGTCGCCGCGACCCACGCGGTCTTCTCGGATCCGGCGCGCGAGCTCCTCAGCTCCGAGTTCATCGACTCGGTCGTGGTCACCGACACCCTGCCGCTCCCGGAGGAGAAGAAGTGGGACCGTCTGACGATCCTGCCGATCGCGCCGCTGCTGGCGCGCGCGATCCACGAGGTGTTCGACGACGGCTCCGTCACCTCGATGTTCGACGGCGACGCGTGATCGACCGGGCCTGAGTTCCGCGCGTGCCCGGGCGAGTGAGCGCTGATCGCGCTCGGGCGCGCCCCGCGGAGCCGACCGGGGCGATCGCGCTCGCCGGGCTCTTCCTCGTCTACTCGCCCGCCGCGCTCGAGGCCGGCTGGTGGCTGCTGCTCGGGATCGGCGTCGCCGCGGTGCTGACCGCGATCAGTGCGCTCGCCGACTCCGGCCGCGAGCAGCACGACGGTCCGACGGCCCAGTGGCTGGCGCTCGCCGGCCGGGCGCTCGGCGCCTCCGCGCTCGCGCTCACCGCCGCGGACTCGGTGCTCGGCGCGTCCGCGCGGCCCGTCGCGGTGCTGATGCTCGTCGCGGTGACGGTCTTCGTCCTGCGGGGCGGAGTCGTGCGCGCCGGTCTCGCGCGCGGACTCGGCGCCCTGGTGCTCCTCCTGCTGGTGGCCGCCGCCGTGATCGTCGCCGTGGCGCCGCCGGTGCTCCCCGAGTCGGACGTGCGTCCGGGCGGAGTGGAGGGCACCGCGTCCGCCGCGGCGCTCGCGCTGCTCCTGTTCGCTCCGCCGACGTCGGGTGCCCTCGTGCGGCTCCGGCCCGCGCTCGTCTCGACGGGCGTCGTCGCCCTCGTGGCCGGCGCGCTCGGGGCGGGACTGCTGCTGCTGGTCGGACCGGCCGTGCTCGCCGGCACCGCCACTCCGCTCCGAGCCGCCGCACTCGGCACCGCTGCCGAGGTGCCCGTCGCGGTCGCCGCCGTGCTCGCGGGGCTGCTCGCCCTCGTCGTGCTGCAGCACCGCGACGCGGGCGCCCTCGTCCGCCTGGCCGACGCCGACGAGATCCCGGCCGTGCTCGCGCAGCCTTCGCGGCGGACCGGGGTCCCGGTCGTCGCTCAGCTCGTCGTCTGCCTCGTCTCGGTGGTCGCGGTCGTCGTGCTCGACGCAGACGCGCTGCTCGCCTTCGCGGTCGCCGCCCAGCTGGTCGCGCTGATCGTCCGCCGCGTGGAGTGGGGAGCGGCGGCGTTGCGCCTGCCGGCGCTCGTCTCGGCGGTCGGCGCGCTGGTCCTGCTGCTCGCCCTGCCCGCGGCGACCGCGGCCGCGGTGGCGGTGCTGCTCGGGCTCCTGCTGATCGTGCGGGCGTTCCGGCGCTGAGCCGGGGCCCTCAGCCTCCGGTCGCCGCCGTCGCGGAGGCGCCGCCGCTCAGGCGCAGGGCGAGCGGATCCGCGCGGACGCGGTCCAGACCCGCTCGGACCGCTCCGAGCGCGACGGCGCGGTCGCCGAGGGTCGAGGGCACGATCCGCGGTGCCGGCGCGTGCACGAGGGCGGCGACCCGCTCCGACACGTCGGCGAGCAGCGGTCCGGCCGAGGCGGCGAGCGCGCCGCCGACGACGAGGAGCGAGACGTCGAGGAGGTTCGCGAGGGTGGCCGCGACGGCCGTCAGCCGGGCGGCCAGGCGGTCGACGACCTCCCGGGCGAGCGGATCGCCCGCCGCGGCGGCGGCCAGCACCTGCTCGGCGCCCGGGTGATCGACGGCGTCCAGGAGCGACGGGGCGCGACCCGGAGCGGCGAGGGACTCCTGCGCCCACGATCGGGCGAGTGCGGCGACGCCCTCGGCGGATCCGACTCCCTCGACGAGGTCCAGGTAGCGCATCTCGCCGGTGAGTCCGCGCGCGCCCCGGAGCAGCGTGCCGCCCAGGACCACACCGCCGCCCAGGCGCTCGCCCGAGAGCAGCGCGACGTAGTCCGAGCAGCCGACGGCGGCGCCGCGCCAGCCCTCGGCGAGGGCGGCGAGATTGGCG
The DNA here is from genome assembly GCF_003044275.1 of Rathayibacter caricis DSM 15933. Taxonomy (NCBI): domain Bacteria; kingdom Bacillati; phylum Actinomycetota; class Actinomycetes; order Micrococcales; family Microbacteriaceae; genus Rathayibacter; species Rathayibacter caricis. Next base: position 3,682,499 of record NZ_PZPL01000001.1, on the reverse strand, counting down.
TCGTTGTCGACGACGGCCGACCAGCCGCGCGCGGCGAAGCGGTCGCCGAGGCCGGGGTTCATCGCGCTCCAGAAGCCGTTGTCGCCGACGGGGGAGCGGCCGTCGGCGTCGACGGGCGCCGGGACCCCGAAGGTGGCGGCGAGGACCTCGTCGTCCGGGACTCCGGCCCGGCGCAGTGTGCGGTCCAGGATCCGCTCGATGTCCGCGAGGCGGCGCTCGCGCGGCAGCTCCTCGACCGGCTCGTGGTCGACGGGCTCGACGTGGTGCGCGATCGTGTCGCCCAGGAGGTCGGCGACGTCGACTCCGACGCTGTGCTGCCCGGCGTCGACTCCGACGATCACACCGGCCGTCCGCCGCAGCGCGTAGCGGCGCGCAGGGCGGCCCTTCACGTAGTCGCCCGCCGCGCGCTGATTCGCGAGCTCCTCGATCCAGCCGAGCTCGATGAGGTCGTCGCAGACGGCGATGACGGTCGAGCGGGTGAGGCCGGTGCGCTCAATCAGATCGGAGGCGGTCAGCGGCTCCCCGCTCCACGCGCCCTGCAGGATCTCGAGGGCGTTGCGGCGTCGCTGGAACGAGAACGTGTTCTCGGACATCGGTTCCGCCTCCCCTCTTGACCCGGAGCGGATCGGCTGCAACAGTACATCGCGTACTAGATTTTTTACCTAGATTTAGTCGATGAAGCAACTTTTCCACACATACGGGAGACGACGACGTGCCCCTCACCACCCCACCCCTCGGCGGCCTGAGCCGCCGGTCCCTCCTCGCCGCGGCAGGAGCGGGCGCCGCCGCGCTCGGCCTCGCCGCCTGCGCCTCGCCCTCCGGCTCCGGCCGCCCCGTCGAGATCGTGTTCCACCAGTCCAAGCCCGAGGTCATCGGCTACTTCGACGAGGTGATCGAGAAGTTCCACGCGGCGCAGTCCCGCGTCCGCGTCGTGCACGACTTCTCCTCCAACCTCTCGGCCGGCTTCGTGCGGTCCAACCCGCCGGACCTCGGCTGCCTCAACTACAACTTCGAGGTCGCGCGCTTCGTCGAGCGGGGCGCGTTCAGCGACCTGTCCGACCTGCCGGAGGCGCAGCGCATCAATCCCGCGCTGCAGCCGCTGATCGAGCAGACCGCGTCCTACCCCGACCGCACCAGCGTGCTGCCCTACTCGCTGATGATGTCGGCGGTGCTCTACAACCGCGAGATCTTCGCCCAGCAGGGGCTCGAGGTGCCGACCACCTGGACCGAGTTCGTCGCGGTCTGCGAGGCGCTGAAGGCCGCGGGCATCACTCCGCTCTACAGCACCTACAAGGACCCGTGGACGGTCTCGCAGGGGCTGTTCGACTACTCCGTCGGCGGCACCGTCGACCTCGAGTCGTTCTTCTCGCAGCTGAAGGAGCAGGGCCCGGATGTGGGCCCCGGGTCGCCGGTCTCCTTCGAGAAGGACTTCGCCGCTCCGGTCGACCAGATGCTGCAGATCGCCGCGTACTCGAACCCGGATGCGGCCAGCCGGGCGTACGGCGACGGCAACCTCGCGTTCTCGAACGGCGAGGCCGCGATGTACTTCCAGGGGCCGTGGGCGCTGAGCGAGATCGCGAAGACCGCCCCCGACCTCTCGATCGGCGCGTTCCCGCTCCCGATGACGGACGACCCCGCGGAGCGCCGGGTACGGGTCAACGTCGACCTCGCGCTGTGGATCCCCGAGGCGTCCACCAAGAAGGAGGCCGCGCGCGAGTTCCTCGCGTTCCTGATGCAGCCCGAGATCATCGACGCCTACAACGCCGACAACAACGCGTTCGGAGTGACGACCGACGCGCCCGCGGTCACCCAGCCCACGCTCGTCGAGCTCCAGGAGTTCTACGACCGGGCCGCCTTCAGCCTCGGCGCCTCGCAGCTCGTGCCGCAGAACATCCCGCTGCAGAACTACCTGCAGGGCATGGTCCTCGGCTCCGATCCGGCCCGCACGCTGCGCACGATCGACGCCGACTGGGCGCGCATCGCGTTCCGCTCCTGACCCCTCCTCCCCGCCGACCCCTCTCAGAGACGAGACACCATGGCCACCACCCTCCCCGCGCGGACGGAGGAGCGGCGCCCCGCCGCCGCCCGCCCCGTCGCGCGCACCACGCCGAAGCGGCGCCGTGACCTCACGTTCCCGCTGTTCCTCCTCCCGGCGCTGATCCTCTTCACACTCGCGATCACCCTGCCGGCGGTGATGGGCATCTTCTTCAGCTTCACCGACTCCATCGGCTTCGGCGAGTGGAGCTTCATCGGGCTCACCAACTACGTCGCCCTGTTCTCGGACCCGGCGATCCTCGCGTCCTACGGCTTCACCGTCGGGCTCGCGCTGGTCACGGTGCTGCTGGTGAACGTGATCGCGTTCCTGCTGGCCATCGCCCTCACGACGCAGATCCGGGGCAAGGTCGCCCTGCGGGCCGTCTTCGTGCTGCCGATGGTCGTCTCGGGCATCATCATCGCGTTCGTCTTCAACTTCCTCTTCTCGAACTCGCTGCCCGGCTTCGCCGCGTCGATCGGAGCGACTCCGCTGGCGAGCAGCATGCTCGCGAACCCGGATCTGGCGTGGCTCGCGATCGTGATCGTCACCGCCTGGCAGGCGGTCCCCTCCGCCCTGCTGATCTACATCGCCGGGGTGCTCTCGATCCCGGGCGACGTCTACGAGGCGGCCTCGCTGGACGGCGCGTCCAGCTGGGGGCAGCTGCGCTCGATCACGCTGCCGCTGGTCGCGGGCTACGTGGTGATCAACCTCGTCATCGGCTTCAAGAACTTCCTGAATTCCTACGACATCATCGTCGGCCTCACCAACGGCGGACCGGGCACCTCGACCCGCAGCGTCGCGATGACGATCTTCTCGGGCTTCACCAGCGGCGACTACGCCTACCAGATGGCCAACGCCACGATCTTCTTCCTCATCGCGCTCGTGATCGCGCTCGTGCAACTGCGCGTCTCGCGCGGAAAGGCGGCCTTCTGATGACCAGCCAGGTCCCCCTCTCGCCGGCGCTGCCCGGCACCCGCCCCGCGGCGAACGCCGACGCCCGCCGCGGCGGACGCCGGAACCGCTCGAACCTGCTCCTGACCCTCGTGCTCGCGGTCTGCGCACTGACCGTCATCGCTCCGCTCTGGGTCACGGTGACCATGGCGTTCAAGACGACCGCGCAGGCGGTGGACGGCAACGCCTTCTCGATCCCGGCTCCGATCTCGATCGACGGCTTCGTGCAGGCCTGGAACCTCACCGACTTCCCCCGCGGCTTCGCGATCTCGCTGCTCGTCACCGCGATCACCGTCGCCGGGACCATCGTGCTCAGCGCCCTCGCGGCCTACGCCATCTCGCGCAACTGGGAGAAGAAGTTCTACCGCTACTCGTTCTTCTACCTGCTCGCCGCGATGTTCCTGCCGTTCCCCGTGCTCGCCCTCTCGCAGGTCTCGCTCACCGGACTCGTCGGCCTCGACAACCCGATCGGCGTCGCGATCCTGCACGTGATGTTCCAGCTCTCCTTCAGCGTGATGCTGTTCACCGCGTTCCTCCGCTCACTCCCCGAGGAGCTCGAGGAGAGCGCGCGGCTCGACGGAGCGACCACCAACCAGGTCTTCTGGCGACTGGTGTTCCCTCTGCTCGCCCCCATGAGCGCGACCGTCGGCATCTTCGCCTTCCTCGCCTCCTGGAACGACTTCATGATGCCCTCGCTCATCACCTCCGACCCGACGCTGCAGACCCTGCCGGTGCTCCAGAGCATCTTCCAGACCCAGTTCAGCAACGACTACAACGTCGCCTTCGCCTCCTACCTGATGGCCATGGCACCGGCGATCCTCGTCTACCTCTTCACCCAACGCTGGGTCATGTCCGGCGTGACTCAGGGGGCGATCAAGTAAGTCTCGCGGGCCTCGGCGCGGCGATCTGCGGCGTTGTCCGTTCCGCGGGCCTCGGGGCGGCCGTCTGCGGCGTTGTCGATCGGTCGTCGTAGCTCCGCTACGCCTTCCCTCCTCCGCCTTGCAGCCGACCACCCCGAGACCCGCGGCCACCCTCCGAGAGACGCATCGGGCCGAGCTGTGCATGAGCGGCTGCTCAGAGGAGGGGCCGTGCTGCGCACGAGCTGCTTCGGCAGGCGGGCCCACCTCTGCTGATCGAGTAGCGCGCGGAGCGGGCGTATCGAGATCCAAGTCCGCCGGAGGGCGGGCACCACGAACACGACACAAGACCACGAACGGAAGGAACGGCATGACCGAGACCCTGCTCACGAGGAGCGGCACCGCGGAGGACGCGCTGTGGTGGCGCCAGGCGGCGGTGTACCAGATCTACCCGCGGAGCTTCGCGGACGCGGACGGGGACGGGATCGGTGACCTGCGAGGGATCATCGCGCGCATCCCCTACCTCCGCGAGCTCGGGATCGACGCCGTGTGGCTGAGCCCGTTCTACCCGTCGGCGCTGGCCGACGGCGGGTACGACGTGGCCGACTACCGCGACGTGGACCCGCGGATCGGGACGCTCGCCGAGTTCGACGAGACGACGCGGCTGCTGCACGACGCCGGCATCCGCGTGATCGTCGACATCGTGCCGAACCACTCCTCCGATCTGCACCCCTGGTTCCAGGAGGCGCTCGCGGCGCCGAAGGGCTCGCCCGAGCGCGAGCGCTACGTGTTCCGCGACGGCCGCGGCACCGACGGCTCCCTCCCGCCCAGCGACTGGGAGTCGGTGTTCGGCGGCCCCGCGTGGGAGCCGGTCGGCGACGGCCAGTGGTACCTGCACCTCTTCGCGAAGGAGCAGCCCGACTGGAACTGGGCCAACCGCGAGATCCGCGACGACTTCCTCGACACCCTCCGCTTCTGGTCCGACCGCGGAGTCGACGGCTTCCGGATCGACGTGGCCCACTCGCTCGTGAAGGACCTCAGCGAGCCGCTGCCCGCGGCCGCCGAGATCGAGGCCCAACGGATCGACGGATCGCACCCGTTCTGGGACCGCGACGAGGTGCACGAGGTCTACGCCGAGTGGCGCGCCCTGTTCGACTCCTACGACCCGCCGCGCACCGCCGTGGCCGAGGCCTGGGTCGACGCCTCCCGCCGCGCCCGGTACGCGAGCCCCGAGGGCCTGGGCCAGGCGTTCAACTTCGACCTGCTCGAGGCCGACTTCGACGCGGAGGAGTTCCGCCGCCTGATCTCGTTCAACCTCGAGCTCGCCGCCGAGTCGGGCTCCTCGACGACATGGGTGCTGTCGAACCACGACGTCGTCCGCCACCCGACGCGCTACGGACTGCCGGCCCGCGGCGACGCGGCGACCGCACCCGCGAAGCAGTGGCTGCTCAACGGGGGAGTGGAGCCCGAGCTGGACGCCGAGCGGGGCCTGCGCCGAGCGCGCGCCGCGACGCTCCTCCTGCTCGCTCTGCCCGGCTCCGCCTACCTCTACCAGGGTGAGGAGCTGGGCCTGCACGAGGTGCCCGCGATCCCGGATGCGCAGCGCCAGGACCCGACCTTCTTCCGCAGCGGCGGCACCGACGTGGGCCGCGACGGCTGCCGGGTGCCCCTGCCCTGGACGGTCGCCGGCGACTCCTTCGGCTTCGGACCGGGACCCGCGCACCTGCCGCAGCCGGACTGGTTCGCGGATTCCTCCGTCGAGGCCGAGGAGCGCGACGAGGAGTCGACGCTCGCCCTCTACCGCCGCGCGCTGGCCCTGCGGCACGAGCTGCAGTCCGGAGAGCAGCTCGAGTGGCTCGACTCCGAGCCCGACGTGCTGCACTTCGCGCGCCCGAACGGCTGGCGCTCGGCGACGAACCTGTGCGCGACCCCGGTCGCGCTGCCCGCCGGCGAGGTGCTGCTCGCGAGCGGTCCGCTGGGCGACGGAGTGCTGCCTCGCGAGACCACGGTCTGGCTGCGCTGAGCCGCTGGACGCGAGAGCGCCCCCGCACCCGATCCGAGGATCGAGGTGCGGGGGCGCTCCGGCGTGTCAGGCGGTCAGTGCGTCGACGGGTCCTGCTCGACCTCGGAGCGGTCGCCCGACCACAGCGTGTGGAAGGTGCCCTCCTTGTCGCCGCGCTGGTAGGTGTGCGCGCCGAAGAAGTCGCGCTGCCCCTGCACGAGGGCGGCGGGGAGGCGCTTCGAGGCGAGCGAGTCGTAGTAGGACAGCGCGGCTCCGAAGCCGGGGATCGGGACGCCCGAGAGAGCGGCGGTCGAGACGATGCGGCGCCAGGCGGCCTCGCCGTTCGCGACGGCCTCGGCGAAGTACGGGTCCTCGAGGAGGGTCGAGATGCCCGCGTTCTCGGCGTACGCGTCGACGATGCGGTTGAGGAACTGCGCGCGGATGATGCAGCCCGCGCGCCAGATCTTGGCGACGGCGCCCTTGTCGATCTCCCAGCCGTACTTCTCGGCTCCGGCGATGATCGCGTCGAAGCCCTGCGAGTAGGCGACGACCTTCGAGGCGTAGAGGGCGGCGCGGACGTCGTCCTCGAAGCCGTCGTAGAGGGCGACGGGGGTCGGACGCGAGGTGACGCGGTTCTGCACCGCGGCGCGCTGCTCCGGCTTCGACGAGACGGCGCGCGCGAAGACGGCCTCGGCGATGCCGCCGACGGGCACGCCCAGGTCGAGCGCGTTCTGCACGGTCCAGACGCCGGTGCCCTTGGAGCCGGCCTGGTCGAGGACGACGTCGATGAACGGCGAGCCGGTCTCGGCGTCGACCTGGCGCAGCACCTCGGCGGTGATCTCGATCAGGTACGACTCGAGGTCGCCCTTGTTCCACGCGTCGAAGACCTCGGCGATGGCGGCGGGCTCGTGGCCGCCGACGGTGCGGAGGAGGTCGTAGGCCTCGGCGATGAGCTGCATGTCGGCGTACTCGATGCCGTTGTGGATCATCTTGACGAAGTGGCCGGCGCCGTCGGTGCCGATGTGGGTGACGCAGGGCTCGCCCTCGGCGACCGCCGCGATCGAGGAGAGGATCGGGCCGAGGGTCTTGTACGACTCGACCGAGCCGCCGGGCATGATCGAGGGGCCCTTGAGCGCGCCCTCCTCGCCGCCCGAGATGCCGGTGCCGACGAAGTGGATGCCGGTCTCGCGGACCGCCTTCTCGCGGCGGATCGTGTCGGTGAAGAGCGCGTTGCCTCCGTCGACGATGATGTCGCCGGGCTCGAAGACCTTCGTCAGCTGGTCGATGACGGCATCGGTGCCGCGGCCGGCCTGGACCATGATGATCGCCGTGCGGGGAGTGGCGAGCGAGGCGGCGAAGTCCTCGATGGTCTCCGAGGCGACGAAGCCGGCCTCGGGGTGCTCGGTGATCAGCGTCTCGGTGCGCCCGTAGGAGCGGTTGAAGACGGCGACGGTGTTGCCCTCGCGGCTGGCGAGGTTGCGGGCCAGGTTCGAGCCCATCACCGCCAGACCGACGACTCCGATGTTGGCTGTGGCGGTGGGCTTGTCAGACACGGTTCTCCTCGACGTACGCGTTCAGGGACGCGCCCAGGCTACCGAAGCGGCCCGGCGGCGGCCCGGTCCCGAGCGTGCACATCGGTCGCGGCGGCGATTCACGGCCGTGCGGAGGAGCTCACACGGTGTGGTCGGCCGGCACCCGCTCCGAGGGGATCGGGGGCGGCGGAGGAGTGCCGTCGCCGAAGGGACGCCCGCCCAGCTCCTCGCGGTGCGACGGGACCCGCCAGCCCGACAGGTCCGGGCCCTTGGGGACCACTCCGGTCGGATTGATGTCGCGCTGCACCTCGTAGTAGTGCGACTTGATGTGGGTGAAGTCGATGGTGTCGCCGAATCCCGGAGTCGCGAACAGGTCGCGCGCGTAGCCCCAGAGCGCGGGCATCGCCGAGAGCAGGTTCCGGTTCGCCTTGAAGTGGCTGTAGTAGACGGCGTCGAAGCGGGCGAGCGTCGTGAACAGGCGCACATCCGCCTCGGTGATCGTGTCGCCGACGAGGTAGCGCTGCGTGCTGAGGCGCTCCTCGAGCCAGTCGAGACGGGCCCAGAGCGCGTCGTAGGCACGCTCGTACGCCTTCTGCGAGCCGGCGAACCCGCACTTGTAGACGCCGTTGTTGACGTCGTGGAAGATCAGCTCGGCGACCTCGTCGATCTCGTCGCGGAGGTGGTCCGGGTAGAGCTCGGGGGCCCCGTCGCGGTGGAACGCGGTCCACTCGGTCGAGAAGTCGAGCGTCATCCGCGGGTAGTCGTTGGTGACCACCTCGCCGGAGGGGATGTCGACGATCGCGGGCACCGTGATGCCGCGGGGGTAGTCGGGGAAGCGCTTCAGGAACGCGTCCTGCAGGCGCGGGATGCCGAGGACCGGATCGACGCCGCCGGGATCGAGGTCGAACGTCCAGCTGCGCTTGTCGTGGGTCGGTCCGCAGATCCCCATCGACAGGGCGTCCTCGAGGCCGAGCAGGCGCCGGACGATCACGGCGCGGTTCGCCCACGGACAAGCCCGCGAGACCACGAGGCGGTAGCGGCCGGCCTCGACAGGGAAGCCGTCGCTCCCGTCCGCGGTGATCCGCGTGGGGATGTAGTTCGTGTCGCGGTGGAACCCGTTCTTCTCCACGTAGGAGCCGAAGTCGTCGTCAGTCATGGCCCGAACGCTAACGAGTGCGCCTGATCGCCTCCCGGCAGGAGCCCTCGGGTGGCGGGGGAGGGGATCGGCCGGTAGGGTGGGCAGCTGAACTTCGGCGAGGGATGCACCACGCATCCGTGATCGACGCGGTGGAAGCAGGCGAGGCCCCGAGAGGGGCGCCGCGGACTTTTCCTCACGCTGACATGCGTTCGAGTCGAAACCCCGTCCGTGGCCCCGGCCACGACCCCGATCCGGTGGCGTGCGCGCCGCCCAAGGAGAACATCATGGCTGAACTCACCAACAAGGTCGTCGCGGAGCTCCGCACCTCGTTCGGCAAGGGAGCGGCGCGCAAGATCCGCGCCCAGGACAAGATCCCCGCGGTCCTCTACGGCCACGGCACCGAGCCCCAGCACGTCACGCTGCCGGGCCACCAGGTCCTGCTGCTGACCCGCAAGGCGAACGCGATCCTCGAGCTCGACATCGACGGCACCCCCCAGACCACCCTGGTCAAGGACATCCAGCGCGACCCGGTGCGCCAGATCATCGAGCACATCGACCTCGTGGTCATCCAGCTCGGCGAGAAGGTCTCGGTCGACATCCCCGTGCACGTCGAGGGCGAGGCCGCTCCCGGCACGCTCGTGTCGATCGACGCCAACACCCTCTCGCTCGAGGTCGACGCCACCAAGATCCCGCAGAGCATCGTCATCTCGGTCGAGGGCCTCGAGGCCGGCACGCAGATCGCCGCCGGCGACGTCGTGCTGCCCGACGGCGCCACCCTCGTCACCGAGGCGGACGTGCTCGTCGTCAACGTCACCGCCGAGGTCGAGCAGGACCTGGGCGACGAGGACGAGACCCCGGCCTCGGGCGACGTCGTCGCCGAGACCGCCGAGTAGTCTCCCCACCTGCACCACCGGACGGGCCCGCCGCGATCGCGAGCGGGCCCGTTCCGCATCCGGCACGTCCGCATCCGGCACGAGAGAAGGACCACCATGGGCGACACCTGGCTCGTCGTCGGGCTCGGCAACCCGGGCGCGCAGTACGCGCGCAACCGGCACAACGTGGGCCAGATGGTGCTCGACGAGCTCGCGTCGCGGATCGGCGGCTCGTTCCGCCGGCACACGCGCGCGAACGCGACGGTGGCCGAGGGGTTCCTCCGCCCCGGCGGCCCCAAGCTCGTGCTCGGCAAGCCGAACAGCTTCATGAACCTCTCGGGCGGCCCGACCTCGCAGCTGCTCGACTTCTACTCCCTGGCTCCCGAGCGCCTGATCGTCGTGCACGACGAGCTCGACATCCCGTTCGACACCCTGCGCTTGAAGCAGGGCGGCGGTCACGGCGGCCACAACGGCATCCGCGACATCCTCGCCGCGACCGACGGAGCCGACTTCCTCCGCGTGCGCGTGGGCATCGGCCGCCCGCCCGGTCGCCAGCCCGCCGCCGACTTCGTCCTGAAGGACTTCGCCGGCCCCGAGCGCGAGACCCTGCCGATCCTTCTGCAGGACGCCGCCGACGCCGTCGAGCTGATCGCCGACTCCGGCCTCGCCGCCGCCCAGCTGAAGTTCCACACGAGCGCCTAGCCCTTCCCTCCCCTGCTGATCGAGTAGCCCGCACCGCGGGCGTATCGAGATCCCCGTCACCAGCTCCGTGTCGGGGGTCCGCAGTAAACTCGGACGGTGCCCCTCAACGAGATCATCTCGGCGCTTTCGCGCGCCTCCACGTTCGACGACGCACTGGCGTACGCGGTGCGCGACGCCGACTTCTCCGTCACCGACGGCCTCCGGGTCCCGCTGCTCGCGGGGCTGCTCGAGCGCCGGGCGGAGGCGGGCCGCCCGCAGGCCGCGCTCGTCGTGACCGCGACGGGCCGCGACTCCGAGAACATCCGCGCCTCGCTCAGCTGCGTGATGCCCGACGCCGACGTCGTCGAGTTCCCCGCGTGGGAGACGCTGCCGCACGAACGGCTGAGCCCGAGCGCCGAGATCGTCGGCCGCCGCCTCGACGCGCTGCGGCGCATGAAGACCTGGACGGCCGAGAAGCCGCTGGTCGTCGTCGCCTCCGTCCGGGCCGCCCTGCAGCCGGTCGCCGACAACCTCGCCGACATCGCGCCGATCCGCCTGGTGAAGGGCACGCGCGGCTACGACCTCGGCCGCATCTCGGCCGAGCTGGTCGACCTCGCCTACGCGCGCGTCGACATGGTCACGCGGCGCGGCGAGTTCGCCGTCCGCGGCGGCATCCTCGACGTCTTCCCCGCCGTGGCCGAGCACCCGAGCCGCATCGACTTCTTCGGCGACGAGGTCGACTCGATCCGCGCCTTCTCGGTGGCCGACCAGCGCTCGCTGCCCGGCGAGTCCGACTCCGTCGTGCTGCCGCCCAGCCGCGAGCTGCTGCTCGTCCCGGCGGTCCGCCAGCGTGCACGCGAGATGCTGCACGAGTTCCCGAGCCTCTCGGCCATGCTCGCGAAGATCGCCGAGGGCATCCCCGTGGAGGGCATGGAGTCGCTCGCGCCGGCGCTGCTCGAGCGCCTGGTGCCGATCTCGCACTACCTCCCCGAGGGCGCGGCGGTGGCCGTGCTGGCCCCCGAGCGCGTCGCCACCCGCGCCATCAGCCTCGCCGAGACGAACCGCGAGTTCCTCCAGGCCGCCTGGAGCGCCGCGACCGCCGGAGCCGAGGCGCCGATCGACCTCGCCTCGGGCGAGTTCATCCCGCTGGGCGCCCTGCGCGACTCGGTGAAGTTCAGCGCCCCCGGCGCCGCCGCTCCCGACCACCCGTGGTGGACCATGAGCACCTTCCGCCAGGGCCCCGCCGCGGGCGAGGCCGAGGTTCTCCCCGAGGACCTGGGCATCGACGAGATCCTCGCCGTCCGCGTCGAGGGCGAGCCCGTGCCCGGCTTCGGCGCCAACGTCGAGGGAGCGCTCGCGCACGTCCGCTCGCGCCTCGCCGACGGCTGGACCGTCGTTCTGACCGCGCCCGGCACGGGCACCGTCGAGCGCACCGATCAGGTGCTCGCCGAGCACGAGGTCGCGGCACGCATCGTCGCCGATCTGCCCGGCGAGGTCGAGTCCGGTCTCGCCTACGTGCTCCAGGCGTCCGTCGACCACGGCTTCGAGGTCCCGGAGGCGAAGCTCGCGCTGCTCACCGACACCGAGTTCTACGGACGCACCGTCGGCTACGACTCCCGCGCCGTCAAGAAGCTCGCGTCGCGCCGCAAGAACGTCGTCGATCCGCTGCAGCTCACCCCCGGCGACCACGTCGTGCACGCCACGCACGGCATCGGGCGCTTCGTCGAGCTCTCGCAGCGCGAGGTCTCGAGCGGCGGACGCAACGCGGTGAAGACCAAGCGCGAGTACCTCGTGCTCGAGTACGCGCCGAGCAAGCGCGGCTTCCCCGGCGACAAGCTCCTGGTGCCCACCGATCAGCTCGACCTGCTCTCGCGCTACGTCGGCGGAGAGGCGCCGGCGCTGAGCAAGATGGGCGGCAGCGACTGGGCCCAGGCCAAGAGCAAGGCGCGCCGCGCCGTCCGCGACATCGCCGTCGAGCTCGTGAAGCTCTACTCCGCCCGCATGGCGTCGCCCGGCCACGCGTTCCCGCCGGACACCCCGTGGCAGCGCGAGCTCGAAGAGGCGTTCCCCTTCGCCGAGACGCCCGACCAGCTGACCGTGATCGACGAGGTGAAGGCCGACATGGAGCGGCCGATCCCGATGGACCGCCTGCTCTCGGGCGACGTGGGCTTCGGCAAGACCGAGGTCGCCGTGCGCGCCGCGTTCAAGGCGATCCAGGACGGCAAGCAGGTCGCGATGCTCGTGCCGACGACGCTGCTCGTGCGCCAGCACCTCGAGACCTTCCAGGAGCGCTTCGCCGGATTCCCGGTGCACCTGCGCGCCCTGAGCCGCTTCCAGAGCGCGAAGGAGTCGAAGGAGACGATCGACGGACTGGCCGACGGCACCGTCGACATGGTCATCGCGACCCACCGCCTCCTCTCGGACAACATCGTCTTCAAAGACCTCGGCCTCCTCGTGATCGACGAGGAGCAGCGCTTCGGCGTCGAGCACAAGGAGAAGCTGAAGGCGCTGAAGAAGAACGTCGACATCCTCTCGATGAGCGCGACCCCCATCCCGCGCACCCTCGAGATGGCCGTCACGGGCATCCGCGAGATGTCGACGCTGGCGACCCCGCCCGAGGAGCGGCACCCGATCCTCACCTTCGTCGGTCCCTACTCCGAGAAGCAGGTCGGCGCCGCGATCCGCCGCGAGCTGCTCCGCGAGGGCCAGGTGTTCTTCGTGCACAACCGCGTCTCGACGATCAACCGCGTGGCCTCCCAGCTCGCCGAGCTGGTGCCGGAGGCGCGCATCGCGGTGGCGCACGGCAAGCTGAGCGAGGCGCAGCTCGAGCGCATCATCGTCGACTTCTGGGAGCGCAAGTTCGACGTCCTCGTCTCGACGACCATCGTCGAGACCGGCCTCGACATCCCGAACGCGAATACCCTGATCGTCGATCGGGCCGACAAGTACGGGCTCTCGCAGCTCCACCAGCTGCGCGGACGCGTGGGTCGCGGCCGCGAGCGCGCCTACGCCTACCTGCTCTACGACGAGACGAAGCCGCTCAGCGAGACGGCGCACGACCGTCTGCAGACCCTCGCCGCCAACACCGATCTCGGCGGCGGCATGCAGATCGCGCTGAAAGACCTCGAGATCCGCGGAGCGGGCAACCTGCTCGGCGGCGAGCAGTCCGGCCACATCCAGGGCGTCGGCTTCGACCTCTACCTGCGGATGATCGGCGAGGCCGTCGACACCTTCCGCGGCGACGTCGCCGAGGGCCAGACCGAGCTGCGGCTCGAGCTGCCGGTCGACGCGCGGATCCCCGAGGAGTACGTCGACAGCGAGCGGCTGCGCCTCGAGGCGTACCAGAAGCTCTCGGCCGCGTCGTCGCCCACCGCGAAGGAGGGCAGCGTCGAGCTGGTCGTCGAGGAGCTCACCGACCGCTACGGCGAGCTGCCCGAGGCGGTCGAGAACCTGATCCTCGTGTCACGCCTGCGGATGCGCGCCCAGAAGGCCGGGCTCAGCGACGTCGTCGCGATGGGCTCGAACGTCCGGGTCGCCCCGGCGCATCTCGCCGACTCGATCCAGGTCCGGCTGCGCCGGATGTACCCGAGCGCCAAGTACCTGCAGCAGGCGAACGCCGTGGTCGTGCCGATGCCCGTCATCGATGGCGTCCCGCTCAACGACCGCGCGCTCATCGACTGGGTCGCGAACCTGCTCGAGGCGCTCTTCCCCGAGCCGGCCGCGGTCGCGAGCTGACCGACCCCGAACGAAGGATCCACGATGACCGCACCCGCCGACCACTCCGTTCCGCCGCGCGTCCCCGCGCCCGACGAGCCGAGCATCCCCGAGCTCGAGGACGACGAGACGATCGCACCGCGCCCCGAGGAGGAGGTCGCCGACCTCGGCCGAGCCGAGCCCGACCTCGACGACCACTCCTAGCCCGACGACTCTCCGTGAGAGGCCACTTCAGCACGCGACGCGTACCGGAGTGGCCTCTCGCGGCGGTCGTCAGTGCCCGAAGTGCGCCCGGACCTCCGCCTTCCAGCGGTCGCGGTCCTCGGCCGAGATGAACGCGGCGTCGAACGAGTTCAGTGCGAGCTGCTCGAGCTGCTCGTCGTCCATGCCGAGCTCCTCGACCAGCGCGCGGTAGTTCGCGTCGACGTAGCCGCCGAAGTAGGGCGGGTCGTCGCTCGACACCGTCGCGACGAGTCCCTGGCGCAGCATCTCGGGCAGCGGGTGGTCCTTCATCGTGTCCACCGCGCGCAGCGCCACGTTCGACAGCGGGCACACGGTGACCGGCACCTTCTGCACCCGCAGCATCGTCACGACGGCGGGGTCCTCCATCGCGCGGATCCCGTGGTCGATCCGCTCGACCTTCAGGAGCTCGAGGGTCGCGGCCACGGTCTCGGGCCCGCCCTCCTCACCGGCGTGGGCGACGAGGTGCAGCCCTTCGGCCGCGGCCCGCGCGTAGACGTCGACGAACAGCTCCGGTCCGAAGCCGACCTCGTTCGAGTCGAGCCCGACTCCGATGATGTGCTCGCGGTAGGGGAGGATCGCCGTCAGCATCTCGTCGGCCGCCTCGGCGCCCAGATCGCGCAGGAAGCACATGATGAGGTCGGTCGAGATCCCGTGCGTCTCCAGGCTCGCCCCGAGCGCGCGCGTGAGTCCGGCCATGACCGTCTCGAGCGCGACTCCGTTGCCCAGGTGCGTCTGCGGGTCGAAGAAGATCTCGGCGCGCCGCACGTTCGCGAGCTTCGCGCGGTCGAGGTAGCCGGTGGCCAGCTCGAAGAAGTCGCGCTCGGTCTTCAGCACGGTGAGGTTCGAGTAGTGCAGGTCGAGGAACGAGCCGAGGTCCGTGAACGCGTACCGGGCGCGGAGGGCGTCGATGTCCTCCGTCGGCAGCGCGACCCCGTTGCGGCGTGCCATCTCGACGATGTGCTCGGGCTCGATGGTGCCCTCGATGTGGATGTGCAGCTCGGCGCTCGGCGGCGCTCCTCGATCGAGGGGAGTGGTGTCGGGCACGGTGATCCTGTTCCGGGTCGCCGGATGCGCCCCGCGGTGACCCTAGCCGCGTCGTGTTACGCGCCGATGACCGGCGGATGTGGACTCCGCTGGCCGACGGATGCGGCGTGCGCAGTCCGCCGACAGGATGGGGGCATGCCGCTGCTCGCCCGCCGCCGCCGCTCCGCACCCGCGCCTGTGAGCGCTCCGCTCGTCCGACTCCGAGAGGTCGCCGTGCGGACGGCCGAGGCCGAGCTGCTCGCACCGCTCTCGCTGGAGGTCGAGCCGGGCGAGGTCGTCGCCGTCACGGGCCCCAACGGCAGCGGGAAGACGACCCTGCTCCGCGTGATCGCCGGGCTCACCGCTCCCACCGCCGGCACCGCCGAGGTCGCGGGCGCTCCGGTCGACGAGCGCTCCCGCGAGCACCGGCGCCGCGTCGCCGCTCTCGTCGGCACCCCGCCGTTCGAGCGCGACCTCACCCTCGAGGAGCACCTCGCGATGGTCGCGCTGTCGTGGGGTGCGACGCTCGACGCAGCCCGCGAGGGTGCCGTCCAGGGCCTCGACTCCCTCAGACTCCTGGCCCTCGCCCGCCGCTTCCCGCACGAGCTCTCCTCGGGCCAGACCCAGCTCTTCTCCCTCGCGCTCGTGCTCGCCCGACCGAGCGAGGTGCTCCTGCTCGACGAGCCGGAGCAGCGTCTCGACGTCGACCGCGTGCCGCTCGCGGTCGAGGTGCTGCGCGAGGCGGCACGCGATCGCGCGGTGCTCATCGCCACGCACAGCCCACTGGTGACCGACGGCCTCGCCACGCGCGAGCTCCGGCTGGGTCGCCGATGAACCGGATCCGCGCGGTCCGCGCCCTGCACCGCTCCCGGTCCGATCATCGAGACCACGCCTACTCCGGCTACCTCGCCGCCCTCACCGTGCTGGTCGTCGTGCTGCCCGTGCTGCGCGCCCTCGCGCTGCTCGCCGGCGATCCGGCTCCGGCGCTCGCGGGCCTCGAGCTGCCGGTGGTCGTCGGAGTCGTCGCCGGACTGCTCCTGCCCGCCGCGGTCCTCCTGGGCCGGGTCCGCGGCCCGGCGGTCGACGAGCCGCATCCCACCGCCGTGCTCCTCGACACCGACCTGCCCCGGCGCCTCGTCCTCCGCCGCCCCGTCGCGCTGTCGAGCGCGTCCGTCGTGCTCGCCGGCACCGGTGGCGCCGTCCTGATCGCGGTCGCGACGGAGTCGTCCCTGCCGCTCGCCGCCGGTGCGGGAGCCGCGGGCGCGGCGGTCCTCGCGGTCGCGTGGCTCGCCGGCGAGTGCCTCCCGCCGCGCTGGTCCGCCGGACTGGCCGCGGCGACGGCCCTCGCGGTGCTGCTGCCCGTCGGGCCGGGAGTCGTCGTCTCGGCCGCGCTCACCGGGTCGGACCTCTCCGCCGCGATCGCACTCGCCCTGTCCGCCTCCCTCGCGCTGGCGATGGTGCCGCGTCTGCTCGACGCCGTGCGCGGGCCGCTCGTGCTCGCCCAGTCCCGGCAGTGGCGTGCGACGCGCGACCGCGGTGCGATCGGCGAGGTCGCCGACGCGCTCGAGGGCTACCGGGCCCGCCCGCGCCGCCTCCGCGGGCTCTCCGCCGTGCGGATCGCACCGTTCGTCCTCGCCGTGCCGGTCCGCGACGCCGTGGGCGCGCTGCGCACGCCGGGCCGCTCTCTCGCGGGGGCTGCGGCCCTCGCCGCCGCCGGAGTCGCGCTCGCCGCGGCCGCCGTGGCGCCCCCGTCGCAGCTCGCCCTGCCCGCGGTGCTCGCCGGCGTCCTCGCGTACTGCGGAGCAGGTGTCTGGAGCGACGGCTTCCGGCACGCCGCCGCGACCGCCGGACAGCCCGCGCTCCTCGCCCCCGCCCCGCTCGACCTGCTCCTCCTGCACGGGATCCTGCCGCTCGTGCTGGCGGTCGGCCTGGTCGTCCTCGCCGCCGTCCTCGCCTCCGGCCCGTGGGCACCCGCCGCGGCCGTGGCCGTCGTCGCGGTCGCGGCGCGCGCGATGGACGCGACACGAGGCCCGCTGCCCCCGTCCCTGCTCGGCCCGGTCCCGCTCCCGATCGGCGACGGCGCGGGGGCCGTCGTGCTGCTCTGGAACCTGGCCGGCGTGCTCGTGACGGGCGCTGCGGCCGTCGGAGTCGCGGCCGCCCCGGGTCTCGTCGCCGCTGTGCCGCCCGTGGTGCTCGCCTGCCTGCTCACCGCGCGGCGCCGCCTCGCCCGAGCCTGAGGAGCGCCGTCGGCCGCGGATGCGAGGATGGCCGGGTGACCGCGCATCCCCGGCTCGACGAGCTCATCCGCACCGTCCACGTCCTCCGCGCTCCGGGCGGCTGCCCGTGGGACGCCGAGCAGACCCACGAGTCGCTCGTGCGCTACCTGATCGAGGAGTCGCACGAACTCGTCGACGCCATCGAGGCGGGCGACCGGGACGACCTGATCGAGGAGCTGGGCGACGTGCTCTACCAGGTGCTCTTCCACGCCGATCTCGCCGCCGACGGAGCAGAGCCCTTCACGATCGAGGACGTCGCGGCGCACATGAACGCCAAGATGATCGGCCGCCACCCGCACGTCTTCGGCGACGCGACCGCCGAGACCGCCGACGACGTGATCGCGGTCTGGGACGAGCTGAAGCGGACCGAGAAGCCGCACCGCACCAGTGTCCTCGACGGCATCCCGCAGGGCATGCCCGCGCTCGCCCTCGCCGACAAGGTGATCGGCAAGGCGACGACCCTCGGCATCGTCGACGCGGGGGAGGGGCCGCTGCCGATCGAGTCCGAGGACGACTTAGGCCCCCTGCTGCTCGCGATCGTCGCCTCCGCTCGGGCGCAGGGCCTGGACGCCGAGCGGGCCCTCCGCACCGCGACCCGCGACCTGCAGGACGAGATCCGGGCCGTCGAGCGCGAGCGCGCCGCCGACTAGCCGCGGTCACGCGACGCGGCGCCCCTTCGGCAGCCGCGCCGCCGGCGTGGCCGTCCGCCGGATCGCTCCGAGCACCAGTCCGACCGCGAGCACCAGTTGCAGAGCGAGGCCGACGAACCACGACGGCACCGTCTCGGCGAACGTCTCCGCGGGCCCGCGGTACCCCTGCTCCGACGCCCCGGTGCAGTCGATCTCGACCTCCAGTTCCGGCGGGATCTGCGCCTGGCGGACCCCGAGCGCGATGCTCCCGAACAGGTCGGAGGGCTGCCCGTAGGCATCGAGCTGCGGAGGCACCGCGTCGGCGAGGACGACGAACGGATTGAGTGCCAGCAGCCCCCAGTAGTAGTCGTAGCGCGGAGTGACGCTGTCGTATGCCGAGCCGCACGAGGGATCGGGGTTCCCCTCGCCGTCGACGAAGACGGTGCGGGTCTCGGACGTCGTCACCGTCGTCAGGAGGCCGAACGCGATCAGCGATCCGACGCTCAGCGCTGCGACCACGAGGTAGGTAGTGACCACCGACATCAGCGGCCGGTCGAGGATCCCGCTGAGCCCCACTCCGATCGCCGCGACCACTCCGAGCTGCACGGCCAGCACGAGCACCGAGACGAGCGCCGAGACCGCCGAGACGCCGCCCACCAGCACCGCCACGAGCAGGAACGGCAGTGTGCTGACGAGGAACGCGAGGGCGACCAGCCAGGCCGAGGCGAGCTTGCCGAGCACGAGCTGCGGAGTGGTCAGGAGCGTCACCTGCATCGTCGCCAGCGTTCCCGCGTCGCGCTCGCCGTTGATCGCGGCGCCGGACAGCGCGGGCGTGACCAGGCTGCCCAGCAGCAGCACGAAGTAGACGAGGACGGAGTAGATCCAGCCGCCGACCTGGGCGCCGCTGCCCGACAGGACGCCGCTCGCGACGACGAGGAGCCCGGTGACGGCTCCGACCAGCAGGAAGAACAGTCCGAGCAGCACGAAGGACGAGACGCCGCGGACGCGCTGGGCGAGCTCGAGTCGGACGACGAGGCCCGCGCCCCGGAGGAACGGCAGCGCGCGGACGGCCTCGGGAGCGGTCGTCGTGGTCATCGTGTCGACTCCTCGGTGCTCGATCGCCGCAGGTCGGCGAAGGTGTGCTCGAGCTCCCCGACGGCCGGGGCGAAGCGGCTGACCGCGACCCCCGCGCCGACGAGCGCGGCGAGGAGGGCCGCCGCGGCCGCGTCGTCGGCGACGGGCACGAGCACCGCGTCGCGATCCTCCCGGGCGGTGGCGCCCGTCACCCGCGCGACGAGGCCGGCGAGCTCGCGCCCGCCGATCGACACCGCCTCGATGCGCCAGGTGCGGAGCGATCCGGCCGCGTGCGAGACCGCCTCCTGCGTCGCCGTGGTGCCGGAGTCGAGGAACACGGCCGCATCGGCCATCTCGTCGAGCTCGGCGAGCACGTGGCCGGAGACGAGCACCGTCCGTCCCTCGCCCGCGAGCCGCAGGACCAGGTCGCGCAGAGCGATCCGCGCGCCGGGATCCAGGCCGGAGGCGGGCTCGTCGAGCACGAGGACGGCGGGGTCGTGCACGAGCGCCCGCGCGAGGCTCAGGCGCTGCTTCTGCCCGCGAGACAGCACGCGCGTGGGACGGTCGGCGAGCTCGACCAGATCGACCAGGCCGAGCAGCTCGTCGGCGCGCGCCTCGGCGTCGGCGCGGGGCAGTCCGTAGAGCATGCCGGTGGTGCGCAGCGTCGCCCGCGAGGTCAGAGCCGCCCAGGAGCCGAGCACGTCGGGCATCCAGCCGAGCGATGCGCGCACGGCGGCCGGCTCGGCGACCGGGTCGTGCCCGGCCACGAGCAGTCGGCCCGCGTCGGGCCGGAGGAGCGTGGCGAGCAGGAGCATGAGCGTGGTCTTGCCCGCGCCGTTGGGGCCGACCAGCGCGGTCACCTCGCCGGGGCGCGCTTCGAAGGTCGCGTTCCGCACGGCGTGCACGGACCCGAAGGAGCGCGAGACGCCCTCGGCGACGATGCCGCCGATCCCGGATCCGGCGCGGAAACCGCGCGGCACGGACTCGGGCCCGTCGTCGTAGCGGGCGAACCCGTCCTGGTCGAAGTCGTGCTGGTCCGCGTGCATCCGGTCCCCGTCCGTCGCCGCCCGGAGGTCCCCTCGACCGTCCGGGCGCGGCGAGCCTAGCCGACGTCCGTGTCGGACGGCTCGGCGGCGCCGGGCGCGCGTCCGGTGGTCTGGGAGAATCGTCCCCATGGCCTCCTCGATCACCCCGCCCCGCGGCATGCGCGACTTCCTCCCGGCCGACAAGGCGAAGCGCGAGCACGCGCTCTCGGTGATCCGCCGGGTCTACGCGTCGCACGGCTTCGACGAGATCGAGACCCCCGTCGTCGAGGACTTCGAGCGCCTGCACTCGGGACTCGGCGGCGACAACGAGAAGCTCGCCTTCAGCGTGCTGCGCCGCGGTCTCTCGCACGAGGACCTCACGGCCGCCGCCGACTCCGACGACCCGTCGGCGCTCGCCGACCTGGGGCTCCGCTTCGACCTCACGGTTCCGCTCGCCCGCTTCTACGCGACGCACCGCGCCGAGCTCCCCACCGTCTTCCGCTCGGTGCAGATCGCTCCGGTCTGGCGCGCAGAGCGGCCGCAGAAGGGCCGCTACCGCCAGTTCGTGCAGTGCGACATCGACATCATCGGAGAGCCCGGCCAGCTGGCAGAGGTCGAGCTGATCACGGCGACCGCGTCGGCGCTCGACACGCTGGGCCTGCGCGACTGCACCATCCGCATCAACGACCGCCGCCTCCTCCTGGGCATCCTCGAGCACTGCGGATTCGCTCCCGAGCGATTCCCGCAGGCCCTGATCTCGATCGACAAGCTTGACAAGATCGGAGCGGCGGGCGTCGTCGCCGAGCTCGACGCCGACGGTCCCGACGCCGCGGCCGTGCTCGGCGGCTACCTCGCGCGCATCGAGGACGCCGTCGCCGCAGGGGGAGTGCCGATGGAGGAGTCCGCGATCCTCGCCATCCTGCCCGAGGGCGTGGACCCCGAGGCGGTGCTGGCCCTCGAGACCCTGGCCCGCGCGCTGCGCTCCCTCCCGGAGGGCGTCTCCCTCCGCTTCGACCCCACGCTCGTGCGGGGCATGGGCTACTACACCGGCACGATCTTCGAGATCGCGCACCCGTCCTCCGGCTCCTCGGTCGGCGGAGGCGGCCGCTACGACGGCATGATCGGCCGGTTCCTGGGCCAGGACGTCCCCGCCTGCGGCTTCTCGATCGGCTTCGAGCGCATCGTCGAGCTGATCGACGTGCCCGTCGCCGAGCGCCCCGACGCGGTGGTGCTCGTCCACGAGCGCGACGCCGCACCGGAGGCGCTGCTCGCGCTGAAGCAGGCGCTGATCGCCCAGGGCTCCCGGGTCCGGCTGGAGCGCCGCAGCAAGAACCTCACTCCGCTGCTCGACCGCGCGACGGCCGCGGGCTTCACCCGCTTCGCCCTCGTGCCCCGGGAAGCGGCCGGGCTCGACTCCCTGTCGTTCAAGCCCCTGGGCTGAGCGCGCGGGGCCTGAGAGTCGTCTCACCCGATCCGCCGGAGTCGGCGCGTTCTGTGGCGCGATCCTTGGCGGATCCGTGAGAGCCTTAATACCCGCGAAATCTGCGGACACACCCGAGAAATCTCCCGAGGATAGCGTCGAGGCACCCGATCGGCGCGACTTGGCGCGCCTGGACGGGTACCACGCCGCCACCCGCGCACCACAGCAGCAGCATCACCGCGGCCGCGTCCTGCAGCCCGACGATCTCGACCCGAGGAGTCCCCTTTGACCCTGTCGCCCTTCCGCACCCCGGCCTTCGACCGCCGCAGCCTCCTCCGCATGGCGGGGGTCGCCGGCCTCGCGATCGGCGGCGCGTCCGTCCTCGCCTCCTGCGCCTCCGACTCCTCGGCCTCCACCGGCGGGTCCGGCGAGGGTGGGGACCTCGGCACCCTGAAGGTCCAGCTCTCCTGGATCAAGAACGAGGAGTTCTCGGGCGAGTTCTTCGCCGACTCCAAGGGCTACTACACCGACGCCGGCCTCTCGGGAGTGACCCTGACCGCGGGCCCCTCGACCGGCACCGCCGAGCTGCTCTCGGGCTCCGCCGATGTCGCGCTGAGCGACGCCGTCTCGGTCGGCACCGTGATCGCCCAGCAGGAGGCGCCGCTGAAGATCATCGGCGCGACCTTCCAGAAGAACCCCTTCACGGTCCTCTCCATCGCGACCGCGGGCAACATCGCGACCCCGGCCGACATGGCCGGCAAGAAGATCGGCGTCCAGGCGTCGAACACCTCGCTGTTCCAGGCGCTCCTCGCCGCCAACGGGCTCTCGGAGTCGGACCTCACCGTCGTCCCCGTCGAGTACGACCCCTCGGTCCTCATCAACGGCACGGTCGACGGCTTCATCGCCTACCTGACCAACGAGTCGATCACCGTCGCGAACGAGGGCTACGAGGTCGTCAACCTGCCCTTCGCCGACAACGGGCTCCCGTTCGTCGCCGAGACCTTCACGGTCACCGACCAGACGATCGCGGAGAAGCGCGACGCGGTCAAGGCGTTCCTCGTCGCGGAGATCAAGGGCTGGTCCGACGCGGTCAAGGACCCGGAGGCGGGCGCGATGCTCGCCATCGAGGACTACGGCAAGGACCTCGGCCTCGACGAGGCCTCCTCGAAGGAGGGCGCCACGATCCAGGCCGAGCAGCTCGTCGTCTCGGACGACACCGTCGCCAACGGCCTCTTCACGATCTCGGACGAGCTGCAGAGCGAGACCATCGCGTCCCTCGCCGGCGCCGGCATCGACATCTCGGCGGACGACCTCTTCGACATGACCCTCCTCGCCGAGGTCTACGAGGAGAACCCCGAGCTCGTCGACTACACCGCCTGATCCGGCACTGATCCACCTCCACGAAGGGCACCACCCGTGACCGACACGACCGACGCCGGCATCCTGCGCGAGCAGGATGCCGGCGGCACCGGCATCCAGATCCACGGCCTGTCGAAGACGTTCCGGATGGGCGCCCGCAGCGTCACGGCGCTGCAGGACACCGATCTGCACACCGATCAGGGCAGCTTCCTCGCACTGCTGGGCCCCTCGGGGTGCGGCAAGTCGACGATCCTCCGCATCCTCGCGGGGCTGGAGGAGCCGACGTCCGGCTCCATCCGCGTCGACGGCCGCACCCCGAAGGAGCTGCGCCGCGACAACAAGCTCGGCATCGCCTTCCAGGACCACGCGCTCCTCCCGTGGCGCAGCGTCATGTCGAACATCCGCCTCCCGTTCGAGATCGCGGGCAAGTCGGTCGACCAGTCCTACATCGACGAGCTCATCGACCTCGTCGGCCTCCGCGGGTTCGAGAAGGCCAAGCCCGCGCAGCTCTCGGGAGGCATGCGCCAGCGCGTCTCGATCGCGCGTTGCCTCATCCTCAAGCCCGAGGTGCTCCTGCTCGACGAGCCGTTCGGCGCGCTCGACGACATGACGCGGCAGAAGCTCAACCTCGAGCTGCTGCGCATCTGGACCGAGAAGCCCGCCACCACGCTGCTCGTCACGCACGGCATCTCGGAGGCGATCTTCCTGTCCGACCGCGTCGCCGTCATGAGCCCGCGGCCGGGTCGGGTGAAGGAGATCATCGACATCGACCTCCCGCGCCCGCGCACCCCCGAGATGCAGCGCACGCCCGAGTTCCACGCGTACGTCGACCAGGCGTCCGAGCTCCTGTTCGGCGACGGCGGCGCGGCCGCCGACGACCACTAGGAGGGCCGCATGGCCACGGCTTCCCCCGCTCCCGCCGTCGAGCGGCGCTCCTTCTCGCTCCCGCCCTGGGCCGCCGGGCTCCTCGGCGTGCTGGGCATCGTCGCCGTCTGGTGGGTGATCGCGCTCGTCAGCGCGCCGACCGGCTCCTCGACCTACGCCGTGGTGCCCACTCCGGTGCAGGTCGTGCAGGTGGCGATCGACGACGGATTCGGCTTCTACTGGCGCAACTTCTCCGTCACGATCGGCGAGGCGGCGGTCGGCTACTTCTGGGGCAACCTCCTCGCCCTGGTGCTCTCGGCTCTCGTCCTCGTCGTGCCGTGGCTGGAGGGGGTCGTGTCGCAGCTCGCGGTCGTCACCTACTGCGTCCCGATCGTCGCCATCGGCACGCTCGTCCTCCTCATCATGGGCGGCGCCGAGGCTCCCGGTCTGCCCAGCGCGACCGCGGTGTTCCTCGCCGGCCTCTCCGTCTTCTTCACCACCGTGGTCGGCAGCCTCCTGGGGCTGAAAGCCGCCGACAAGGCATCGCTCGACGTGGTCACGGTCTACGGAGGCACGAAGTTCACGCAGCTGCGCAAGGTGCGGATCATCGCGGCGCTCCCCAACATCCTGTCGG
Source organism: Rathayibacter caricis DSM 15933 (assembly GCF_003044275.1). Taxonomy (NCBI): domain Bacteria; kingdom Bacillati; phylum Actinomycetota; class Actinomycetes; order Micrococcales; family Microbacteriaceae; genus Rathayibacter; species Rathayibacter caricis. The sequence goes on along the minus strand of NZ_PZPL01000001.1, from coordinate 3,658,170 downwards.
CGCTGCAGATCGCGGTCCCCGCGGCCTTCCTCGGCGCGATCCTGGGGGAGTACTTCGGCAAGATCGAGACCGGCGTCGGGCCGATCCTGGTCGCCGCGCAGGTCTCGCTCAACTCGCCCCGCGTCTGGGCGCTCTTCCTGCTCTGCGCGGGCGTCGCGCTCCTGGGCTACGGCATCGTCGGACTGATCGGCCGCCTCGTCGCGCCCTGGTCCTCCGGAAAGCAGGCGTGATCATGACCCTCACCCGAGGCAGGACCGAGCAGTCCACCGAGACGTCGATCCTCGCGGTCGACGAGCTCCGCCGTCAGCTGCGCTCCGCCGCACTCGGAGCGACCCTCAAGAGCCTGCGCAAGAGCGCCCTGATCGCGCTGTCGACGATCGTGATCGTCCTCGCGATCTGGATCGGCGTCATCCTCTTCAGCGGCGTCTCGCCCTACGTCATCAAGGGCCCGTGGGACGTCTGGGACCACCTGGTCGCCGGCGAGAGCGCGGCCGAGCACCGCGCCGAACTGGGAGCGCTCTTCGCGGTCACCCTCTGGGACTCCTTCATCGGCTTCGCCGCGGGACTCGTGGTGGCGATCCTCGTCGCGATCCTCTTCCGGCTGTCCAAGGGCGTCGAGCACGCCCTCATGCCGTTCGCTCTCCTGCTGCGCTCGGTGCCGCTCATCGCGATGGCGCCGCTGATCATCCTGGTCTTCGGCCGGGGCACGATCGCCTCCGTCGCCGTCGTCGGCGGCATCGTGGTGCTGTTCCCCGCGCTGGTCACCATCGCGTTCGGCCTGAACAACGCGTCGCCGCAGATGCTCGACGTGGTCTCGGTCTACGGAGGATCCACCCTCACCGCGATCCGCAAGGTCGCGATCCCCGGCGCCCTCCCGTCGCTGTTCGCCGCGATCCGGGTCTCGGTGCCCGGCGCCATCACGGGCGCCCTGCTGGCCGAGTGGCTGTCGACCGGCAACGGCATCGGCGGCTCGATCTCGGCCTGGTCGGCGCAGGCCCGCTTCGACGACGTCTGGTCGGCGGTCGTGCTCGTCACCGGCGTCTCGCTGGTGCTCTACATGGTCGTGCAGGTCGTCGAGACCTTCGTGCTCTCGCGGATGTCGCTCTCGCTGAACTGAGGCGGGCGCGCGGGGTCAGACGGTGACGAGCGCGTCCACCCGGCTGCCCGCGAGCAGCTCGCGGCCGCCGAGGCCGTCGAGCTCCATCACCACGGCGATGCCCTCGAGGCTCCAGCCGGCCCGCTCGATGAGGCGGCGGCTCGCGTCGAGGGTGCCGCCGGTCGCGAGCACGTCGTCGACGAGCAGGAGGCGCGCGCCCTTCGGCGCCGCGTCCTCGTGCACCTCGAGCGTGGTCGTGCCGTACTCGAGCGTCGCGTCCTCGCGCAGGAGGGCGCGGGGGAGCTTGCCGGGCTTGCGGATGGTGACGACGCCGAGGCCGGCCGAGTAGGCGGCCGCCGCTGCGAGCAGGAAGCCGCGGGCCTCCACTCCGGCGATCGCGTCGATCCGGCCGCGGTAGGGCTCGAGCAGGGCGTCGGCGACCGCCCGCAGCGCCTCGCCGTCGCCGAAGACGGGAGTGAGATCGCGGAACAGGATGCCCGGCTCGGGGAAGTCCGGGACGACCTCCGTGAGGCGCTCGACGAGGGCGGCGGCGGTGCTGGTCACGGGATCCTCCGGGAGGCTCGGGCGGCGCGGTGCGCCGGCGTGGGGCGCCGTCGCCGCCGGCTCGGGTTCAGGGCCCTGGAAGTCTACGCACGCCCGGCGTTCCCCTCCCGTTCGAAGGCGGTCAGTAGACTCCTTCCCGACCGCTCCCACCCTCCGGGAGCGCACCCGTCAAGAGGAGATAGTTGTGGCCCTTATCGAGGCAGTCGTCGCCCGAGAAATTCTGGACTCCCGTGGCAACCCCACGGTCGAGGTCGAGGTCCTGCTCGAGGACGGCGCGTCCTCGCGTGCGGCCGTGCCGTCGGGCGCGTCCACCGGGGCCTTCGAGGCCTACGAGCTGCGCGACGGCGACTCCGAGCGCTACCTCGGCAAGGGCGTGCAGAAGGCCGTCGACGCCGTCATCGACGAGATCGGCCCGGCCATCGAGGGCTTCGACGCCACCGACCAGCGCCTCGTCGACGCCGAGCTGATCGAGCTCGACGGCACCGAGAACAAGTCGCGCCTGGGCGCGAACGCGATCCTGGGCGTCAGCCTCGCCGTCGCGAAGGCCGCCGCGCAGTCGGCCGACCTCGACCTCTTCCGCTACGTCGGCGGCCCGAACGCGCACACCCTGCCCGTGCCGCTGATGAACATCATCAACGGAGGCGCGCACGCCGACACCGGCGTCGACATCCAGGAGTTCATGGCGGTGCCGCTCGGCGCCGAGTCCTTCTCGGAGGGCCTGCGCTGGGGCGTCGAGATCTACCACGCCCTCAAGGCGCAGCTGAAGAAGGCCGGCTTCGCCACGGGCCTGGGCGACGAGGGCGGCTTCGCCCCCGACCTGCCCACCAACCGCGAGGCGCTCGACTTCATCCTCAAGGCCGTCGAGGCGGCCGGCTTCACGCCCGGCAAGGACATCGGACTCGCGCTCGACGTGGCCTCCTCCGAGTTCTACAACGACGGCGCCTACACGTTCGAGGGCAAGAAGCTCACCGCGGAGGAGCTCTCGGCGTACTACGCGGACCTCGTCGCGAACTACCCGCTGGTCTCCATCGAGGACCCGCTGGACGAGGACGACTGGGCCGGCTGGACCCACCTCACCGCCGAGATCGGCGACAAGGTGCAGCTCGTCGGAGACGACCTCTACGTCACGAACCCCGTGCGCCTGGCCCGCGGCATCGCCGAGAAGGCCGGCAACTCGATCCTCGTGAAGGTCAACCAGATCGGCACGCTCACCGAGACGCTCGACGCCGTGGCCCTCGCCCAGCGCAGCGGCATGACCGCGATCCTCTCGCACCGCTCCGGCGAGACCGAGGACACCACCATCGCCGACCTCGCGGTCGCGGTGGACGGCGGCCAGATCAAGACGGGCGCCCCGGCCCGCTCGGACCGAGTCGCGAAGTACAACCAGCTGCTGCGCATCGAGGAGATCCTGGGAGGTGCGGCGACCTACGCGGGTCGCTCCGCCTTCCCGCGCTTCTCGGCGTAGCCTCGGCCGACGGCCCCGGTCGTCCCGCACCTCGGTGCGGGCACCGGGGCCGCTCCCGTTCCCCGCCCGTCCCGCCCACCGCGATCGAGGAGGCACCGCCATGGCCCGCCCGCCCCGCCGACCCTCCGCGCCCGGCTCCGCGCCCCGGCGTCCCGAGCCGGAGACGACCGCGGCCCCGGTGAAGCCCGGCGGGAAGAAGCCTTCCCCGTCCTCCGGTCCGGCGGCCGGCTCCTCCACCGGGGCGAAGCGCAGCGGCTCCTCGAGCCGCACCGGATCCCGCCCCGGCACCCCCCGCGCGGGCGGCTCCCGCCCCGCCCGGCCGAAGCAGCCTCCAGCGCCGCCCTCGTCGGCGTGGGTCGCCGGCGTCCGCGGCTCCGGATTCACGCTCCTGATCATGGGCATCCTGATCCTGGCGGTCGTCGTGCTCGCGCCGAGCATCAAGACCTTCGTCGAGCAGCGCGCCGAGATCGCCGAGCTCCAGCGCACCGTCGACGAGGCGAAGACGCAGTCGCAGAACCTCGACGAGCAGCGCACGCGCTGGTCCGACCCCGCCTTCATCCGTGCGCAGGCCCGCGAGCGGCTCTACTTCGTCATGCCGGGCGAGGTCAGCTACCTGGTGCTCGACGACATCGCCGTCGCCCAGCAGGCGGAGCAGCCGGCGAGCGACTCCGTGCAGCAGACGCCGACCGACTGGGCGGGCGCGCTGCTGTCCTCGATCGCGGTCGCCGGCCTCGGCGAGCCGACGGTCGACGAGCTCGCGCCGGCCGAGGAGCCCGCCCCGGCTCCCGCGGCCACCCCCGCACCCTGACCGCCCCGGCGTAGACTGGACCGTTCCGTCCGGTCCGACGTCCCCTGGAGCCCCCGTGACCACGCCCCCCTTCGACCCGCCCACCGAGCGCGACGTCGCCGTCGTCTCCGCCCAGCTGGGGCGTCCCGCCCGCGACGTGGTCGGCATCAGCGCGCGCTGCGTGTGCGGGAACCCGACGGTCGTCTCGACGAGTCCGCGGCTCGCCGACGGCACGCCGTTCCCGACCTTCTACTACCTCACCCACCCCGCCGCGACGGCCGCGATCTCGCAGCTCGAGGCGACCCAGGTGATGGCCGAGTACAACGAGCTCCTCGCCGAGGACGAGCAGGTGCGCGAGGCGTACGCCGCCGCGCACCGCGCGTTCCTGGCCGACCGCGAGAGCGTCGGCTCCGTGCCCGAGATCGCGGGCATCTCCTCCGGCGGCATGCCCGCCCGGGTCAAGTGCCTGCACGCGCTGGCGGCGCACTCGCTCGCGGCCGGTCCCGGAGTGAACCCGATCGGCGATCTCGCGCTCGCGCGGGCCGACTGGTCGCCCGAGCGCTGCGTCTGCCGCCCGTTCGAGCCCGACGGGGCCTGAGCGCTCGATCCCGCCGCCCGGGAACGCCCCGGTCGGCCTGCACTTCGCTAGACTTCCGATTCGTCGGGGTCAGTGCTGCCACCCGCCGTCGAGAGCGGGCACTTCGCGAGTAGTAGGGTGTTCGCACAGTCCATCCCTCTGGAGAGTTCACCGTGCCCAAAATCCTCATCGTCGGTGGCGGCTACGCCGGTTTCTACACCGCGTGGAAGCTCGAGAAGTACCTGCGCGCCGGCGAGGCCGAGGTGACGATCGTCGACCCGCTGCCCTACATGGCCTACCTGCCCTTCCTCCCGGAGGTGGCCGCCGGCTCGATCGAGCCGCGTCACGCCATCGTGTCGCTCCGCCGTCACCTGAAGAAGACCGCGATCCTCGCCGCGAAGGTCACGAAGATCGACCACGCCGCGAAGACCGCCGTGATCACTCCGACCGTGGGCGAGCCCTACGACTTCGAGTACGACCAGATCGTCATCACCGCCGGATCCGTCTCGCGCACCTTCCCGATCCCGGGCGTCGCCGACAACGCGATCGGCCTCAAGACGATCGAGGAGGCGACCGCGATCCGCGACCGCATCCTCACCAACTTCGACAAGGCGGCCACGCTCCCCGCCGGCCCCGAGCGCTCGCGCCTGCTGACCGTCACGGTCGTCGGCGGCGGCTTCGCCGGCATCGAGGTCTTCGCCGAGCTCCGCTCCTTCGCGAGCGCCCTGCTCAAGCGCTACCCCGAGATCGACTTCGAGGAGACGCAGTTCCACCTCGTCGAGGCGATGGGCCGCATCATGCCCGAGGTCGCCCTCGAGACGAGCCACTGGGTGCTGAAGAACCTCGACCAGCGCGGAGCGACGGTCCACCTCGACACGCAGCTCAAGTCGGCAGAGGGCGGCGTCATCGAGCTCTCGACCGGCCAGACCTTCGAGTCCGACCTGATCATCTGGACCGCCGGCGTCATGGCGAACCCGTCGATCAAGAACTCCGACCTCCCGATCGAGGAGCGCGGGCGCCTGCGCGTGCGCCCCGACCTCCGCGTCGGCCACGACGACGTGCTCGTCGAGGGCGCCTGGGGCGCGGGCGACGCGACCGCGGTGCCCGACCTCACCGGAGGCGGTGTCGGCGGCTACTGCGTGCCGAACGCCCAGCACGCGGTGCGCCAGGGCAAGCTCATGGCCAAGAACATCGTGGCGGTCCTCCGCGGCGAGAAGCCGAAGGACTACTTCCACAAGAACGTCGGAGCGGTCGCCGGTCTCGGCATCGGCGTCGGCGTCTTCCAGTCCGGCAAGATCGCGATCAAGGGCTTCCCGGCCTGGGTCATGCACCGCGGCTACCACGGCCTGGCGATGCCCTCGTGGGAGCGCAAGTTCCGCGTGGTGTGGGGCTGGTGGAACAACCTCTGGCTCGGCCGCGACATCGCCTCGATCGAGGCCCGCGAGTACCCGCGCGGCTCCTTCGAGACCTACGCGTCGCGCCCCAAGCCGGCTCCGGCCGCGGCCGCTCCGGCCGCAGGAACCCCCGGCCCCGCCGGTGCGCCTGTCACGGTCGGCGGAGAGCCCGCGAAGTCCTGACCCCGCTCTCGCGGGGCGCGTGATCGCGCCCCGCGGAAGCCGCCCCCATAGCCCAATCGGCAGAGGCAGACGACTTAAAATCGTCTCAGTCTGGGTTCGAGTCCCAGTGGGGGCACCTCGTGAACGAGCGTCGAGCGCTCAGGCCGCTCGGGCGTGCTCGCTCCGCAGCCGAGCCGGGTCGGCCAGGAACCTGGCGGCGAGCACCTCGGTGATCTCGCCGGGGGTGCAGTCGGCGCAGAGGACCATCAGGTCCTCGGGGAAGGCCTCGTCCGCTCCGGAGCGATCGAGGACGACGGCATCGGTTCCACAGCTGCTGCATTCGATCATGCGGGTACCGTACGTCCGACCTCCGACATCCGGACCGAGTGGCCCGGCGGGTCCCGCGATCCGCAGGAGGAGTACGCCCGCGGCTACCGGTCGGTGCGGACCCCGTCAATCCCCGATCCGGCGCCGGCGGCTCGAATAGAGTCGTGGCCAGGCGGTTCCTCTGCCGGGATCGCGCGTGCGCCGTCCCCGCGGAAGCCGGAACCGTCCGTATCATCGGAGGGCGAGGTCGTACGGCCCCGTCCTCTTCTCGTGCCGCAGGGCACCGTACCGCACCGCCCGGAGACGGGTGGCAGGAGACCTCCATGGGGAAGCTGCTCTACGGCGCCTCGGGCGTCGAGATCGAATTCGACGACCGCACGCTGACGCACGTCCAGATCGTCATCGCGAACAAGCTGCGCCGTCGCGAGAGCTTCTTCTTCTCCTGGCGCGACGACCCGGCCGTGGGCGACGGCCGCTCGAGCATCTGGCTCGATCCCTCCGTGCCCCTCTACTTCAAGTACTTCGGCGGCCGCGTGCCCTCGATCAACCGCACCTGGATCGACCTCCTCACGGCGTCGGCCAACTCCTCCGGCGGACTGCAGCTCGTGCAGGAGCCGGACGCCGCGCCCACGCCGCCCCCGAAGGGCGAGCAGGGCCCGTAAGGGGTCCGCGCGCCCGCCGTCCTGCACCTCCCCGCACCCGTCAGGAAGAGCGACCATGAAGCGCGACGTCTCCGCCCACCTCACCCTCGACGTGGCGCGCCCCGCGTTCCTCGTGCTCTCGCTCGCGGTCGCGGCGGACTACGCGGCCGAGGAGTCGCTCACCGTGACCCTCGGCGGCGAGGCCGTCCGGCCCCGCGAGGTGCTCGACCAGCACGGTACGAGGCTGCACGTCCTCGAACCCGGGGTCGGCGAGCTGGTGATCGACTACTCCGCCCGCATCGAGGGCCGCCTCGCCCCGCTCGAGGGGGAGGAGGTCGACCGCCTGCGCTACCTGCGGCCGAGCCGGTACGCCGAGTCGGACATCCTGTGGGCGACCGCCCGGGCCGAGTTCGCCGGTCTCGCGGGCTCTGATCTGCTCGCCGCGGTGAGCTCCTGGGTGGGCACCCGACTCGCCTACGTCCCCGGCTCGAGCCTGCCCACCGACGGCGCCGAGCGGACGCTGCTCGCGCGGCAGGGGGTCTGCCGCGACTTCGCGCACCTCGTCGTGGCGCTGCTCCGGGCCCTGGACGTGCCGGCGCGCCTGGTCGCGGTGTACGCGCCGGGCCTGCAGCCGATGGACTTCCACGCGGTCGCCGAGGCCTGGGTGGACGGGCAGTGGCGCGTCGTCGACGCGACCACCCTCGCTCCGCGGGGGAGCCTCGTGCGGATCGCCACGGGACGCGATGCCGCCGACACGGCGTTCCTCAGCGTCTACGACGGCGTGGCGACGCTGGGGGAGTTCACCGTGGGCGCGGTCGTGGACGTCCTGCCGGACGACGACGTGCGCGAGCCCGCGTCGATCGGCTGACGCCGCGCACGCGGAGCCGCTCCCGGCGCTACTGCTCCGGATCGACGAACCGGCGCCACGCCCAGACGGACGTGCAGACGACGGTGAAGGCGACGACGGCGAAGACGACCGGTCCGGCGCCGCCCTCGGTCGCCCAGGTCGCGATCGTGGGCGTGAGCAGCAGGAACAGCACCGTCGTCGCGAGCAGCGTCAGTCCGAGCCACAGCGCGGGCGACCAGCGCAGGATGCTCTGCCCCGCCGGACGGCCCACGGGGAACAGGAGCACGACGCTCGAGCCGACCGCGAGCAGCGTCGTCGCGCTGAGGACCTCGGCGGTGAGGGCGCCGACGAAGGAGCCTCCAGCGGGGACGACGGCCGAGAGGCCCCACGCGAGACCCGCCAGACCCAGGAGGGAGACCACGCGCACCACCGCGAGCTTCGCTCGGTCGACCGCGGTCGCTCCGTCGGGCAGCATCAGGCCGATCACGACGCCGAACAGGAAGGCGGGATCGAGTCCGGCGAAGCGGGAGAGCAGCGCCGCGCCGGCCACGAGCAGCAGTGCGCGCGGGGACGCCACGACGCCGATGCCGGGCAGGCCCAGGCGCCGGCCGACGAGCGCGGGCACGCCGGCCGCGACCGCGTTCACCACGGCCGTGGCGAGGATCACGGCGATCAGCAGGCGGAGGTAGGCGGGCTCGCTGTCCACGCGGCCCGAGAGCAGGGCGAGGCCGGCTGCGCAGCCGATCATCCCGACCACCATCGTGCGGGTCGAGGCGGGCGCGCGGTCCGGCTTGTCGTCGTACTCCACTCGGGCGCGGTTGCGGCCCGTCAGCTGGAAGGCCCGCTCCTGCCGCGGTCCGCGACCGGCGACGGCCAGACGGGCGGGGACGACCACGAGCGCCAGCGAGGCGACGGCCAGGGCGAGCGACCGCATCCAATCGGCTGCGGTGCCCAGCGGGGCTCCGGAGGAGAGGGCGGTCGTCATGCCGGTCGCCGCACTCCAGCTGCCCGGCTTCGGCGCGCCGCCGACGCCGGGGTCGGGGGCCGGCGCCGCTTCCGGGGTCGTCGGCTCGGGCAGCGGCGCGACGGTGGCGCCGCCGGTCGACTCGGGGGCGGGAGCGGCGGTCGGGGTGCTCGGCCGCACGGGCGCCGGAGTCCGGGTGGGCCGGGGCAACGCGGTGCTCGGCGCGGGGGACGGTGAGCCCGGGACGGCCGACGGCGCGGCGCCCGGCGTGGTGGCTCCGGGCGTCGCGGCGGGGGCCGGAGCGGTCGCCGAGGGTGTCGGCGTCGAGGCCGCGAACGTCGCGTCGATCCACGGGCTCGGGGAGCCGTAGTTGCCGGCGGTGTCGCCCAGGATCGCCGAGACGCGGTGCGGGCCCGCGGTGACGGTGCCGCCGGTGCAGGTCCAGACGCCTCCGCTCACCGCCGCATCGCAGGTGTTCACCCGGTCCACGTAGACGTAAGCGCGCGTGCCGTCGACGCCGGTGCCCGCGTAGACGGCCCCGGTGATCGGGAGGGATGCGCCGGCACCGGGGGAGGTGATCCGGGGTGCGGGTGGTGCAGCGGTGTCGACCACGAGCCGGACGGCGGCGCTCGGCTCGGAGACCGTGCGCCCGGCGAACGAGGCGCTCTGCGTCGCGGTCACGCGGTAGCTGCCGGGGGTCGGAGTGGGCGCGAGCTGGCAGAACCACGCGCCGGAGCGGTCCGCGGTCGCCAGGCAGGCCGCTCCGCCGTCGCTCGTCACGGCCACGGCGGCGCCCGGGTAGGCGGTGCCGCGGACGGAGCCCGCCGACGTCGCGGAGCCGTCGACCGACTGGATGACCGGGGGGCTGAGGACGGCGACCTGCACGGTCGCGGTGGTCGTGCCTCCGGAGGCGAGGAGCTCGACCGCGTTCAGCACGAGGGGGCCGTCGTCGAGGTCGGCGCGGCAGCTCCAGGTGTCATCGGAGGCGACCGTCGTGATGCAGAAGGGATCGCCGCCGCCGCGCACACCGACCTGGATCTCGTTCCCCGCCGTTCCCGTCCCGGTGACGGTCGTCGGGCCGCCCGAGATCACGGACCGTGCCGCGGGGGAGGTGATCGAGAGCGGGGCTGCGGCGATGGCGCTCGGCGCCAGCACGGCCGCGGCGAACGCGAGGAGGGCGAGGAGGACGGCGGGTCGCCGTGATGCGCGTGCGGCCCGACGGCTCGGCGTCCTCGCGTCCGGACCCCGGCCCGCGAGGGCTCGACGGCGCAGGGTCATCGGGACGCCCGATGAACCCCCCGGTACTGCTGCGTCGACTCTCGGTGGCACTGTGCGTCCATTGCACGGGCGCCCGCGGGCACTGTCAAGCGGGCACGCCCGTCGTCACCGGATGGACACCGAACCGGTCCTGCGCGGGGGAGCGCGCACCCGGTGGGAGAGCGCTTCCGCGAGAATACCTCCATCGACCCTTTCGGAGGAAGCATGAGCGAGGACGCGGCGCGCGGACGCGACAGGCGGCAGGTGCGCGCCGAGGCCGCGCGCTTCGACGACCCGCGCGAGCTGGGACGGCTCCTGCCCTCCGGGCTGCGGATCGGCCTGGCGCAGAGCGCCTTCCAGACCGAGGGATCGCTCGAGACCGGCGGCCGCGGCCGATCCGTGTGGGACGACTTCGCGCTGCGGCGCGGCACCATCGCCGAGGAGGCGACGCCCGAGGTCGCGACCGACTTCCTCCTGCGCTGGCGCGAGGATCTCGCCCTGCTCGTCGATCTCGGCGCGGACGAGCTGAGGCTCTCGCTCTCGTGGCCGCGCGTGCAGCCCGACGGCAGGGGGCCGCTGGACCGCGGCGGGATCGGCTTCTACGACCGCCTGCTCGACGCGCTCGCCGAGGCAGGGATCCGCGTGGTGCTGACCCTGCACCACCGCGACACCCCCTCCGCCCTCGGCGCCGGCTGGATGGACCGCGACACCGCGTTCCGCTTCGGCGACCTGGCGTTCGACGTCGGCGCGAAGCTGGGCGACCGCGTCGACGACTGGGTCACGCTCGACCAGCCGTCCACCGTGATGCTCGAGGGGTACGCGCTCACCCGGCAGGCGCCGGCGGCGGGGCGCCTCCTGAACGCCCTGCCCGCGCTGCACCACCAGCTGCTCGGCCACGGCGTCGCCGTCGAGGCGCTGCGGGCGGCGGAGGTGCGGGGCCGGATCGGTCTCGTCGACGCTCTGGCGCCGGTCGAGCCCGCGAGCGGCTCCGAGGCCGACGTCGCGTGGGCCGGGCTCGCCGACGTCCTCCGCAACCGGCTCGTGGCCGACGCGGTGCTCACCGGCGCGTACCCGCAGGGTCCGGAGGAGCTGCCGCCGTTCCTCGAGCGCCTCGCTCGGGTCGATCCCCGGGACCTCGAGCGGCTGTCGGTTCCGCTCGACTTCTACGCCGTGGCTCCGCTGCCACCGCAGCGCATCGCGGCGGGACGCGATCCGCACGCGCCGACCGGCGTCGGTGCGCCTCCGGTGCTGCCGTTCCACGAGCGGCCCTGGCCGGAGCTGGACCGGACGGGCGACGGCTCGCCCTCGGCCCCGTGGGCGCCGGTGTCGGTCCTCCGGGCGCTGGTCGAGCGGTACGGCGAGGCGCTGCCTCCGCTGGTCGTCACCGCCCTCGGCGCGAGCTACCCCGACGTGCTCGACCAGGACGGCGCGATCGTCGACATCGAGCGGATCCGCTGGCTCGGCTCGCACCTCGGTGCGCTCGCCGAGGCGGTGCACGAGGGCCTCCCGGTCGAGTCGGTGCAGCTCTGGACTCTCGTGGACGCGTTCGAGTGGCAGCATGGCTACACCCGCCCGCACGGGGTCGTCGCCCTGGACGCGCGCGGCGGCGACCGGGTGCCCAAGGCGTCGTTCGACTGGCTGCGACGGGTGCTCGACGCGCGCTCCTGACCGCTCGTCCGGCCGTGCGTGCGAGACTTCCGCGGTGCGCAGCCTCCTCGCCCTCGCCTCGATCCTCCACGCCGAGCCCGCTCCGGCGCTCGCCGCCCTCGCCGACGTGCTCGCCGTCGACGGCGGCTTCGCCCGCACGGCGGACGGGTTCGAGCGGCGCCTGCCGGTAGCGGGCCTCGAGCAGTGGCGGGTCCTCGCCGACGAGGAGGGAGCCCGCGTCGAGTGCGAGTTCGTCGCGCCGGCGGCCTCCTCCGCTCTCGCGGGCGTCCTCGGGCGGCGACGCCTCCGCGAGGCGCCGGAGCGGTTCCGCGCCGTCGTCACGGCGGTCGCGGATCGCGTCGAGCCGCGCTGAGCGTCGCGCATCCGCCCTGGTCGCGACGCCGATCGGGGAATGCCCGAGCACTACTCGGTGTTGTCTAGGGATGACGGGGCGGGGCTCGGAGCCCGGCCCACCGGACCGCTCGGAGGAGCACGACGCAGATGGCAGGAACAGGCATGAACAAGGGACGTGGGACGCGCGGCGGCGACGAGGAGATCGTCTACCGCCGCCACGCGAACGGACGCGGCATGGTCGCACCCGGCTCGCGCGTCTCGGCGTCCGCGTACGTCGAGACGGGCGCCTACGTGGAGCCCGGCGCGACGGTCGGCGAGCGCGCCTGGATCGGCGCCGGGAGCTGGGTCGACCGCGACGCGATGATCGGGCACAGCGCCTTCATCGGCGCGAACGTGCACGTCGGGCCCGAGGCGATCATCGGGCCGGGTGCCCGCATCGGCAGCTACACCCGCATCGGCGGTTCGGCCGTCGTCGCGACGGGTGCACGGGTCGACCGCGACACCGTCGTGCCGGCCGGCGGCCGCTACGGCGCCGAGGAGAGCACCCGCGAGGCGGGCAGGCGCGCCGCCTGAGCCCTCCCACCAGGACGACCCTGTTCCGCCGCCGCCCCGTCTCAGGTGGCCCGGAATAGGGTCGTTCCCATGTTCGAACTCCATCACCTCAGCGCCCAGGAGCAGTGGGACTGGCTGCAGCGCGGCGAGGTCTCGCCGCTCGAGCTGGTCGACCACTACCTCGCCCGGATCGAGCGCTGGAACGGCGAGCTGGGCGCCTTCACGACCGTGACGCCCGACGCGGCCCGGGAGCGCGCCGTGGACCTCGCCCACGGAGCCGTCCCGCGCACGGCCGCCCTCTGGGGCCTGGCGAGCGGGGACAAGGACCTGTGGCGCCGCCGCGGCGTCCGGACCACGTCCGGATCGCGACTGCGCGAGTCCTTCGTGCCCGACGCCTCCGACGAGATCGTCGAGGTGCTCGACGCGGCGGGGGCGATCAGCCTGGGCAAGACCGCGGCTCCCGAGTTCGGCATGCCCTCCTACACCGAGAGCCGGGTCGGACCGCCCACGGTGACGCCGTGGGACACGCGCCTGGGTGCCGGGGGGTCGAGCGGAGGAGCGGCGGCGGCCGTGGCCGCGGGGCTCCTGCCGTTCGCGCCGGCGTCCGACGGCGGCGGCTCGATCCGCATCCCGGCCGCCGCGTGCGGACTGGTGGGGCTCAAGCCCTCGCGCGGGCGCGTGCCGGCGATGTCGGGGGTGGGAGGAGTCGGCGGGCTCGTCGTGGCGGGTCCGATCGCGCGGTCGGTCGCCGATGCCGGCCTCCTGCTCGAGGGGCTGCTGGAGCGCCGCAACGGCCGGATCCCGCATCCCTACTCGGTGGCCGCTCCGGAGGATCGCGAGGGCTCGTTCCTGGGCGCCGCTATCCGAGGGGAGGGGCGCTTCCAGATCGGCGTGCTCACCGCCTCGCCGTGGGACGACGTGCAGGACATCCGTCTGGAGCCCGAGGCGCAGGCCGCCTTCGACGAGGGGATCACCGCCCTCTCGGCGCTGGGCCACGGGCTCGACGACGCCTCGCTGCCGCCGAGCAGCGCCTACCCGGCCGCGTTCAGAACCCTGTGGCAGAGCGGCGCGTCGACCCTGCCGGTCGAGGCGCCCGCGGACTTCGAGCTCCTCGAGCCGCTGACCCGCTGGCTCGTCGTCGAGGGCCGGCGCCTCGGCGCCCGCGAGGTCGTGGAGGCGGCGTCGGTCCTGACGGGCTTCGAGCGCGCGCTGATCGCCGCCTTCTCGAGCTTCGACGCCGTCCTCGCGCCCGCGATGACGATGACCCCTCGGCCTGTCGGCTGGTACGACGCCGAGGACCCGGAGCGGAATTTCGCGCAGCAGGTCCAGTACACGCCGTTCACCTCGTTCGTGAACGTCGCCGGGCTCCCGGCGATCACTCTGCCCCTCTCGACGACGGACAGCGGCCTGCCGATGGGGATCCAGCTGATCGGACGGCCCGGCGGAGAGGCGGTGCTCCTGGCGATCGGCGCGCAGCTGGAACGCCGGGCGCGTTGGCAGCGGCGGCATCCCCCGCAGTGGTGACCTGTCACTCCGGCAGATCCTCAGCCGGAGCACTAGGCGCTTAGGTAAGGCATGCCTATACTTGCCTCGATGTGCATGTTCGAGGGACGAGACGGCTCGGAGCCGGTCGACGTCAAGCAGTACCTGATCGCGGGCGACGAGACCGTCGTGCCGTGGATCCAGAGCATGCTCGACTCCCTCCCCGCGAACGCCCGCGGCCAGGTGTTCGTCGAGGTCGACGACGCACGAGGCCTTCCCCCGCTCTCGGCTCCCGGCCGCGTCACCGTCACCTGGCTCGGCCGCTCGACGCGCTCCGGCGCGCCGGGTACGGGCGCGCTGTGCCGCCCCGGCATGGCGCTCGACCGCGCCGTGCGGGCCTGGGCGGGCGAGATGTCCGTCGTCGACGGCGACTACCCGTGGTCGGACGAGCGTCACGACTTCTGCGCGTGGGTCGGGGGAGCGGGGCCGCTCATCGCCGAGCTCGCCGCCGACGTCGAGGCGCGACTGCGCGTCTCGGCCGAGCACGCCGCCCGCTGAACCGTCCTCGGGGTTAGGTGAGGCTCACCTCACCGTGCGATACTGAGTCGATGCCTCCGACGACCGCCGCCCCCGCCCGCCCGGCCTACCGGCCGTACCTCGCGACCGTCTCCCGGGCGACGAGGATCGCTCCGCACTTCATCCGCGTGACCCTCACGGGCGACGACCTCGACTCCGTCGGCTGCACCGGACCCGACCAGCGGATCAAGCTCGTGGTCCCGACCGCGACCTCGAGCGCCCGCGACTTCCTGGCGTCCGTCGCCGATGCCGACGGCCCGGACGGAGTCGCCGCCGACTGGTACGGCCGCTGGCGCACCCTGCCCGACGAGCAGCGGAACCCCCTGCGCACCTACACGATCCGCGCCGTCCGACCGGCCGCCTCCGAGATCGACGTCGACTTCGTCGCGCACGGCGACTCCGGCCCCGCCTCGGCCTGGGTCGGCACCGCCGCGCCCGGCTCCGAGGTCGTCATCATCGCCCCCGACACCCGCTCCGAGCTGCCCGGCGGCGGCGTCGAGTGGCACCCCGGAGCGGCGACGTCGCTCCTGCTCGCCGGCGACGAGACCGCCGTCCCCGCGATCGGCGCGATCCTCGAGAGCCTCCCGGCCGACGCCTCCGGAGCCGCGTTCCTCGAGGTGCCCACCGCAGAGGACCGCCTGACGCTGCGCCACCCGGCCGGTGTGCAGGTCACCTGGCTCGTCCGCGAGAGCGGAGCCGACTGCGGAGCGGCGCTCGACGCCTCCGTCCGCGCCTGGTCGACCCGCTTCCTCACGGCGCACCACCGCGGCGTCGAGGTGTCGGACGTCGACATCGACAGCGGGATCCTCTGGGAGGTGCCCGAGGAGAGCACCGACCCCGGCCTCTACGCCTGGATCGCGGGCGAGGCCGGAGCGGTCAAGCGCATCCGCCGCTGCCTCGTGACCGAGCTCGGCGTCGACCGCAAGCGCGTGGCGTTCATGGGGTACTGGCGCCTCGGCCGCTCCGAGGCCAACTAGCCGAGCGGGCCGCGGGAACGCCGTCTGCGGCGTTGTCGTCGCACCCCATGGTTCCACCATGCGGAGCTCCTCCGCCTTGCAGCCGACGCCCCCGCGACCCGCTCGGGGCTCTCTGCGGGAACGCCGTCTGCGGCGTTGTCGTCACACCGCGTGGTTCCACCACGCGGAGCTCCTCCGCCTTGCAGCCGACGCCCCCGCGACCCGCTCGGGGGCATCGCGATCAGAGCGTCGGAGGTAGCCCCACCAGGCGGCTCGAGAGGTCCCAGAGGTCGGTGCCGAGCACGCGGTCCCGGGCCTGCTTGGCGACGCCTCCGTGGGGCTTGAGGCCGTCGAAGTAGGTGCCGCTCGCGGCGCCGACGTCGGGCTCCGAGCAGAGCGTGATCAACGGCACGGCGCCCGCCTCGGCGGTGATGCCGTAGGAGCCGGACGTGAGCGTCTGCATCGCCTTCATCACGCGGGAGTCGGCTCCGAAGCCGGTGGCGACGAAGCCGGGGTGGAACGAGTAGGCGTCGACGGCGGTCGGCAGCAGGCGCTCGGCGAGCTCGCGGATGAAGAGGATCGTGGCGAGCTTGGAGGTGCCGTAGGCGCTCCAGCCGCCCAGCCACGGGCCCTTCCTGCGGTCGAGGTCCTCGAGCGAGAGGCGGCCGAACCGGTTGGCGACGCTCGCGGTCGAGACGACGCGGGCGCCGGGCCGGGACGCCCCGGTCTCGATGAGGCGCGGCAGCAGGAGCCGGGTGAGCAGGAACGGCGCCAGATGATTGCTCTGGATCGTCCGCTCGTGGCCGTCGGCCGTCGTGCCGCGCTCCGAGACGAGGCCGCCGGCGTTGTTGGCGAGCACGTCGATCCCGTCGAAGCGCTCGAGGAGCGACGCGGCGAGGGCCCGCACGTCGTCGAGGCGGTCGAAGTCGGCGACGAACGGCACGCCTCCCACGTTCTCGGCGACGGAGCGGGTCCGCTCGGGGTTGCGGCCGACGACCGCGACGGTCGCCCCCGCCTCCGCCAGCTCGCCCGCGGCGACCTTCCCGATCCCGGAGCTCGCTCCGGTGAGCACGACGACGCGCCCCTTCATGTCAGCGACCACGGAGGTATCCGCCCTTCTCGAGACCGGCTTCGATCTCGAATCGATTGCGCAGCGGATCGCGACCCGCCACGAGGTACGCGAACGGGAACCACATCCCGTAGCGCTTCCACTGCTGCACGTGCACGGCCTCGTGCTCGAGGACGCGGTCCGACGCGTTGGCACCCGTCAGATAGCTGATGCCGACGCACGACCCGCCGCGCCCGTAGGCCCAGTCGGGCAGTCCGCGGAAGACGACGAGGCCGTTCCGGCGCTCGATCCGCCCGGTGCTCCAGACGAAGCCCCAGACGAGGCCCACCGCGCAGGCGAAGAGGTAGCCGGGGCGGGTGACCGCGGGGTCGAGGGCGACGACGGCGACCGCCCGGCGCAGGGCGCTCACGCGCTGTCGCGCCCGTAGGTCTCGAGCAGGCGCAGCCACACCTCGCTGATGGTCGGGTAGGAGGGCACGGCGTGCCAGAGGCGCGAGAGCGGCACCTCGCCGACGACGGCGATCGTCGCGGAATGGATCAGCTCGCCGACCTCCTTGCCGACGAAGGTGACGCCGAGCACCACCCGGCGCTCCTCGTCCACGACCATGCGGGCGGTACCGGTGTAGCCGACCGCGGCGAGGGAGGCGCCGGCGACCGAGCCGATCTCGTAGTCGACGACCCGCGTGCGGTAGCCCGCCTCCTCGGCCGCGGCCGCCGTCAGTCCGACCGAGGCGACCTCCGGGTCGGTGAAGACGACCTGGGGAACGGCCTCGTGGTCGGCGGTCGCCACGTGCGCACCCCACGGGGCGTCGAGCACGGCGGCGCCGGTGGCGCGGGCCACGATCACGTCGCCCGCGGCGCGTGCCTGGTACTTGCCCTGGTGGGTGAGGAGCGCCCGGTGGTTCACGTCGCCGACTCCGTAGAGCCACGGCGAGGAGCCGCCGATCGGTGCGCCGTCGGCGCCGAGCACGAGCATCGTGTCGTCGACGGTGAGCGAGGTCCCGGGCTCGAGGCCCACGGTCTCGAGCCCGATGTCGCGCGTGTGCGGGGCGCGGCCCGTCGCCGCCAGGATCTCGTCGGCCTCGATCACGTCGCCGCCCTCGAGGGTGACCGTGACGCCGCCGTCGGAGCGGCGCTCGACCGCGGCGGGCGAGGCGCCGAGCCGGACGTCGACACCGAGCTCGCGGAGGGAGTCGCCGACGAGCGCCCCGGCGAACGGCTCGAACGGAGCGAGCAGTCCGCTGCGCGCGAGCAGGGTGACGGCGGAGCCCATGCCGGCGTAGGCGGTCGCCATCTCCACCGCGACGACCCCGCCTCCGACGATCACGAGGCGCGGCGGAACGGTCTCGGCGCTCGTCGCCTCGCGGCTCGTCCAGGGAGCGGCGTCGCGGAGCCCCGGCACGTCGGGCACGAGGGCGGTCGTGCCGGTCGCCACCGCGACGGCCGCACGCGCGCGGAGGACCCGCTCCGTGCCGTCGGGGGCCGTCACGGTCACCTCGCGCTCACCGCTCAGGCGGCCGTGGCCGCGGACGAGCTCGATGCCCGCTCCCTCGAGCCACTGCACCTGGCCGTGGTCGTCGAAGCCGCTGGTGACGGAGTCGCGGTGCGCGAGGAGCGCGGCGACGTCCACTCCGCCCGAGACCGCCTGGGCCGCCCCGGGGAGGTCGCGTGCGGCGCGCAGCGCCATCGGCGCCCGCAGCAGCGCCTTCGACGGCATGCACGCCCAGTAGGAGCACTCGCCGCCCACGAGCTCGCTCTCGACGACGGCGGCGGTGAGGCCGCCCTGCACGGCCCGGTCGGCGATGTTCTCGCCCACGGGGCCGGCTCCGATGACGATCAGGTCGAACTCGTCGGCCGTGCTGCTGTCGGTGCTCATGGTGTCCAGATCCTTCTCGGGCGGCGGCCCGTGACTGCTGACCCGGGACGGTGCGTCCCGGAGGGGGCCGGCGTGCGCCGGCGGGGCTCAGTGGGCGGGCACGATCTCGGCGCGCCAGCCGTCGTAGCGGCCGCCCTCGCTCTCGACGGTCTCGACCACCTGGCGGAGGAAGGCGGTCGTCGCCTCCTCGTCGACGGCCGCGTGGTGGCTCGCGACCAGCACGTGCCGCAGGCGCAAGCGGGAGATCGCGATCTCGTAGCCGGAGGCGACCAGCGTGCGACCGGCGCGGCGGGCGCGGCTCGCGCGGGTGAAGACGGCGAAGTGGTCGACCTCGCGCAGCTCCCAGACCTGGTCGCCGTAGCGCAGCCGGATCTCGAGCTGTCGGGCGGCGCGCTCGCGCTGCGCCTCGAGGGCGGAGCCGGTGGTCTCGGCGGGGCGGGCGGAGTCGAGGATCTCGTCGCTCATCGGCCGGTGAACTCCGCCGTCGTGCGGGCGAGGAACGCCTGCAGGCCGATCGCGGCGTCCTCGGAGGAGGCGAGCCGGGCGAGCTCCGCGGGCAGCGCGGCGGCGGCCGCCTCGGGGGACGACACCGCGAGGCGGGCGTTCGCGAGGGCCGCCTGCACGGCGAGCGGTGCCTGCGCGGCGATCCGCTCGGCGAGGGCCGCGGCGGCCTCGGCGACCGTGCCGTCGGGCACCACCTGCTGCACGAATCCGATGCGGTGCGCCTCGGCGGCGTCGAACAGGTCGCCCGTGAGGATCCAGCGCATCGCGTCGCCCCAGCCGGTCGCCCGCGGGAAACGCAGCGTGGCTCCGCCGAACGGGAGGATGCCGCGCGCGACCTCGATCTGCCCGAAGCGCGTCGACTCCTCGGCCAGCACGACGTCGCTCGCGAGGGCGAGCTCGATGCCGAGGGTGAGGCAGGTGCCCTGCAGGCCGATCACGACGGGCTTGGAGACCGGACGGGTCCGCAGGCCCCACGGGTCGAGTCCGCCCTCGGGCACGAAGTCGAGTCCGCCGGAGGCGATCCGCGGACCGATGTCGGCAAGGTCGAGGCCGGCGGTGAAGTGGAGGCCGGAGGCCAGGACGACCCCGGCGCGCAGGTCGGGATCGCGGTCGAGTTCTCCGTACGCGGCGGCGAGGGCCGACAGCAGGGCGAGATCGGCCGCGTTGCGCTTCTCAGGCCGGTCGAGGACGATCTCGAGCACGTGACCGCGGCGCGCGGTGCGCACGCGTGGGTTCTCGCTCATCGGTCCTCCGCTCGGTCGCGTCCGTCCATCTTGCCCGGTGCCCCCGACACTCCCCGGCTCCCGGTCGCGGATTCGGGGTGCTCGCTCAGGCCCCGCGGGCAAGGGCGCCGACGAGGCGGAGGATCGTGGGCAGGTCGTCGACGGCAGCGGCGGGGGAGGAGGGGGCGAAGGAGGTGAGTCCGGCGCCCGCGAGCGGGAACCGCGCTCGCAGCGCCTCGAGGCTCGCCACGAGCCGTCCGGCCGGCACGCCGAACGGCACGGGGTCGAACAGCCCCGCGAGATCGGCAGGATCGAGCACGTCGAGGTCGATGTGCACGTACACCGCGACCGCCCCGGTGGCCTCGACGGCGGCGACGAGCGACTCCGGATCGAGCTCGTCGGCCGTCAGGCTGCGGGCACCGCGCTCGAGCAGGCCCTCGAGCTCGCCCGGATCGGTCGACCGCACTCCGGCGAGCACCACGCGGGCGTCGTCGATTCGCTCCTCCGCGCCCGCGCTCAGGAGGCCGACGCCGCGGCCGAGGACGGCCGAGAGGACCATGCCCGAGAAGGCGCCGCTGGGCGAGGTGGCGGGGGTGTTCCCATCCGGATGCGCGTCGAGCCAGACGAGCGCGACCGGGCCGTCGGTCGTGCGGACCGCGTGGCCGACGGCGGCGAACTCGACCCCGCAATCGCCTCCGATCGTGATCACGGGGCCGGGACGGCCGGCCAGTGCCTCGCGGACGCGCTCCGCGGTCGTCGCGACGGAGGCGTACCGGCGGATCCCGGTGTCCTGCGCGTCGCCGGCCTCGGCGGGGACCTCGACGGTGACGGTGGCGGAGGAGGGGAGGTCGCCGCGGATCGCCTCGGCCCCGTCGACGAGGCGCATGGCCCGCGTCGACGCCGAGCCCTGCCACTGCGGGACCACGAGGAAGGACGCCATGCGTCTCAGTCTGGCACGGGGCGGCGCTCGTCCTCAGACCGCGGGCAGCACGCCGAGCGCGGGGTCGGCGCTGGCCGCCGCGGGCGCCCCGGCGGCGGGCGCGTCGGGCCCGTCCAGGTCGACGATCGCCTCGTCGAGAGCGGAGCGCGAGCGCTCGACCGCCCGTCGGGCCTCCTCCAGTGCACCCGCGGGGTCGGCGGCGGCGAGCCGGACCGCGGCGTCGAGCTGCGCGAGCGTCTCCTCCGCGAGGATGCGCGGCGCCGAGGTGATCCGGTCGCCGTGCACGAGCACCAGCAGGCCGACCGCGTCCGCGCCCAGACGGGCGGCCGTGCGGGCGGCCTCGACGAGCAGGAGCTGGCGCTCGGCCTGCGCGTGCGGGTCCCGGTACCCGGCGACGACCGCGTCCAGCGCGGCGTCGGCGTCGAGGAGGAGCGCGAGCACCGCGGCGGGGTCGTGCCCGGTCGACGCCGCGCGCGCCTCGTCGGCGTCGAGCAGCAGCGCCCTGGCGGCGGCTCCGGCGGTCGCGACGTCGGCCGCGGAGGCGACCTGCGCGGTCGTCCGCACGCCGGAGAGGGTGTCGGCCCGGTCGAGGTCGTCCCGCACCGAGCGCTCGAGGCCGCTCAGCTGGGCCTCGGCGCGGGCGAGGAGCGCGGTCATCCCCTCGACGCCGGCGAGAAGGGCCTCGGCGTGCTCCTCCGCGGCGTCGGCGGCGCGGTCCGCGGCCTCGCGCAGCGGGCGCACCTGCCGCTCGGAGGCGAGGCCGGCGAGGACCGAGACGTCGGCACGGGCGCGCTGCAGCCGCTCCGGGAGGGGCGGGGGAGCGGAGGTCACTCCGCGATCGTACGGCCCGCGTGTTACGGACAGTGTCGCCTCCGCTCGACCGTGCTCGCCGGGGTGCGCAGGATGGACGGCATGACCCGCTCGCTCGCCATCGTGGAGGTCGCCCGGACACGGCCCGGACGCGACGAGTACCACGCGTACGTGCAGATCCTGAACGGACGCCTCCTGACCCTCGCCCGCGAGCTGGGCTGGGACGCGCAGCGGTACGCGGCCGAGGACCTCGGCGCCGCCCGGCTGCTCGCCGAGACCGACGGTGCCGACGCGGTCGTGCTGGCAGGCGGCGAGGACATCGCGCCCGAGCGATACGGAGCCGCCCGCGGCTATCCCGGCGAGGGCCCGCACGCCGAGCGCGCCGACGACGCGCAGATCGCCCTCGTGCACCGCGCTCTCGCCCGCCGCACGCCCCTGCTCGGCATCTGCCGCGGCCTGCAGGTCGTCAACGTCGCCCTCGGCGGCACGCTCGTCCCGGACCTCGGCCCCGACGCCGCGCACGTGAACGCCGCCGCCCCCGCGCACGAGCGGATGCACAGCCACCCGGTGGAGCTCGCCGCGTCCTCGACCCTGGCCGGGCTCTTCGGCGCGGAGGTCCTGGCGGTGCAGAGCGCGCACCACCAGGCCGTCGACCGCCTCGCGCCCGGGCTCGAGATCGTCGCGCGCGCGGACGACGGGGTCGTCGAGGCGATCGAGCACCGCAGCGCCCCGATCGTGGCCGTGCAGTGGCACCCGGAGGATCCGAAGGCCCCCGCGGGCCAGCTCGCGGTGCTCCTCGAGGGCCTCGCGCTCGCGACCGCTCAGGGCGCGTTCGCGGCTCCAGCGCTCGCCGCCTGAGCGGCGCGGCGCCTCAGCGGGCCAGCCGCGCCATCCAGGCCTCGATCTCGTCGGCCGAGCGCGGGATGCCGGCCGACAGGTTCTCGACGCCGTGCTCGGTGACCAGCACGTCGTCCTCGATCCGCACCCCGATGCCGCGCAGCTCCTCGGGCACCGTGAGGTCGTCGGGCTGGAAGTACAGGCCGGGCTCGATCGTGAAGACCATGCCGGCCTCGATCACTCCGTCGAGGTACATCTCGCGCCGGGCCTTCGCGCAGTCGTGCACGTCGAGGCCGAGGTGGTGGCTCGTGCCGTGCACCATGTAGCGGCGGTGCTGCTGGTTGTCGGCTTCGAGCGCCTCCTCGGCGCTGACGGGGAGGAGCCCCCACTCCGCGGTGCGGCGGGCGATCACGGCCATGGCGGCGGCGTGCACCTCGCGGAAGCGGATGCCGGGGCGGACGATCGCGAACGCGGCGTCGGCCGCCTCCCGCACCGTCTCGTGCACCCGGCGCTGCGCCTCGGTGTAGACGCCGTCGACCGGGAAGGTGCGGGTGATGTCGGCGGTGTAGTAGCTCTCCTGCTCGACGCCCGCGTCCAGCAGGACGAGCTCGCCGGGACGCACCGGTCCGTCGTTGCGGGTCCAGTGCAGGATGCAGGCGTGCGGACCGGCGGCGGCGATCGTGTCGTAGCCGACCGCGTTGCCGTCGGCGCGGGCGCGGCCGTTGAACACGCCCTCGATCAGGCGCTCGCCGCGCTCGTGGGCGACGATGCGCGGCAGGTCGGCGAGCACGTCCTCGAAGCCCAGGGCGGTGGCGTCGACGGCGGCGCGCAGCTCGGCGATCTCGTAGGAGTCCTTCACCAGGCGCAGCTCGCTGAGGTCGCGCTCGAGGGCGGCGTCGGAGTCGTCCGACGTGCGACCGGCGAGGCGCTCGGCGACCAGCGGGTCGGCCTCGCGCAGCACGGCCACGGACACGTCGTCCTGCGCGTCCAGGACCGCGTCCAGCTCGTCGATGCCGCGGGCCTCGAGCCCGAGGTCGGCCGAGACCTGCGCGAGGGAGGGCCGCGGCCCGATCCAGAACTCGCCGATCTCGGGGTTCGCGTAGAACTCGTCGGAGTCGCGGCCGGCGCGCTCGCGGAAGTACAGCACCGCGCTGTGCCCCGACTCGCCGGGCTCGAGCACCAGGACGGCGCCGGGCTCGGAGTCGGCGCCCCAGCCGGTCAGCCAGGTGAAGGCGGAGTGCGCGCGGAACGGGTAGTCGGTGTCGTTCGCCCGCTGCTTGAGCCGGCCCGCGGGGATCACGACGCGCTCGCCGGTGTGCAGCGCCGAGAGGCGCTCGCGACGGGCGGCGGCGAAGGAGGCCTGCTCGCGCGCGGCGGGCAGCGGCTCGTCCCGCTCGGCCCAGCCGGAGGCGATGAAGTCGCGGAAGCGGTCGGAGGCGGGGGTCGTCGAGCGGTTCGCGGTCGCGCGCGGGGTGGGCGCGGCGGCGGGGTCGGGCGTCGGGGTGGTCTGCTCGTCCGTGTTCGTCATGCCCCCATTCTCCTCCTCGTCCGGGGGAGGGGTCAGGACGTCTCCTTGACCAGACCGCGCACCGAGAGCTGGGCGAGGACCGGTCGGTGGTCGCTCCCCGCGTCGTCCCGGTCGTCGACGACGACGTAGCCCGAGACGTCCCAGCGCCCGGAGAAGAGGACGTGGTCGATGGGAGCGCCCAGCGGCGTCGGGAGCGACGCGGGCCAGGTCCCGAGGGCGGCGCCGCCGGCGAGCGAGCCCGCATCGGTGCAGCCGCCGAGGTCGGCCGTGCCGGGCAGGCCGGCCCAGTGGTCGAGGGTCGAGTTGAGATCGCCGACCACGACCACGTCCTCCTCCGTGCTGCAGAGCGCGGCGAGGCGGGAGAGATCACTGCGCCAGTCGGCCATCAGCGAGGGGATCGGCGGAGCGGCGTGCACGGCGGCGATCACCGGGCGCTCAGGGGTGTCCGGTCGGACGACGAGTGAGGCGAGGGTGCCGGTGGGGGTGCTCTCGGGGTCGACGGAGTAGGCGCCGAGCGACGGCGCGAGCAGCAGCGCCGTGCCGGCCGTGCTCTCGCTCCCCGCCGCGTAGTGCAGGGTCATCGGGCGGCCGGCGGCGCCGAGCGCGGCGGCGATCTCCTGCGCGGGAGCCTCCGACACCTCCACGAGGCTCAGGGCGTCGACCGCGTTCTCGGTCGCGAGTGCGACGACCGTGTCGACGGGCACGGAGTCGAGCGTGTTCCAGGTCAGGATCCGCAGGTCCGCGAGGCGGTGGGCGCGGGGCGGCGAGGAGTCGTCGCCCCGGACGGACTGCAGACCGGCGAGGACCACGGCGAACGCGAGTCCGAGCCCCGCGATCACGAGCGCGAGCCGGCGCACCGGGCGCACCAGCACCGCCACGACGACGAGGACGACGGCCACCGCCACGGCGCCGAGCGCCGTGCCGAGCCGGAACGAGACGAGCTGGGCGAAGGGCGCCTCGCGAGCGAGACCGAAGAACCCCGGCGCGGTCGCCACGAGCAGGACGATCGCCACCGCCGCGGCCACCGCGGTCTTCACCAGTCTCGTCCCCATCCCGGTCAGGGTAGGGCATCCTCCCGGCCTCGGGCGCAGGACGCGCGTCTACGATGGGGGGCATGCATGTCGCGGGAGGCGGGTTCGACCTCCACACCCACTCCCTCGTCTCCGACGGCACGGAACCGCCCGAGGTGCTCGTGCGCGCGGCGGCCGACGCGGGCCTGGCCGGAGTGGCTCTCACCGATCACGACTCCACCGGCGGCTGGGCCGCTGCGATCGACGCGGCCCGCGACTGCGGCATCGAGCTGGTCCCGGGCATGGAGCTCTCGTCGCGCGTCGGCTGGGCGAGCGTGCACGTGCTCGCGTACCTCGTGGATCCGGAGGATCCCGCTCTCGTCGCCGAGACCGCGCGCATCCGCTCGGAGCGGAGGCACCGCGCCGAGGCGATCGTGACCGCGATCTCGGCCGACTACGACCTCACCTGGGACGACGTCCTCGCGCAGACCCGCCCCGGATCCACGATCGGACGCCCGCACATCGCCGACGCCCTCGTCGCCCGCGGCCTCGCCACCGACCGCTCGGCGGCCTTCGCCGGGATCCTCGACTGGCGCGGCGGCTACTACCGACCGCACTACGCCCCCGACCCGGTCGACGCGGTCCGCCTCGTCCGCGCCGCGGGCGGCGTGCCGGTGATCGCGCACCCGGCGACCAGCACCCGCGGCATCGTCGTCGAGTCGATGCTGCCGGACCTCGTCGAGGCCGGGCTGTTCGGCCTCGAGGTCGAGCACCGCGAGAACACGGCGGGCGGCCGGACGCGACTGCGCGAGCTCGCCGAGCGCTACGGCCTGGTCACGACCGGTTCCAGCGATTACCACGGCACGGGCAAGCCGAACCGGCTCGGCGAGAACACGACCCCGCGCGCGACGGTCGACGCGATCCGCGCCTCCGCTCGGGGCTGACGCCGACGCTCACCCTCGGGTGGACGCACGAGCCCCCTCGCGCGATCGCTCGCGGAGGGGGCTCGTGAAGGAGTGCGTCAGACCTGCGCGTCGGGGCGCGGGCTGCGGCGGCGCTGGCGCGTCCGGCGGCGCGGCTCGCTGTTGCCGTCGTGGTGCTCCTTGCTCTCGCTCGAGGGCGCCTGGCCGGTCTGCGGTGCGGCGGCCTCGGACTGCTCGCCTGCGCCGCGGGTGCGGCGACGGGGCTCGCGGCCCTCGCGCGGCTCGCGCTGACGGGTGCTGCGCTCGGGCTGCGCGTCGGCCTTCGCCTCGGCGGGGATCGGAGTCGGCTTCAGCCGGCCCTTCGTGCCCACGGGGATGTCGAGGTCGGTGTAGAGGTGCGGCGACGAGGAGTACGTCTCGACCGGGTCGGGCTGGCCGAACTCGAGCGCACGGTTGATGAGGGCCCACTTGTGCAGGTCCTCCCAGTCGACGAACGTGACGGCGATGCCGGTCTTGCCCGCGCGGCCGGTGCGGCCGACGCGGTGCAGGTAGGTCTGGTCGTCGTCCGGGATCGTGTGGTTGATCACGTGGGTGACGTCGTTCACGTCGATGCCGCGGGCGGCGACGTCGGTGGCGATCAGGATGTCCTTCTTGCCGGCCTTGAACGCCGCCATCGCCCGCTCGCGCTGCTCCTGGTTGAGATCGCCGTGCACGGCGGCGGCGTTGAAGCCGCGGTCGTTCAGCTCCTCGACGATGCGGGCCGCGGCGCGCTTGGTGCGGGTGAAGATGACGGTCTTGCCGCGACCCTCCGACTGCAGGATGCGCGCGATGACCTCGTCCTTGTCGAGCGAGTGCGCCCGGTAGACGATGTGCTTGATGTTGGCCTGCGTGATGCCCTCGTCGGGATCGGTCGCGCGGATGTGGATCGGCTTGTTCATGAAGCGGCGCGCGAGCGCGACGATCGCGCCGGGCATCGTCGCCGAGAACAGCATGGTGTGGCGGGTCTGCGGGGTCTGGGCGAACAGCTTCTCGATGTCCGAGAGGAAGCCGAGGTCGAGCATCTTGTCGGCCTCGTCGAGCACCATCACCTGGACGTTCGCGAGCGACAGCAGGCGCTGACCGGCGAGGTCGAGCAGGCGGCCCGGGGTTCCGACGACGATCTGCGCGCCGGCCTTGAGCTGCTCGATCTGGCCCTCGTACGCCTTGCCGCCGTAGATCGAGACGATCTTGGTGGGGCGGTTGGAGGCGGCGAGCTCGATGTCCTCGGTCACCTGCACGGCGAGCTCGCGCGTCGGGACGACGATGAGCGCCTTGACGCCCGGCTCCGGATCGGTGCCCAGCGCCTGGATGAGGGGGAGGCCGAAGCCGAAGGTCTTGCCGGTGCCGGTCTTGGCCTGGCCGATGATGTCCTGCTTCTGCAGGGCCAGGGGGATCGTCTGCTCCTGGATGGGGAACGGCTCGAGGATGCCCTTGGAGGCGAGTGCGGCGACGATGTCGTCGTCGATGTTGAGATCGGAGAAAGTCACGGGAGTGAAGCGCCTGTCGTGTCGAACGGTCTACGCCCCTGTACGACTCCGGGCGCAGGGTCACCGATCCAGCGCCGGTGACATCCCGGCGAGTCTACCGCCACGCTCTCTCCGCGGCCCCGAAGGCGGCGGCGGGGCGCACCGCCCGCGCTCTAAGCTGGGCGAATGGCAGCCTGGTTCCGACGCCGACGTCCCTCCGGAGAGGCCCCTCGTCTGACCCCGCGGGGCGAGTCCGCCAAGCGCGACCGCGTCGACCTGGCGGATCTGACCCCCGAGGTGCTGCCCTACCTCGGGCAGGTCGCCTACCTGCAGCTCGCGATCTTCGAGGCGCTCGCCCGAGCCGTCGCCGACACCGACGACCTCGCCGACAAGGAGGCGATCTCGGCCGCGGCCGGCACCGCGCTCTCGAAGCACCACGCGGTGGTCGCCGAGCTCCGCCGGCGCGAGGTGGAGCCGGGCGAGGCGATGGCGCCGTTCCGCCCCGCGATCGACACGTTCGAGCGGCTGACCCGCGGAGCGGACCTGCACGAGACGCTCCTCTCGGCCTACATCACGGCCGGGCTGCTCGACGACTTCTTCATCCGCCTGACCGGGGGGCTCCCGAACGACGTGGGCCCGCGGATCGCCCAGACGCTGGGCGCGGACACCGGCATCGACGGGCTGATCACCATCCTGCGCCGCGAGATCGCTGCCGACGAGCGCCTCGGCTCGCGCCTGGCGGTCTGGGGCCGCCGCCTGGTGGGAGACACCCTGCTCGTCGCGCGCTCGGCGCTGATGGGGTCGGGCAACCCCGACTCGGACGAGTCGCGCATCGAGCCGGTGTTCACCGAGCTGATCGCCTCGCACACCCGGCGGATGGACGCGCTCGGGCTGACCGCCTGAGCCGCCGGCGTCACTCCGCCGAGAAGCCGGGCACGTCGGCGAGCGTCGCGATCGTGCGCTGCCGCCCCCACTCGACGTGCGCGTGAGCCACGGAGGAGGCGAGGCCCGCGTCCCCCGCGGCGACCGCCTCCGCCAGACGCACGTGCTCCTCGTGGCGCACGCGCGGCTCCGCCTGGATGTTCGCGATGTTGAGGCGGTTGCTCCGCTCGTCCAGCGGCCCCATGGTCGAGATCAGCAGCCGGTTGCCGGCGATCGCCTCGATCGCGCCGTGGATGCGGCCGCTCTCGGAGTGGAACCGCGCGAGGTCTCCGTCGGCGAGGGCCGTGCTCGCGTCCGTGACGACGGCGACGAGCGCTGTGGCATCGGCACCGCGGGACACCGCTTCGGCGGCCTTCCGCGCCACGAGGGGCTCGAGCGCCGAGCGGATGTCGTAGAGCTCGTCGACGTCGCGTCGCGTGACGATCGTCACGACGGCGGTGCTCCGAGGCCGCACGGTGACGAGGCCGGCCAGCTCGAGCCAGGGGAGGGCCTCGCGGATCGGGACGCGCGAGACGGCCAGCTCGGCGGCGAGATCGCGCTCCCGGATCGGCTCCCCGGCGGGGAGCCTGCCGTCGAGGATCCTGCGGCGCAGCTCCTCGTAGACGGTCTGCGACATCGTCTTCGCCGGGCTCTTCTCGACCATGGCGCCTCCTCGGGTCTACCTGTGCGGGTGGGGCCAGGGTAGCGGGCGTCGCGATCGCCAGCCGTAACAGCGATTTCACGCGGCCGAAACACGCGGGTGGGAGCGCGACCGTAGCGTTGCCGACGTGCTTCGGTATACCGAGCGCCTCCCTGACTCCGTTCGAAAGGATCCGCCCATGAGCACCGTCACGAACCCTCCGCCCTCGACGACGATGGGGGACCGCATCGAGGCCGCCTACTCGCGCATCGGAGTCACGAGCGCGCACGTCGGCATCGTCGCGATGATCCTGTTCGGCGTGTTCTTCGACGCGATCGAGCAGAACACGGTCGGAGTCGCCGGGCCGGTGCTGGCCGCGGACTGGGGCCTGGCCGGGGCGCAGCTCGGTCTGCTCAACACCGCGACGTTCACCGCCGTGGCGCTCGGCCGCGTGCTCGCGGGAGTCGTGATGGACCGGGTCGGCCGGCGGACCCTCCTGGGCGCGAACCTGATGGTCTTCGCGGTCGGCAGCCTGCTCTGCGCCCTCGCGCCGAGCTACGAGATCCTCGTCGCGGCGCGCTTCCTCGTGGGCCTCGGGCTCGGCGGCGAGATCGCGACCGCCGTGATCATGCTCGCGGAGTTCTTCTCGGCCAAGCACCGCGGGACGGCGGTCGGTCTCATCAACGTCGCGGCGGCCGGGCTGGGCAACATGCTCGCCCCGCTGTTCGGAGTCATCGTCTTCACGGTGTTCACGGGCGACGACCGCTGGCGCTGGCTCTTCGGCCTCCTCGTGATCCCCGCCCTCGCCGTCGTGGTCTACCGTCGAGCGCTGCCCGAGACGCCCCGCTACCTCGCGGCCCGCGGACGCGTCGCCGAGGCGAACACGGTCGTCAACCGCCTGGCCCAGGGGCGGCTGCACCGTCCGCTGACGGAGGAGGTCGACTACCTCGGTGCTGCCGAGACCGCACCGACCGCGGTCGTGGCGACTCCGCGCTGGACCGAGCTCTTCGGCCGGCGCCACCGCCGCACGACGATCGCCCTCGGAGTGGCGGTGTGCATGTCGTACGCCGCGCAGATCTCGATGCTCACGCTCATCCCGCTGATCCTCACGTCCCGCGGCTTCGACATCACCAGTGCGCTCTGGTATACCCTCGTCATGCAGTCGGGCTCCCTGGTCGGAGCGCTCGTGGCCGCTCTCGCCGCCCGCCGCCTGCCCCGCAAGCTCACGCTCACGGTCGCCGCGATCCTCGGAGTCGGGGCGGGACTGGGCTTCGGCTTCCTCGGCACGACCGTCGCCCTCGTGCTGATGTTCGGCTTCCTCTTCAACTTCTCGGTGATCGTGCTCAACACCACCATCTGGCTGTTCGCCCCGGAGCAGTACCCGACGCGGATCCGCGGGCTCGGCACCTCCGTCATCCTCGCGCTCGGGTCGCTCTCGGGAGGCCTGTTCCCGCTCCTGGCGGGAGCGGTGCTGGATGCCTCCGGGGTCGGCGGCATGTTCGCCCTGCTCGCGGGCCTCTTCGCGATCTGCGCGATCGCCGTGCAGTTCCCCCGCGAGACGGTCGGCCGCCCGATGGCGGAGGACTGAACCGTGCGCACCCTCGTCGTGCTGAACCCGAACACCTCCGCGACCACCACGCGGCTGCTCGTGGGCATCGCCCGGGATGCGGTGCGGGGCCTGGACGTCCGGATCGCGGGGGAGACGGCGGCGAGGGGACCGCGGATCATCACCGATCCGGTCGCGCTCGCGGCCGCGGCGGGCGAGGTCGTGGCGGCGGCCCGGCGCTCGGTTCTGTCGCACGCACCCGACGCCCTCGTCGTGGCAGCGTTCGGCGATCCTGGTGCGGAGGGGGCGGCCCGCGCGACGGGGCTCCCGGTGATCGGGATCGGCGCCGCTGCGGTGCGCGCTGCGGGGATCGGCGGCCGTCGGTTCGCGATCGCGACGACGACGGCCCGGCTCGAGACGACGCTCCGTTCACTGGTCGTCTCGGCGGGGCGGTCGGAGGACTACGTCGGGTGCTTCCTGACGGAGACGGCGGCGGAGGAGCTCGAGGACCCCGAGCGCCTGCTCACCGAGCTCCGCGGCGCCGTGCTGCGCGCCGAGGCGGCCGGCGCGGAGGCGGTGATCATCGGCGGAGGCCCGCTGAGTGCGGCGGCGCAGGTGCTCGTCGCGGAGTTCACCGGTCGGCTGCCGATCGTCGAGCCGATCCGGGCCGCCGTGGCGGAGGCGCTGCTCGCGACGGAGGTCGCGGCGCCGGTCTGACCCCCTTGGACGACGAACGGCGCGGGAGTCCAGGACTCCCGCGCCGTTCGTTCGTGTCGTGGTCCGCCTAGGGGGCGACGCGCCCAGCCAGCATCGCCTCGAGCGAGGCGTCGTCGCGGCGGGCGCGCGATCGGCCCAGCACGAGGTCGACGACGACCACGGCGACCGCGGTGAGCGCCAGGACGAGGACCCAGATCAGGCCGCCGTCCCAGGGCAGCCCCGCCCAGGTCAGCGCGACCCAGAGCACCGCGGCGACGACTCCGCCGACCGCGGGCACGAGCACCGAGCCGTGCAGGTGGCGGTGCGGCAGCGAGTACCGGGCGGCGAGGCCCAGCAGGACCCCGCCGATGCCGATGAAGAGCAGCTCCACGTCGTGCTCGGGAAGGGCTTAGGCGACGAAGCCGACGCGGCGCGACTCTTCCGAGCCGAGCTCGACGAACGCGATGGTGTCGGTGGGGACGATGTAGATCTTGCCCTTCTCGTCGCGCAGGCGCAGGACCTTCGCACCGGCCTCGAGAGCGGTGGTGACCGTCTTCTCGACCTCGGTCGCGGACATCGAGGACTCGAAGTTGAGCTCTCGCGGGGTGTTGACGATTCCGATACGGATTTCCACCAGCAGTTGCCTTTCGGGAGGAGGGACGTGGCTGTCACGATACGGCACCGTGCCGAGGCCCCGACGCGGGTTTCGCGCTGAGCGGACCGGGGGCGCGAGCTGCCGCGCCGCGGGCGCCGGGCAGTGTCGGCGGTGTTGGCTAGCGTGGTCGCGTGCCCGCTCCTGGAACCCCCTCCGCCCCTGCCGTCTCCGTCGAGGAGCGGCCGGAGACCGGCGCACGGATCGAGCTCGACGCCTCGCAGCGAGCCGTTCTGGCACTGCCGGACGGACGCAGCGCCGCCGTGCTCGGAGCGCCGGGTTCGGGCAAGACGACGACGATCGTCGAACTCGTGGCCGAGCGGGTCCTCGAGCGCGGCTACGCCCCCGAGTCCGTCGCCGTCCTCGCCGCGAGCCGCACCGCCGCCACCTCCCTCCGCGACGTCCTCGCCCTCCGACTCGACGTGCCGACGCGCGGGCCCCTGGCGCGCACCGCGACGTCGCTCGCGTTCGAGGCGGTCACCGCCTCCGCCAAGGAGCTCGGCATCGAGCGGCCGACGCTGCTCACCGGCGGCGAGCAGGACGTCCTCCTGTCGGAGCTGATCGAGGGGCACCTGGCCGAGGGCACCGGGCCGCGCTGGCCGGACGGGTTCGGCCCCGAGGTGCTCCGGCTCCGCACCTTCCGCACGGAGCTGCGCGAGTTCGGGATGCGGGCGACCGAGCACGGGCTCGACACCGCGGCGATCCGGGCGCTCGCGGTCGACGCCGAGCGCGGCGAGTGGGCGGCGGCCGCCGAGTTGATCGACGAGTTCCGCGAGGTCGTCGACTGGATGTCGCCGGACGTCGGCACGAAGCTCGACGCCGCCGAGTTCGCCGCGTTCGCGGCCGAGACCATCCGCGGCGGAGGCGGGGGCGAGCGGATCACCGCGCTGCGACTCGTGGTCGTCGACGACCTGCAGGAGGCGAGCGAGTCGACCGTCGTGCTGCTGCGCGCCCTCGCCGCGCGCGGGGTGACGATCATCGCGTTCGGCGACCCCGACGTGGCGACCAGCGCCTACCGCGGCGCCTCCTCCGACACACTCGGCCGTTTCTCCGCGAGCATCGGTGTCCGCGACGCCGAGACGCTCGTCCTCGAGCGCGTCCACCGGCATCCGGCCTCGCTGCGGGCGCTGGTCTCGCGGGCGACCCAGCGCATCGGAGCGGCGGCGGCCGGCCGCCAGCGCGCGGCCGGCGCCGACGACGACGCTCCGGGCGCCCCGCGCCGATCCTCGTGCTGCAGGCGCCGACGGCAGCGCGCGAGGCCGCGACCCTGGCGCGGCTGCTGCGCGAGCGGCGGCTGCGCGACGGAGTGCCGTGGCACCGCATGGCCGTGGTCGTGCGGTCGGGCGCGGCGGTGCAGCCGCTCGTGAAGGCGCTCGCCGTGGCCGAGGTGCCGGTGCGCTCGGTCCTCGCCGGCCGCGCGCTCCGCGACGACCACGCCGCCCGATCGCTGCTCGTGCTGGTCGGCGTCGCCATCGGCGAGCGGCCCCTCGATGCCGCGCTCGCCGCCGAGCTCCTGCTCGGGCCGTTCGGCGGCGTCGACCGGCTGGGCCTGCGCCGACTCCGGCTCGCCCTGCGTGCCGAGGAGCTCGCGGGCGACGGGATCCGCCCGAGCGACGCCCTGCTCGTCGAGGCGCTCTCGTCCCCCGGCCGCTTCGCGACCATCGACTCCGGCCCCGCGCGGCAGGCCGAGCGCCTGGCGGTGACGATCGACCGGGTCCGGCGGCTGCACGACGACCACGGCTCGATCGAGGAGCTGCTCTGGTCGGCCTGGGAGTCGAGCCGGGTCGCGACGTCCTGGCGCGAACTGGCGCTCGGCACCGGGCTCACGGCCGCCGAGGCGAACCGCAACCTCGACGGCGTGGTCGCCCTCTTCAGCGCGGCCCGCCGCTTCGTCGAG
Source organism: Rathayibacter caricis DSM 15933 (assembly GCF_003044275.1). Lineage (NCBI taxonomy): Bacteria > Bacillati > Actinomycetota > Actinomycetes > Micrococcales > Microbacteriaceae > Rathayibacter > Rathayibacter caricis. The sequence continues at coordinate 3,624,447 of NZ_PZPL01000001.1, read as the reverse complement.
CGCGCCGCGGCGTCCTCGGCGGTCGGCTTCGTCACCGAGATCCTCGAGGCCGAGGTGCCGGAGGACACCCTCGCGCCGCGCTCCGTCGACGACGCGGTGCTGATCGGCACGCCCTCCTCCGTCGTCGGGCTCGAGTTCGACGTGGTGGTCGTCGCGCGGCTCCAGGACGGCGTCTGGCCCAACCTCCGCCAGCGCGGCTCCCTCCTGGACCCCGACGGGCTGGTCCGCGCCGCGCGCGGCGAGGGAGGGCTGCCGCTCGACGGGCGCAAGGCCACCCTCGACGACGAGCTGCGGATGTTCGCGCTCGCCGCCTCCCGCGCGCGCCGCCAGCTCGTGCTCAGCGCGGTGGCCGGCGAGGACGAGACCCCGTCCCTCTTCTTCCGGCTGACGCCGCCCGATGTGCCCCACCTCGACGCCGCCTCGGCGGTGCCCCTCACCCTGCGGGGAGCGGTCGCGGCGCTGCGGCGCACGGCGACCACTCCGAACTCGCCCGACGCCCCGGCGGCGATCCGCGGGCTGCGCGCTCTGGCGCTCGCCGAGGTGCCCGGGGCCGATCCGGTCTCCTGGTACGGAGTCCTCGAGCCCTCGACCAGCGAGCCGCTGTTCGAGCTCGACGACCCGGAGCGACCGGTGTCGGTCTCACCCAGCCGACTCGAGGCGTTCGAGAGCTCGCCGCTCAACTGGTTCGTCGACGCGGTGTCCGGATCGACGGCGAGCACGGCGATGGGCGTCGGGACCCTCGTGCACTGGGTGCTCGAGAACGCGGCCGAGCCCGACACCGAGACCCTGTGGGCGCAGCTCGAGTCGCGCTGGCCCGAGCTCGTCTTCGAGTCGCCCTGGCTCGGCGAGCGGCAGAAGCGGCTGACCCGACGGCTGGTCGAGGGGCTGGCCGAGTACCTCGTCGATTTCCGCGAGGCGGGGGGAGAGGTCCTCGGCCGCGAGCAGCAGTTCGAGATCGGAGTGCCGCCGGCCCGCGTGCGCGGTTCGATCGACCGCGTCGAGCGCTCGGCCGACGGCTCCGTGACCATCGTCGACCTCAAGACCGGCCGCAGCATCCCTCCGCAGGCCGCGGTCGCGGAGCACGCCCAGCTCGGCAGCTACCAGCTCGCGGTCGCGAGCGGGGCCATCGAGGCGGCGGGCTCGGCCGAGCGGGGCGGCGCGAAGCTCCTCTTCGTCTCGGGCGGGGTGCGGGGCAGGCGCTACCGGGAGGTGGTGCAGCCGCGCTTCGGCGAGGAGGAGCTCGAGCGCCTGCGCGAACGGGTGCGGGCCGCGGCGACCGGCATGGCCGCGCCGGCCTTCTCGGGCCTGCTCGACGCCGTGCCGTTCTCGCCGGGGGATGCCCTGCGCTACCGCCAGCACGCCGTGCCGGAGGTCTCGGGGGACGGCACCCTCGCGCTCGACGAGGTCGAGCCCGACGACGGCTCCGATGAGGACCGGACGGAGGTGTCCGCGTGATCGACGCCCTCACCATCGCCGAGAAGCTCGACCTCCGCCCGCCGACGGCCGAGCAGCGCGCCGTGATCGAGGCGCCGCTCGCCCCTGCGCTCGTCGTCGCCGGAGCGGGGAGCGGCAAGACCGAGACCATGGCGAACCGCGTGCTGTGGCTCCTCGCCAACGGTCTCGCCGCCCCCTCCGAGGTGCTCGGACTGACGTTCACCCGCAAGGCGGCCGCCGAGCTCGGCGAGCGGATCGGCCGGCGCATCGACCAGCTCGGCGCGGCGGGGCTCCTCCCGCTCGCGGAGGGTCAGACCGAGCCGGATCCCTTCGACGCCGCGACGGTCTCCACCTACAACGCCTTCGCCAACACGATCTTCCGAGACAACGCCGCGCTGATCGGGCGGGAGGGCGACGCGACGGTGCTGTCCGAGGCCTCGGCCTGGCATCTGGCGCGCGGAGTGGTCGCCGACACGTCCGACCCGCGCATCCTCGACGTCGAGGCGAACATCGACCGCCTCACCGACCTCGTCATCGCCCTCGCGCACGACCTCGCCGACAACCTGGCCGACCCGGCCGCCGTCGCGGGCTTCGCCGAGGACTTCGTGCGGATCGCCGAGCTGCCCCGGGGCTCGAAGGGGAGCGGTGTCTACCGCGAGGTCGAGAAGGCCGTTCAGGCGGTCGGCGCGCTGCCCGTGCTCACCTCCCTCGCCGAGCGCTTCCAGGAGGCGAAGGCCGAGCGCGGCTTCGTCGAGTTCTCGGACCAGGTCGCCCTGGCGCTGCGGACCACCGAGCGGGTGCCGAAGCTCGTCGACGAGCACCGCGCGCGCTACCGGGTCGTGCTGCTGGACGAGTACCAGGACACCTCCGTCCTGCAGACCCGCCTGCTCTCGCGCCTGTTCGCCGGGCAGGGCGTCATGGCGGTCGGCGACCCCCACCAGTCGATCTACGGCTGGCGAGGCGCGAGCGCCGAGGGTCTCGGCCGGTTCGGAGTCGACTTCGGCTCGGCGGCGCGCTTCTCGCTCAGCATGAGCTGGCGCAACGGCCATCGCGTCCTCGCCGCGGCGAACGCGATCGTCCGGCCGCTCGAGGCGACCAGCGGAGTGGCGGTCGACCGACTCGAGGCCGGTCCCGCCGCGAGCGGGCACCCCGTCGAGCTGACCTTCCCCGAGACCATCGAGGACGAGGCCGACGACGTCGCCCGCTGGTTCGCGGGCCGGCTCGCCGAGAACCCCGAGCCGCCGTCGGCCGCCGCCCTCTTCCGCGTCCGCGCCCACATGGACCGCTTCGCGGCGGCCCTGGCGAAGCACGGCGTGCGGTACCACATCCTCGGGATCGGGGGGCTGCTCCGCCAACCCGAGATCGCCGATCTGGTCGCGGCCCTCACCGTGGTGGAGGACCCGGCCGCCGGCAGCGAGCTCGTCCGCCTCCTCGCCGGCGCGCGCTGGCGGATCGGGGTCAGGGATCTCCGCGCCCTGCGAGATCTCGCCTCCTGGCTCGCGTCGCGCGACCACGCGCACCGGCTGCTGCCCGAGGACGTCCGCGAGAGGATGCGCGCCTCCGTCACCGAGGGCGAGGGCGGCTCGATCATCGAGGCGCTCGACTTCATCGCCTCGCGCCGCCCGGGCGAGGACGGCAGGCTCGACCACTCCGCCCTCTCGGCCTTCAGCGAGCAGGGTCTCGCCCGGATGCACGACGCGGGCACGCTCTTCGCCCGGCTCCGGGCCCGGGCCGGACTCGACCTGCTCGACTTCGTCACCCTCGTCGAGCAGGAGCTCGGCCTCGACATCGAGGTGGAGGCGAACGAGTCGCGCAGCGACGGCCGCGCGAACCTCGAGGCCTTCCGCGAGGCCGTCGCCGGCTACCTGCAGACCGACGACCGGGGCGGCGGCACCGGGTCCTCGCTCCGCGGCTTCCTCCGCTGGCTGGTCCTCGCCGACAAGCGCGACGGCCTGGCGCCCCGACCGGAGGATCCGGAGCCGGGAACGGTGCAGCTGCTGACGATCCACGGCTCGAAGGGCCTCGAGTGGGACCTCGTCGCGGTGCCGCGGATGGTCGACGGCGAGCTCCCGGGTACGCCGGTCGAGGGCTTCCGTGGCTGGGTGCGGCTGGGCGCCATGCCCTACGCCTTCCGCGGCGACGCGGCCGAGCTGCCCGATCTCGACTGGCGCACCGCCGAGACGCAGAAGGACGTCGTCGACGCGATCGGCGAGTTCGGCGACACCCTGCGCGAGCGCAACGAGTCCGAGGAGCGGCGCCTCGCCTACGTCGCCGTGACCCGCGCCCGCCACCACCTGCTGCTGAGCGGATCGTGGTGGGCGGGGCAGTCCAAGCCCCGCGGGCCCGGCGTGTTCCTCCGCGACCTGGCCGAGGCCGGCACGATCCCCGAGCTCCCCGTCGAGCCCTCCCACCTCGAGAACCCCCTCGAGCGCGCCCCGCGCACCTTCCGCTGGCCGCACGATCCGCTCGGATCGCGCGGGGAGCGCGTGCGCGCTGCCGCCGAGCGGGTGCGGATCGCCGAGCCGGGGCTCCAGGGCCCGCGAGGCGACGACATCCGGCTGCTGCTCGCCGAGCGCGCCGTGCGACTCGCCGGCGGGGAGCGCGTCGCGCTGCCCGTGCGCATCCCCGCCTCGCGCTTCAAGGACGTCATCAGCGCGCCGGAGGAGGTCGCCGCCCAGCTGCGCCGGCCGATGCCCGAGCGCCCGTACCGCCAGACCCGGCTCGGCACGACGTTCCACTCCTGGGTCGAGAACCGCTTCGGCGTCCAGGGCGAGGCTGAGGCGGTCGACACGTTCCCCGACGAGCTCGACGACCTCGGCGGGGCGAGCGTCGAGCAGGAGCGGCTCGCCGCCCTCGTCGAGACCTTCGAGCACTCGGAGTGGGCGACCCGCCGCCCGGAGGCCGTCGAGATCGAGATCCACCTGCAGCTCGCCGAGCACGTCGTCGTCTGCAAGATCGACGCTGTCTACCCCGTCGCAGGCGGCTACCAGATCGTCGACTGGAAGACCGGCCGCGCCCCGAAGGACGCGGCCGACCTCGAGCTGAAGCAGTTCCAGCTCGCGCTCTACCGGCTGGCCTTCGCGAAGTGGAAGGGCGTGCCGCTCGAGAGCATCGACGCCGTCTTCTACTTCGTGGCCGACGACCTGGTGCTGCGACCCGAGCGGTTCTACTCGGAGCGGGAGCTCTCGGAGTCGCTCTCCTCGGCCCTCGGGGCGAGGCCGCGGCCGTGAGCCGAGGCGCCGGTCCGGGCGCCGGGCGTGCGGTTCAGCAGCTCCTCGACCTCCGAGACCTCGAGCACCGGGCCCGTGTCGGACGACAGCGGGGCGGAGAGGTCGCCGAGCACGCTGTCGACGAGCGTGTCGAGCATCGCCACCGCGTCGTCGACGATCGCGGAGTCGTCGGTCTCGGTGCCGTGCAGCAGCCAGCGCGCCAGCTCGAGCTCGGCGTAGAGCTGCGCCCGCTGGCGCAGGGTCCGGTCGACCGCTCCCGCGCGCATCCGCGAGTAGGCGGCGAAGGCGGTGCCGGCTCCGGGGGCGCTCAGCAGCCAGTGCAGATCGCGTGCCGGGTCGCCGACGCGCAGCGCCGCCCAGCCCAGCACCGCGGTGACGACCTCGCCCGAGCGCAGGAAGGAGTCCGACGTCATCGAGCCGTTCACCACGGTCGGGTCGAACTGCCAGAGCGACTCGTCCGAGGACGCCGTCTCCCAGCGCGCGACGAGCGCCGCGGGGACGTGCCCGGTGTCGGCGGCGCGCTCGATCACGGCGACCGTCTCGTTCACGCTGTCGCGGGCGGTCGAGACGGGCAGGCCCGCCTCCTGCACGAACGACGCCGGCAGCGAGTGGATCGCTCCGATCGCGCGACCGATCGAGTCGGCGAGCCCGCTCGCCGGGGCGACGTCGTCGATGAGGACGCGGTCGCCGTCGAGGAACTCGTAGACCACGGCCCGGGTGCCGTCGAAGGGCGCCTGCCCGACGCTCGTGTGGAGGTCGAACGGCAGGCGGCTGCGGATCCCCGCGGTCAGCGCGCGCAGCGCGACGAGGTCGCCGAGCTGCTCCTGCTCGGCCAGCGGCGAGGTCGGCACGCGCACGAGGAGCCGGGCCCCCTCACGGGTCGAGAGCAGGGCGGAGTCGAAGTCCCCGTGGGTCGAGTGGGTGAACGCGCGCGCGGTCCGGACGTCGAGGCCCTCGACGGCCGAAGTGGCCAGCGCGGCTAGAGTGAGATGGGATCTGGCCATGGCTCCAGGTTAGGTCGCTCCGCCCCCGACCGGCCCGTCCGCCACGCGCTCTCCCGCCGATGCCGTGCTCGGGAGACGGCTCCGGCCCAGCGGCTCCGCCCGACCCTTCCCGCGCCTCCCGATCCCGCGGCACCGCCTCCTGGAAAGAGCTCCGAATGACCACGCCCTTCATCGAACGCCTCCCGCTCGCCCGTCAGGCCGTCGATCGCGACTACCTCACCCGCGCCCGTCCGGATCTCTACGACGAGCTGCTCGCCGATCCCGCCACCCGGGTCCTCGCTCTGCGGAAGGATCGCGCCCTCGTCGACGGCGACGCCCTCGCCCTGCAGAGCGCGAGCGCGGTCACCGCGGGCACCCTCCGCGTCTACCTCGGCCGCACCACCGTCGACGCCCCGGGGGAGCCCGCGGGCACGCCCGTCGTCGCCACGGTCCTCACCGAGGCCGCCGCGCTCGAGCTCGAGCCGGACGAGGAGCGCTGGAGCGCGCTGCGCCCGATCGCCGAGCGCCTCAGCCGCCGCGACGCCGGCCTCTTCACCGAGGCGCTCGCGATCGCCAACTGGCACGCCTCCCACGCCTACTCTCCGCGCAACGGCGACCCGACGATCGTGGAGCAGGGCGGCTGGGTGCGCCGCTCGCCCACCGACGGCAGCCAGGTCTTCCCGCGCACCGACCCCGCGATCATCGTCTGCGTCCTCGACGCCGACGACCGCCTGCTGCTCGGCTCGAACGCCATGTGGGGGGCCGACCGCTTCTCGCTCCTCGCCGGCTTCGTCGAGCCGGGGGAGTCCCTCGAGGCCGCCGTCGTCCGCGAGATCTTCGAGGAGTCGGGCATGCGCGTCGTCGATCCCGTCTACCTCGGCTCGCAGCCGTGGCCCTTCCCCGCCTCGCTGATGGTCGGCTTCACCGCCCGCCTCGCGCCCGACCAGGAGCCGGCCGCTCTGCTCCCCGACGGCGAGGAGATCGTCGACCTCCGCTGGTTCACCCGCGACCAGCTGCGCGACTCGCTCGAGTCGGTCCTGCTGCCGGGCCGCTCCTCCATCGCCCGCGCCATGATCGAGGACTGGTACGGGGGCGAGCTCGAGAACGGGCCCATCGCGTGAGCCTGCTCGACGGACTCGACGAGGGGCAGCGCGAGGCGGCGGAGGCGCTGCTCGGCCCGGTCTGCGTGCTCGCGGGAGCGGGCACGGGCAAGACCCGCACCATCACGCACCGCATCGCCCACGGCGTCGCGACCGGCGTCTACACGCCGAGCCGGGTGATGGCGCTGACTTTCACGAGCCGGTCCGCAGCGGAGCTGCGCTCGCGCCTGCGCGTCCTCGGCGCCGGGGGAGTGCAGGCCCGCACGTTCCACGCCGCGGCGCTGTCGCAGCTGGGCTACTTCTGGCCCCAGCTCGTCGGCGGAACGATGCCGCAGCTGCTAGACGGCAAGGCCCGCCTGCTCGGCCACGCCGCCGAGCGGCTCCGGCTGAAGCTCGACACTGCGACGCTGCGCGACCTCTCGGCCGAGATCGAGTGGCGGAAGGTCTCGGCGCTGTCGCTCGAGCAGTACGCCGTCGCGGCCCGCACCCGTGCGCTCCCCGGTCGGCTGACGCTCGAGCAGACCGTCGCTCTCGTCGACGAGTACGAGGGGCTGAAGGACCAGCGCCGCCAGATCGACTTCGAGGACGTCCTGCTCGTCACCGCGGGCATGCTCGAGTCGGAGCCGGCGATGGCCATGCAGGTCCGCGAGCAGTACCGCTTCTTCGTCGTCGACGAGTACCAGGACGTGAACCCGCTCCAGCAGCGGCTGCTCGAGCTGTGGCTCGGCGACCGCAGCGACCTGTGCGTCGTGGGCGACGCGAGTCAGACGATCTACTCCTTCGCCGGCGCCCGCGCCGACTACCTCCTCGACTTCCCGGGCCGCTGGCCCTCCGCCACCGTGGTGCGCCTCGAGGAGAACTACCGCTCCGCGACTCCGATCGTGCAGACGGCGAACCGCCTGATGCGCGGTCGCCCCGGCGCGCTCGTCCTGCACGCCGTCGAGAAGGGCGAGGCGCCCGAGCCCTCCATCGACGCCTACCCCGACGACATCGCGGAGGCGCGCGGAGTGGCCGAGCGGGTCGCCGCCGACATCCAGGCGGGCGTCCGACCCTCCGACATCGCGATCCTCTTCCGCACCAACTCGCAGTCGGCGGTGCTCGAGCACGCGCTCACCGAGCGCGGTGTCAGCGCGCACATGCGCGGCGGCAAGCGCTTCTTCGACCTGCCCGAGGTGAAGCAGGCGGTCATGCAGCTGCGCGCAGCCTCGGTCTCGATCGCCGGCGAGCCCCTCTTCAAGTCGGTCAGCGACGTCCTTCGCTCGCTCGGCTGGAGCGCCGAGCCGCCGTCGGCCCCCGGCGCCGTCCGCGATCGCTGGGAGTCGCTCGACACCCTCGCCCGCCTGGTCGACGAGGCCCCCGCGGGCTGGAGCTTCCGGCAGTTCACCGACGACCTCCTCGCCCGCCAGCAGGTGCACCACGAGCCCGACCGGGCGGCGGTGACCCTCGCGACCATCCACTCCGCGAAGGGCCTGGAGTGGGAGTCGGTCCACCTGATGGGCCTGTCGGAGGGGCTGCTGCCGATCTCGTACGCGAGCGGTCTCGAGGGCATCGACGAGGAGCGCCGCCTCCTCTACGTCGGCATCACCCGCGCGCGCAGGCGGTTGCGCCTGTCGTGGTCGCGCTCGACCGTGGGCCGCGTCACGAGGCGGGAGCCGTCGAGGTTCCTGGAAGAGCTCGGCACGCGCACTCGCGGTGCGGCTCCAGCCTCCGCTCGCTGAAGCCGCCCGAGGCGTCGGAGTAGGTGCGCTCGCTCTCGCGCAACGCCGTCGATCCCGCGAGGACCCGGCGGAGCACCGCATCGGCCGCAACCACGGCGATCGAGGCGCTGGCGAGGCCCGTCCTGGTCGGGGCGCGGCGGCCGAGCACCTGGATCACGAGCCGCGGCCACTCGGGGTCGAAGTCGATGCGGTCGCGCTCGGCGCAGTGCAGGCAGGGCCCCGCGCCCGGCTCGACCAGCGGGCCGACCCGGACGGCCTCGTCGCCGAAGACCACCGCGAGGTGGGGGACGTCCGCCGCCAGCCAGTGCGCCGCCCGTGCGGGAGCGACGGCGAAGTCGGCGAGGAGCACCGCCACGTCCGGGACCTCGTCCTCCGCCACCAGCTCGCAGCCTTCGCCGCGCAGCAGGGTGCGCAGGGCGTCCGCCGCGGCTCCATCGCCCTCGACGACGACGCGCGGCGCCGGCGGCGGGGCGGGGGAGACGTTGCGGGAGAGCACCGGGCGCAGCGTCTCGAGCAGGTCGTCGATCCGGTCGTCGGAGGCGCCCGCCCGTCGCGCGATCAGCCGAGCGGTGCCGGCGCTCGTCCCGACCCGCAGGGCGTGCAGCAGCAGCTCCTCCGCGTAGCCGACGCCCTCGAGGACCGCGTGCGGGCGGTCGAGGCCGATCTGCACCGCGGTCGCGGAGCGCCAGAGGACGGGGAGTCGGGGATCGAGCCGGAGGACCATGCCGAGAGCATGGCCGAAACGACGGAGGGGCCCGCGGAGTTCTCCACAGGCCCCTCGCAGGCGTCGGATCAGACGGGACGGTCGCCCGTCGGGCCGGTGCCGTCCTCGGAGGAGGCGTCGGGCGTCCCGCCGTTCAGGAGCTCCTCGAGCGCGAGGTCCATCTCGTCCGGCTCCGGAGTCTCGCCCCGGGCCTCCGCGCTGAGCCGCGCCACGAGGCGGCTCGGGTCGTCCAGGTCCTCGGAGCCGGGCAGCAGGTCGGGGTGCGACCACAGGCTGTCGCGCGCCTCCGCTCCGACCGCGTCGGTGACGGCCTGCCACATGGCGGCGGCGTCGCGCAGACGCCGCGGCCGGAGCTCCAGGCCCACGAGGGTCGCGAACGCCGACTCGGCCGGCCCCCCGGAGGCGCGGCGGCGGCGGACGGTCTCGGCGATCGCTCCGGCACTGGGCAGGCGCGTCGTCGCGGCGGCGGTCACCACGTCGACCCAGCCCTCGATGAGCGCGAGGACCGTCTCGAGGCGGGCGTGCGCAGCGAGCTGCTCCTCCGTCTTCGGCGGGATCAGCGCGCCGGAGGTCATCGCGTCGCGCAGCTCCTCGGGGTTCGAGGGGTCGAAGGTCTCGGCGAGCTCCTCGAGGCGGGTGGTGTCGATGCTGATGCCGCGCGCGAAGTCGGTGATCTGCGAGATCAGGGCCAGGCGGAGCCACTTGCCGTGGCGGAAGAGGCGGGCGTGGGCGAGCTCGCGGACCGCCAGGTAGATCTGGACCTGGTCGATCGGGATGTCGAGGCCCTCGCCGAACGCGGCGACGTTCTGCGGCAGGATCGCGGCGTCGCCCTCTTCGAGCAGCGGGATGCCGATGTCGCCGCCCGAGACGACCTCGGCCGCGAGCTGCCCCACGACCTGCCCGAGCTGGAGGGCGAACAGCGTGCCGCCGATGCCGCGCATCATGTTCTCGGCGCCGGCGATCATCGCGCGCATCTCCTCCGGAGCCTGCTCGCGCATCACCCGGGTCAGAGCGTCCGAGATGCTCAGGGCGACGGGCTCGGCGAGCTGCGTCCACACCGGCATCGTGAGAGAGATCCACTCGAGGCGGCTGATGCTGCGCGGCGCACGGCTGAGCTCGGACACGTGGGCGACCTCGTCGAGCCAGAGGGCGGCGACGCCGAAGGCCCCGTCGAGCGGTGCGCGCACGGAGTCGGTGACCGGCACCGAGTCGGTGCGGGCGAGCTGCTTGGCCTGCTCGCTCGCGAGCGTCCAGTTGATCCCGTCGCCGTTCTGCTGCATCGCGCTCTGCAGCTGCGAGAGCAGGTTCTGCAGCGCGACCGGGTCGTTGGGCAGCCCGGCGGCACCGGCCAGCTGGGAGGGATCGATCGGCCCGTCGCCCGAGAGGAACCGGCTCAGCATCTCGCGGAACTCGTCCTCCGAGCCCTCGCCGGGTCGGTCAGCACTGTCGCCTGCGGCCATTCGGATCAGCCCTCCGTCGTTCGCGTGAACGCCCGGGATCGTGACTCGACTCCCAGTCGTGCAAGCTACGTTAGCCCGAGTGCCCGGGCGATCGGCCTGAAGACGACCGCAACCGCAGGGCCCGCTTCCGCCCGCCGCGAACACTCCGGCGGAGCTTCCCCGCACGCCCTGAGGAAGGCCCCCGTGACGCTGTTCTCCGACGATCCCCGGCGCTCTCCCACGCTGGAGCGGCGGGCCTGGGTGGGGCCGGCCGTGCTGTTCTCGGGAGTCGCGCTCGTCGTGGTGCTGGGCGTCGCCCCGGCCCCCTACGTCATCGAGCAGCCGGGCCCCGTCTTCGACACCCTGGGCACGAGCGAGGCCGACGGCGAGGACGTGCCTCTCATCTCCATCCCCGACGAGCCGACCTACCCCACCACCGGAACCCTCGACATGCTGACCGTCTCGGTCGTCGGCAACCCCGAGAGCCTGCCGAGCTGGGTCGAGATCGTCGGCGCCTGGTTCGATCGCAGCAAGGCGGTCGTGCCGGTCGAGTCGATCTTCCCGCGGTCGGTCACCGTCGAGCAGCGCGACGAGGCGAACCAGGCCGAGATGACGGATTCGCAGCAGGAGGCGATCGCCGCCGCGCTGACCGAGCTGGGGTACCCGGTCGAGCAGCGCGTGTCCGTCGTGCAGATCCCCGAGGGGTCGCCGTCGGTCGACGTCCTCGAGCCCGGAGACGCGGTCGTCGCGGTCGGGGGCGAGCCGATCACCGACGTGGCCGCGCTGCGCGAGGCGGTGCAGGCGTCCGAAGCGGGCTCGCCCGTCGACCTGACCGTCGAGCGCGACGGGGAGCAGCAGGACGTCCGCGTCGTGCCCGTCGACCGCGACGGCTCCGCTGTCCTCGGCATCGTCGCCGGCGCCGCGTTCGACTTCCCCTTCGAGGTCGACATCCAGCTCGACGACGTGGGCGGCCCCAGCGCCGGCATGATGTTCGCGCTCGGCATCATCGACAAGCTCACCGAGGGGTCGCTCAACGGAGGAGCGGCGGTGGCCGGCACCGGCACCATCGACGCCGCCGGCGAGGTCGGGCCGATCGGGGGGATCCGGCAGAAGATGTTCGGAGCGGTCGACGCCGGAGCCGACTGGTTCCTCTCTCCTGCGCAGAACTGCGGAGAGGTCGTCGGGCACGTGCCGGACGGGCTGCAGGTGCTCAGCGTCTCGACGCTCGACGAGGCGCTCGCCGCGCTCGAGGGCATCGCAGCGGACGACGTCTCCGGGCTGCCGACCTGCGACGCGGCCGAGCCGATCGACTGATCTGCGACTCCCGGCGGTCGGGGCCGACGCTCAGGTGGGCCGGACACCCGTCGCATAGCATGGGTGCCCTCCCCTCACATCTCGACAGCAAGAGGCTTATCCGTGAGTTCCACAGCAACCGAAACCCCGCCGCGGAAGAGACGGAGCGCCCTCGCCGTCACTGTCGTGGTCGTGGCCGCTCTGGTGGTGGCGTTCTTCGTCTTCGCCGGTCTCTACACCGACATCCTCTGGTACGACCAGCTCGGCTTCCTCTCCGTGCTCACGACGCAGTGGGCGGCCGCGGGCGGGCTCTTCGCCATCGGCTTCGTCGCGATGGCCGTCCCGGTCTTCATCAGCCTCAGTCTGGCGTACCGCCTCCGGCCGGTCTACGCGAAGCTCAACTCGCAGATCGACCGCTACCAGCAGGTTGTCGAGCCGCTGCGGCGCCTGGCGACCTTCGGGATCCCGGCGGTCCTGGGCCTCTTCGCCGGAGTGTCCTCCGCGTCGCGCTGGCAGACCAGCCTGACCTTCTGGAACCGCACGCCCTCGGGTGACGTCGACCCGCAATTCGGTCTGGACACCTCCTTCTACCTCTTCGAGCTGCCCTTCTACCAGAGCATCGTCGGCTTCGCCTCCGCCGTCCTCATCATCTCGGCGCTCGCCACCCTGGCCACCGGCTACCTCTACGGAGCGATCCGCGTGAACGGCCGCGAGGTGCGCGTCTCGAAGTCCTCCCGCATCCAGGTCGCCATCATCGCTGCGCTCTACCTGCTGGTGCAGGCGGTCAGCCTCTGGCTCGACCAGTACGCGACCCTCACCGACCAGGGAGCCCGCATCACCGGAGCGACCTACGCCACCGTCAACGCCACGATCCCGGGTCTGCAGATCCTCGCGCTGGTCGCGGCGCTCGTCGCGGTCCTCTTCGTCGTCACGGCGTTCATCGGCCGCTGGCGCCTCCCGGTCATCGGAACCGCGCTGCTCATCGTGTCGAGCCTGCTCGTCGGGTCGCTCGCCCCCTGGGTCGTGCAGACCTTCCAGGTGGTGCCGAACGAGCGCACGCTCGAGTCCGAGTACATCCAGCGCAACATCGACATGACCCGGCAGGCTTACGGCGTCGACGACGTCGAGGTGATCCCGTACGACGCAACGACCGATGCCGCTCCGGGGGCGCTGCGATCGGACGCGGAGACCACCGCGAACATCCGCATCATCGACCCCGCGGTCGTGACCGACGCGTTCTCGCAGCTCCAGCAGTTCCGCCAGTACTACTCCTTCGGCGACGACCGCAACTCGCTCGACGTCGACCGCTACTCGATCGACGGCTCCACCCAGGACGCGGTCGTCGGCGTCCGCGAGCTGAACCTCAACGGCCTGGGCAACAACCAGACCTGGTACAACCAGACGCTCGTCTACACCCACGGCTACGGCCTCGTCGCCGCCTACGGCAACCAGCGCTCGGCCGACGGTGAGCCCGTGTTCATCGAGTCCGGTGTGCCCACGACCGGCGACCTCGGCGACTACGAGCCGCGGATCTACTTCGGCGAGAACTCGCCGGCGTACTCGATCGTCGGCGGCACCGAGTCGCGCGACATCGAGCTCGACTACCCCTCGGGCACCGACGGGGCGCAGCAGACGTACACGACCTTCGACGGCGAGGGCGGTCCGTCGCTCGACAACGTCTTCAAGAAGCTCGTCTACGCGATCAAGTTCCAGTCCGAGCAGATCTTCCTGTCGGACGGCGTGAACAGCGAGTCGCAGATCCTCTACGACCGCAATCCGGTCGACCGCGTGCAGAAGGTCGCTCCCTACCTGACCCTCGACTCCGACGCGTACCCGACCGTCGTCGACGACCGCGTGGTCTGGGTGGTGGACGGCTACACCACGTCGGCCGAATACCCCTACTCCGCTGTGCAGAGCCTCTCGCAGGCGATCGCCGACACCAACACCCAGCAGCAGTTCCCGACCGACGACGTGAACTACATCCGCAACTCGGTGAAGGCCACGGTCGACGCCTACGACGGCAAGGTCACCCTGTACGCCTGGGACACCGAGGACCCGATCCTGCAGACCTGGCAGAAGATCTTCCCGTCGACGGTGAAGCCGGTCAGCGACATGTCGGCCGACCTGATCAGCCACGTCCGCTACCCGGAGGACCTCTTCAAGGTCCAGCGCGCGGTGCTCGGCACCTACCACGTGACCGAGGCGGGGTCCTTCTACTCCCGTGAGGACGCCTGGTCGACGCCGAACGACCCGACGAGCGGAGCCGCGACCACGGCCGCCGCGACCGGCGACACCCTGCAGCCGCCGTACTACCTGACGCTGCAGACCCCCGACCAGGACGTCCCGTCGTACTCGCTCTACTCGACGTACATCCCGGCGAGCGTCGCGGGCAGCCAGACGAGCCGCAACGTGCTCACCGGCTACCTCGTGGCCGACTCCGACGCGGGATCCGCGGACGGCGAGGTGGCCGACGGCTACGGCACGCTCCGCCTCCTCGAGCTGCCCAAGGACGACACTGTCCCCGGACCCGGCCAGGTGCAGAACGCGTTCACGACCGACCCCACGGTCGCGAACGAGCTCAACATCCTGTCGCGCGGTGACACCACGGTCACCCGAGGCAACCTGCTGACGCTCCCCGTCGGCGGCGGTCTGCTGTACGTGCAGCCGATCTACGTCCGCTCCAACGGCGACACGAGCTTCCCGCTCCTCCAGAAGGTGCTGGTCGCGTTCGGTGACGACATCGCGTTCGAGGACACCCTCGACGCCGCGCTCGACAGCCTCTTCGGCGGCGACTCGGGAGCGACGGCCGGCGACACGGGCACGCCCACGACTCCGGACACCGGCACCGACCCGGGCACCGACGTCGGGACGGATCCGGGAACGGACACCGAGACCGGTGGATCGGACGCCGACACCGGCGACCAGACGCCGCTGCAGCAGGCGCTCAGCGACGCCCGGACCGCGCTCGACGCTCGCGAGGCGGCCCTGCGCGCCGGCGACCTGACCGCGTTCGCGGCGGCCGACGAGCAGCTGACGGAGGCCCTCGCCCGGGCCCTCGAGGCCGAGGGGGCGCAGTAGCACGATGGTCCAGGTCGACCGCGGCGAGCACCTGCGCTCGGGGGAGTGGCTCGATCTGAACCGCGCCCTCTGGGACGAGCGCGTCGCCGCGCACGTCGACAGCTCGTTCTACGACCTGTCGGCGCTGCGCGGCGGGGCGGGCCGGCTCTTCCCCGTCGAGGAGGAGTCGCTCGCCCGCGTCGCGCCCGACGGCTGGGAGGGCAAGCGGGTGCTGCATCTGCAGTGCCACTTCGGCGCCGACACCCTGGCGCTCGCCCAGCGCGGCGCGGACGTCATCGGAGTCGACTTCTCGATGCCGGCCGTGCGCAAGGCGCGCGAGCTCGCGGCGGAGCTGGGCCTCACGGACCGCGCCCGCTTCGTCTGCGCCAACCTCTACGAGCTGCGGCACATGCTGCCGGAGCCCGACTCGTTCGACGTCGTCGTCACCACCTGGGGCACCGTCGTCTGGCTGCCGGACCTCGTCGAGTGGGCGCGCATCGTGGAGTGGTTCCTCGCTCCCGGCGGCTCCTTCGTCTTCGTCGACACGCACCCCGCAGCGGCGGTCTTCACCGGCTCGCCCGAGGGGCAGGAGCCGCGGTTCCAGCAGCCCTACGACGGCCGCGGCGAGCCCGTCGTCGTCGAGAACTCGGGTGACTACGCGGTGTCGGACGCCTCGTTCGAGAACGTTCGCGCCCACGAGTTCAGCCACCCGATCGGCTCGATCGTGTCGGCGCTGCTCGGTGCGGGCCTGTCTCTGACGGAGCTGCGCGAGGAGCCGATCGCGCCGTGGCGGGTCGTTCCGCAGCTCGTCGAGAGCGACGGAGTGTGGTCCTGGCCCGACCGGGAGTGGCTGCCGCTGGCGCTCGCGATCACGGCCGTGAAGCGGCGCTGACGGTCGGACCCTGCCGCCTCCTGCCTCTCGATTTGCATCGCTCGCGATCCGCGTGTAATGTCTTCTCTTGTGCCGCGGGGTGGAGCAGTTCGGTAGCTCGCTGGGCTCATAACCCAGAGGTCGTAGGTTCAAATCCTGCCCCCGCAACAAGAAAGCGAAACCCGGTCTCCTCGGAGGCCGGGTTTCGTCGTTAACGGGCACCCGATTGTCGCCCCTTCGCCGATCGAGCAGCCCGCGTCTCCTGCTGATCGAGTAGCCCGCGCAGCGTGCGTATCGAGATCCACGTACTCCAGCGGCCCCGCCTCCCGCACTCCGTGCTGTGAGGGTCGCGGCACGGTGACCGACGGTCAGGGGATGCGGGTCTCGATACGCCCCTGCGGGGCTACTCGACCAGCAGGCAGACGGGGTCTCCTGTCTGGAGGTCTGCCTCCGCGTGCCCGGCCCGTGGAGGTCGCCTCTCCTCGTGCTGATCGAGCAGCCCGGGCAGCGGGCGCATCGAGCTCCGGTTCAGTCCGCGGCGATCACGCTCAGCACGTTGCCCGCCGGGTCGCGGAACCACGCGATCTCCGGGCCGTGTCCGCGCATCACTCCGGTCGCGTCGGTGGGGAGCTCGTCGTCGTCGTAGATCTTCGTCACGACGTCGGCGCGGTTCAGCTCCGCCACCGCGTCGTCGACCGACTCGACCGAGAGGTTCAGGATCGTGAAGGTCGCGGGCACGTGGTCCTGCTTGGGATACGCGATCGCGTGACCTCCACCGGGGAGGGCGATCTCGAGGATGCCCATCGAGTTGAGCGACACGTCGAACCCCAGCGTCGTCCCGTAGAAGGCCCTCGCCGCCTCGATGTCGTCGACGCTGAAACCGCTGAACACGCGCTCGCTCCGGACCACGGTGCATCACTTCCCTCCGCGGGTGGCGCCGTTGCCGCCCTCTCGGGCCAGACGCTACTCTGGTCGGCTGCCCGCGTCACCACCGCGGAGGAGGGATCGGCATGGCCCCGGCCCTCCCTCGCGCGCTCCGCCCCTTCGAGACGCGCGGCTACCGCTTCCTCGCCGGCTCCCTCGGCCTCTCCCTCCTCGCGAGCGGGGTGTGGATCGTCGCCCTCGTCTGGCAGGTCATCGCCCTCGGCGGCGGCCCCGGGGACGTCTCGCTGGTGGCGACGGCCAGCGCCCTCGGCCTCGTGCTCGCGGTCCTGCTCGGGGGAGTGCTGGCCGATCGGGTGCCGCAGCGGCGCATCCTGATCGTCGTCGAGGCGGTGCGGGTGCTCGTCGTCCTCGCCGCGGTCGCCCTCTCGTCGGCCGGGATCCTCACGGTCTGGCAGCTGACCGCGGTCGCGTTCGTGCTCGGCGTCGGCGAGGCGTTCTTCTTCCCGGCGTACTCCGCGCTCCTCCCTCGCCTGCTGCCGGCCGATCAGCTCCTCGCCGCGAACGGCGTCGAGGGGGCTCTGCGCCCGATCGCTCAGAGCGCCGCCGGGCCCGCGGTCGCGGGTGCGGTGATCGCGGTGTCGGCGCCGTCGGCGGCGTTCGCCGTCGCGGCGGTCGGGTACGCGCTCGCACTCGCGGGACTGCTCCTGGTGGGACCCGTCCCGTTCGAGCGGGCCGTAGACGCCGGAGGGAGCGCGCTCGGCTCGGCGGTCCGCGACCTCCGCGAAGGTTTCGGCTACATGGTGCGCACGCGGTGGCTGCTCGCGACGCTGCTGTTCGCGATCGTCCTCGTGTTCCTGGTCGTCGGTCCGATCGAGGTGCTCGTGCCCTTCGCGGTGCGCGATCAGACCGGGACCGGCGCCTCGGGCTACGCGCTCGCCCTGACGGCCTACGGCGTGGGCGGCGTCGTCGGATCCCTCGTCGTCTCCTCGCGCCCCGTGCCGCGCCGCTACCTGACCACGATGATCCTGCTGTGGGGCTTCGGTGCGCTGCCCTTCGTCCTGCTCGGCGTCGTCGACCAGCTGTGGATGATCGCGGCGATCCTCTTCCTCGACGGCGTCACCGGGGCGGCGGCGCAGGTGCTGTGGGGGACGCTCCTGCAGCAGAGGGTGCCGTCGGCGCTGCTCGGGCGCGTGTCGAGCCTCGACTTCTTCGTGTCCCTCGCTCTGATGCCGGTGTCGATGGCCGTCGCGGGCCCGGTGGGCGAAGCGGTCGGGATCGCGCCGACGTTCGCGGTGGTCGGCGTGCTCGCGGCGGCATCGGCGGTCGTCACGCTCCTGCTCGCACGGCTGGGCCCGGACGAGCTCGCCCATCCTCTCCGGGACGGGTGAGCAGGGTCGCCGTGCCGGGTGTCGCAGGGCGGTGTGTCGGAGGTGGTCGGCCGGTATCCTCGACGGGGACGCGAAGGGTGACGGTGTGACGGACGAACAGGTGGACGGGACTCCGACGGCCGGCGACGGATCCGGAGCGATCGACCACCCGACCCGGCGCAGTCGCCGGGCCGCCGAGGCGTCGCTGGCGTCCTCGCTCTCCGACTCCGTCCCGGGAGAGGCCGCCCATCGCGGCGATCGACCCGCTCGCGCCGCCGCCGGCCGCCGCGCGGCCCCGGACGCTCCCGTCCTCGCCGTGACCTCGCCCGTCCTCGCTCCGCGGGTCCCCTCCGTTCCGCCCGTGCGCCGCCGCAAGGCCGCGGTGCTCCGCGGAGCGGTCAGCACCGCCGCGGTGGCCGCGATCGCCGGCATGGTCGCCGTCATGGCGCTCCCCGCCTACTCGTTCGACCCCGCCGACGACTCGCAGGCCGCGATCGAGGCGGAGGCGCGCATCCGCGCCCTCGGCACGCAGAAGCTCACCGTGTCGGCATCGGCCGCCCAGGAGCAGGTGATCCGCGACTCCTTCACCGCGCCCACCCAGCAGCAGCTCGACGAGGCGGCCGCCCAGGCCCGCGCCCTCGCCGAGGCCGCCGAGAAGGCCGCCCGCGAGGCCGAGCTGGCAGCGTCGGCGGCCGCGGACCCGACGGCGGCACCCGGCTCCTCGAGCACCTCCGTCACTCCCCGCGAGGAGGGCGACGACTACCCCTGGCGCGACCAGCTCACCGACGACCAGGGCGGCGGCCTCTCACCGCTGCGCTACTACTACCGCGAGTGCGTCGACTTCGTGGCGTGGCGCCTCAATCGCGACCAGGGCTCGACCGGTGCGCCGTGGAAGTGGACCTGGGGCAACATGACCCCCGGCGGCGGCAGCGCCTACGCGTGGGCGGGCCAGTGGGCCTCCCACGGATGGCAGACCAGCACCACTCCGGTCCCCGGCAGCGTCGCCTGGTTCACCGGCAACCACGTGGCGTACGTGCAGTCGGTCAACTCCGACGGCACGGTCTCGCTGGAGGAGTACAACTGGGGCAACGACCACTCGTACCACACGCGCACGATCCCGGCCTCGAGCGTGCCGCTCTTCCTCTACCCGCCGAGCTGATCGTGTCCACCCGACCCGCTGCGGGCATCGGATTCGCCGTCGCCCAGTTCGCGCCGGTCGCCGACCGCGACGAGAACCTCGCGACCATCCGGCGACTCGTCGAGGTCGCCGTGCAGCGCGGGGCGCGCGTGGTCGTGCTCCCCGAGTACAGCTCCTCCTTCGCCGACCCGCTCGGTCCCGGGACGCTCGCCGCGGGGGAGCCGCTCGACGGCGCCTTCGTGCAGGGGCTCGGAGCGATCGCCCGCGAGCTCGACGTGTTCGTGGTCGCCGGCATGGTCGAGGCCATCGAGGGGGAGCGCCGCGTCGCCAACACGCTCGTCGCCGTGGATCCCGAGGGCGCGCTGGTCGCGCACTACCGCAAGCTCCACCTCTACGACGCGTTCGGGCAGACCGAGTCGGAGTGGATCGCCCCCGGCGAGATCGGCGTGCCCGAGACCTTCGCCGTCGGCGACCTCGTCGTGGGGCTCCAGACCTGCTACGACCTCCGCTTCCCGGAGGTGACGCGCTGGCTCGTCGACGCGGGGGCGGATGTCGTCGCCGCGCCCGCCGAGTGGGTCAGGGGGCCGCTCAAGGAGGCGCACTGGCGCACGCTCGTCACCGCACGGGCGCTCGAGAACACGATCTACCTCGTCGCCGCCGACCAGACGCCGCCGATCGGCGTCGGGAACAGCATGATCGTCGACCCGATGGGCGTCGAGATCGCGACGCTCGGCGAGGCCGAGGACGTGGCGGTCGCCTGGCTGTCCCGCGAGCGGATCGACGCGGCGCGCGCGAAGAACCCGGCGCTCGCCCTGCGGCGCTTCACGGTCCGTCCGCTGTAGGAGCCGCCGACGGGTCCGCGGAGGACCCCGTCAGGCCCGCAGGCGGGCGAGCCGCCCGGCCGCCTCCTCGAGCACCTCGAACCGCTTGCAGAAGGCGAAGCGCACCAGCGAGCGGTACCCGGCCGCGTCCTCCGGCCGGCAGAAGGCCGAGACCGGCACCGCGACCACACCCGCGAGCTCCCGGAGCGACCGGCAGAACGCCGTCCCGTCGGTCCAGCCCAGGGGAGCCGCGTCGGCCACGACGAAGTAGCTCCCGGACGAGGGCGACACCGCGAAGCCCGCGGCCGCGAGCCCGGCCGAGAGGATGTCGCGCTTGCGCTCGAGGGTGCCCGCGATCCCGCGGAAGAAGGAGTCGTCGAGCCCCAGACCCCGGGCGACCGCCCCCTGGAACGGCGAGCCGCTGACGTATGTGAGGAACTGCTTGACCGCGAGGACCGCCGTGATCAGCTCGCGCGGCCCGGTGATCCAGCCGATCTTCCACCCGGTGGTGCTGAACGTCTTCCCGGCCGACGAGATCGTCAGCGTGCGCTCCCATGCGCCGGGCAGGGTCGCGATCGGCACGTGCGGCGAGTCGAAGCGGAGGTGCTCGTAGACCTCGTCGGTCACGATCAGCGCGTCGTGCCGGTGCGCGAGCCGCACGATCAGCTCGAGGGTCTCGACCGGCAGCACCGAGCCGGTCGGGTTGTGCGGGTCGTTGACGAGGATGATCCGCGTGCGATCCGTGACCGCCGCCTCCAGCTCCGCGTGGTCGACCGAGAAATCCGGTCCGCGCAGCAGCACCGTCCGGTGCACGCCCCGGGCGAGGGCGATCAACGCCCCGTACGCGTCGTAATGCGGAGTGAACGTGACGACCTCGTCCCCGGGCTCCAGCAGGGCGAGGAGGGTCGCGGCGAGGGCCTCGGTGGCGCCGGTGGTGACGAGGACCTCGCCGTCCGGATCGGGCTGGAGACCGTAGAAGCGCTCCTGGTGCGCGGCGACCGCGGTGCGGAGGACCGGGAAGCCCGGACCCGGCGGGTACTGGTTCAGGCCCGACGCGATGGCCTCGCGCGCGGTCTCGAGCACCTCGCGCGGTCCGTCCTCGTCGGGGAAGCCCTGACCGAGGTTGATCGCGCCGGTGCGCTGCGCGAGCGCGCTCATCTCGCTGAAGACGGTGGCGGCGACCTCGCCGCGGGGACCGAGTAGGCCGGCGCCCGCGGCGGCGCGGGTCCAGGATCCGTGGATGCTCACGGCCCCAGTCTGCACGCTCGGGCGGGTGTGGACTTCGAGTCCCGCTTCCAGCCCGGTCATAAGGAACCCCCAGGTTCGGTGGCCAAGCTGACTGAGCTTGGAAGGAGCACTACCCATGACCGAGAGTCACGAGGGTCCTCGTCAGCCCGAGGATCCCACCACGCCGACGGACCCGCAGGCGTCCGCGGCGGCCGAGCAGGGCCGCGGGTCCGAGCACCCCACCCTCCCGCTGCCCGAGGCGTCCGCGCCCCGCCACGAGGCACCCGCGCACCCTGCGGCGGCCCCCAGCCCGCCTCCTCCACGGGTGACGAGGCGCGCCCCGTCGCACCCGCCCCCCGGTACGGCCAGTACGCACCGCCCGCGGCGAACACGGTCCACAGCTCCGAGAACCCGCCCTCCTCGAGCGCGTTCGGCCCCGGCGGCGAGCAGCCGCCCGCGCCGACGACCGCTCCCGCCAAGCGCCGTGCCGGCGTCAGCGTCGTCGCCGCCCTCGCCATCGGCGCGGTCGTCGGGGGAGTGGCCGGCGCCGGCGTGTTCGGCCTCTGGTCGGCATCGAACGGCTCCGCCACCCGCGTCGTCTCCGCCGGCGGCGGGCAGACCATCACGGTGAACAACGCCGAGGACGCGACCACGGCGACCGCGGTGGCCGCGAAGGCCACTCCGAGCGTCGTGACGATCGCGGTGAGCGGCGGCTCGTCGGCGGGCACCGGCTCGGGCATCGTCCTGTCCGACGACGGCTACGTGCTCACCAACACCCACGTCGTCACCCTCGACGGAGGCGTCGCCGACGCGGCGGTCACGGTCACCACGAGCGACGGCCGGATCTTCGACGCGACCATCGTCGGCACCGACCCGACCCTCGACCTCGCCGTCATCAAGCTGACCGACGCGAGCGATCTCACTCCGATCACCTTCGCCGACTCCTCCGAGATCAACGTCGGCGACACCGCCGTCGCGATCGGAGCGCCGCTGGGCCTCTCGGGCACGGTCACCGACGGCATCGTCAGCGCGCTCAACCGCAGCATCCAGGTCGCCTCCTCCGCGGCGCCGGACGACTCCGGCGACAGTTCGAGCGGCGGCACCGACAGCCCGTTCAACTTCGACATCCCGGGTCAGGCTCCGCAGACGCAGGCGACGAGCACGATCTCGCTGCCGGTCATCCAGACCGACGCGGCCATCAACCCGGGCAACTCGGGCGGTGCGCTGCTCGACAGCGACGGCGAGCTCATCGGGGTCAACGTCGCCATCGCGAGCGCGGGCTCCTCGAGCTCGGGCGACCAGAGCGGCAACATCGGAGTCGGCTTCGCCGTTCCGAGCGCGGTCGCCGAGCGCATCGCGAAGGAGATCATCGAGAACGGATCGGCGACGCACGGCCTGCTCGGGGCGAGCGTCACCGACTCCACGGAGGACGTCCTTGGCGCAGCCATCCGCGAGGTCACCTCGGGCGGCGCCGCCGAGGCCGCCGGCCTCCGGGCGGGCGACATCGTCACGGGGATCGACGGCACCCCCATCACGAACGCGTCCGACCTGACCGCGCAGGTGCGCGCCCGCGCGGCCGAGGCCGACGTGCAGATCACCTACGTCCGCAGCGGCCAGAGCTACGAGCTCGACGCGACGCTGGGCACCATGGCGACCAGCTGATCCGCTCCTTCCGCACCATCGGCAGCCCCCGCGGATCCGTCCCCGGGGGCTGCTGCTAGTGTGGGGCGGACTTCTGCCCGGACGCTCTCGAGCGGCCGGATCCTCCCGCACGAACTGGACACATGCAGCCCGAGAACCCGACGGACCAGGCCTCGACGGACGACCTCTCCGGCCTGCCCGGCGTCTCGTACGTCATGCCCGTGCTGAACGAGGTCACGCACGTCCGCGCCGCGGTCGACTCGCTGCTCGCCCAGGACTACACCGGTCCCTTCGACGTCGTCCTCGCCGTCGCCCCGAGCATCGACGGCACCGAGGCGCTCGTCGAGCAGCTGAGCGCCGCCGATCCGCGGATCCGCGTGGTGCCCAACGGCGTCGGCTCCACTCCCGCCGGCCTGAACGCGGCGATCCGCGCCTCCCGTCACCCGGTCGTCGTGCGGGTCGACGCCCACTCGGTGCTGCCGCGCGACTACGCGCGGGTGGCGGTCGAGACGCTCCAGCGGTCCGGCGCGGACAACGTCGGCGGCGTCATGGCGGCGGAGGGGCTCACGCCGTTCCAGCGCGCCGTCGCCCGCGCCTACGGCTCGCGCATCGGCCTCGGCGGCACCCCGCACCACGTCGGCGGAGCGGAGGGACCGGCCGAGACCGTCTACCTCGGCGTGTTCCGGCGGTCGGCTCTCGAGCGGGCCGGCCTGTTCGACGAGCGCTTCAAGCGCGGCCAGGACTGGGAGCTGAACCGCCGGCTGCGCGAGCAGGGCGGCACGGTCTGGTTCACTCCGCGGCTCACGGTCACCTACCGCCCCCGTCCGTCGATGCGCGCGCTGCTCCGCCAGTTCCTCTCGACGGGGATGTGGCGCGGCGAGCTGACCCGCCTGTTCCCGGCGTCCCGGTCGCTGCGCTACTTCGCTCCGCCCGTGCTCGTCGCGCTGCTCGCCCTGGGGCTGCTCCTCGGTCTCGCCGGGGTCGTGCAGGCGCTCGTCGGCGCGGCGCCCTGGCTGCTGCTCGGATTCGCGGTCCCTGCCGGGTACCTCCTGCTCGTCGCGGCCGCCACCGTCGCCGTCGCCCGGGTCGACGGCCCGCGTGCGATGCTGTGGTTCGCCGTCGTGATCCCGTCGATCCACGTGGCGTGGGGCACCGGGTTCGTGCTCGGCTTCGCCGGGCTGACGAGCAACATCTCGGCCGCCCGCAACCAGCCGCGCACGCAGGGAGTACCGACCGGCACCGACGGCACCGACACTGCGAGGGGCGCATGACCGCGACCACGAGACCCCGATCCATCGCCGAGCTGAAGGCCGTCGCGCAGCCCCCCGAGGTGCGCGGGCGTCGCAACGCCGAGCACTGGACGGCATCGCTCTACCTCCGCCGCTTCTCGCCGTACCTGACCTGGGTGCTGCTGCGCACGTCGATCTCGGCGAACGGCGTCACGGGTCTGATGATCCTCGTCGGCTGGAGCGCGGCCGCCGCGCTGCTGATCCCGGGAGTCGCCGGCGCCGCGCTGGCACTGCTCCTCGGGCAGCTGCAGATGCTGGTCGACTGCTGCGACGGCGAGGTCGCTCGCTGGCGGCGCACCTCCTCGCCGGCCGGCGTGTTCCTCGACAAGGTGGGCCACTACACGACGGAGTCGCTCATCCCGATCGCTCTGGGCCTCCGAGCCGCGGGCTTCCCGTTCGAGGCGCCGGGCGACTTCCTCTGGACCACGATCGGCCTCGCGCTGGCGCTGGTCATCGTGCTGAACAAGGCGCTCAACGACATGGTGCACGTGGCGCGCGCGAACGCCGGGCTGACGAAGCTGGCCGACACGAAGGGCGAGGCCGTCCCGTCGTCGTCCGGGCTCGCGGCGCTGCGCCGAGCCGCGCGCTTCGTGCCGTTCCACCGCCTCTACCACTCCGTCGAGCTCACGATGCTCGCCTTCGCCGCCTCGCTCGTCGGCCTGGTGATCGGAGCGGGCACCGCCGACCGCGGGCTGGTGTCGGCGCTCCTGCCGCTCGCGCTGCTCGCCCTCGCCGGGCACTTCGTCGCGATCATGGCCTCGCAGCGTGTCCGCTCCTGACGCGGTTCCGGAGGCGCTGCCCCGCGTCGGCGTCGTCGTCCTGACCCAGGGCACGCGGCCCGACGACCTCGCGGCCGGACTCGCGAGCGTCCTCGCCCAGCGCGGTGTGGAGCTCGACGTGGTCTGCGTCGGGAACGGCTGGACCCCCGAGGGCCTGCCCGACGGGGTGCGCCCGCTCGCGCTCCCCGAGAACCTCGGGATCCCGGCCGGGAGGAACGCCGGTGTGCCCGCGACCCGCGGCGAGTACCTGTTCTTCCTCGACGACGACGCGCGCGTGCCGTCCCCGGACTTCCTCCGCGATGCGATCGCACTGCTCCGGTCTCCGCGGCGCATCGGACTCGTGCAGCCGCGCGTCGACAGCACCGACGGCACTCCCGCCCCGCGGCGCTGGATCCCGCGGATCCTGAAGGGCGACCCGCGGCGCTCCGGACCGGTCTTCTCGGTCTGGGAGGGCGCCGTCGTGCTGCGCCGCGACGTGTTCGAGGAGATCGGCGGCTGGGCCGATCCGTTCTTCTACGCCCACGAGGGCATCGAGCTGGCCTGGCGGGTCTGGGACACGGGCCGCACCACCTGGTACGCGGGCGAGCTCGTCGCGCACCACCCGGTGATCCAGCAGACCCGGCACGCCGACTACTACCGGCTCAACGCGCGCAACCGCGTCTGGCTCGCGCGGCGCAACCTGCCCGCTCCGCTGGCCCTCGCCTACGTCGGCTCGTGGACCGCGATCCAGTGTCTGCGCTGGGCGCGGGACGCTCCGGCCCTGCGCGCCTGGTTCGCGGGCTGGCGGGAGGGGTGGCGCACGGACGCCGGTCCGCGGCGCGTGCTGTCGTGGCGGACGGTGCTCCGCATGGGTTTCGCCGGTCGTCCGCCCATCGTCTAGCATCGGGGCAGCCGCTCCCGCCGGGGCGGATGCCCCCCGGAAGGACGACGGTGTTCGATTCGACGCAGCTGCTCTCCACGGTGCGCGAGCACCTCGACGAGGGGGACGTGGTCGGCGACGACGACGAGTTCCGCGCTCGTCTCGAGGCGCACCTCCCGCGCCTGGTGGAGCTGCTCGCCCAGGTCTACGGTCACCGCGAGGACCTCGCCGAGCAGATCCTCGGCGTCGTGGCCCTCGCCGCCGCAGCCAGGGCCCAGCGCCCCGAGGAGCTCCGCGCTCTCGACCGCACCCGCGAGCAGCAGCCCGACTGGTTCCTCTCGAACACGGCGCTCGGCGGCGTCTGCTACGTCGACCGCTACGCCGGCGACCTCGAGGGCCTCCGGGCCGAGATCCCGTACTTCCGGGAGATCGGACTCAACTACCTGCACCTGATGCCGCTCTTCGACGCGCCCGAGGGCGAGTCCGACGGCGGCTACGCGGTGTCGAGCTACCGCCGGGTGCGGCCGGACCTCGGAGACATGGACCAGCTGCGCCTGCTCGCCGCGGACCTCCGCGCGCAGGGCATCGCCCTCGTCGTCGACTTCGTCTTCAACCACACCTCGAACGAGCACGAGTGGGCGCAGCGGGCGCTCGCCGGCGAGAAGCGGTTCGAGGACTACTACTGGATCTTCCCGGACCGCGAGCAGCCGGACGCCTTCGAGCGGACGACCCGCGAGATCTTCCCCGAGGACCACCCCGGCTCCTTCGTCCCTCTGGAGGACGGCCGCTGGGTCTGGGCGACGTTCCACCGCTACCAGTGGGACCTCAACTACTCCAACCCCGAGGTCTTCCGCGCGATGGCGGGCGAGATGCTGTTCCTCGCCAACCACGGGATCGACGCCCTCCGGATGGACGCAGTCGCGTTCATCTGGAAGGAGCTCGGCACGACGTCGGAGTCGCGCCCCGAGGCGCACCTGCTGCTGCGGGCCTTCAACGAGGTGTGCCGCCTGGCCGCTCCGTCGCTGCTGTTCAAGTCCGAGGCGATCGTGCACCCGGACGAGGTCGTCGAGTACATCGACGTGCAGGAGTGCCAGCTCTCGTACAACCCGCTGCAGATGGCGCTGACCTGGGAGGCGCTCGCGACGCGCGACGTCCGGCTCCTCGCGCAGGCCCTCGAGCGCCGCCACGCGCTGCCGGAGGGCACGGCGTGGGTCAACTACGTGCGCGGCCACGACGACATCGGCTGGACCTTCGCCGACGAGGACGCCGCAGAGCTCGGGATCGATGCTGTGGGCCACCGCCGGTTCCTCAACGACTTCTACACCGACCGCTTCGACGGCAGCTTCGCGCGGGGCGTCCCGTTCCAGGAGAACCCGCGCACCGGCGACCGCCGCGTCTCGGGGACGACGGCCTCGCTCGCCGGCGTCGAGGCGGGCGATCCCTACGGCATCGAGCGGGTCCTCCTCGCCCACTCGATCGCGCTCAGCACGGGCGGGCTGCCGCTGCTCTACCTCGGCGACGAGGTCGGCCAGCTGAACGACTACGGCTACCGGGAGGACCCCACCACCGCGGGCGACTCGCGCTGGGTCAACCGGCCCCGCCGCCCCTCCGAGCGCTACGCCCAGCGCGAGACCCCGGGGACCGACGCGGGCGAGATCTTCGGCGGTCTGCTGCACCTCATCGCGATCCGCAAGGCGGTGCCGCTGTTCGCCGGCAACGCCCTCACCGTCTTCGACGCGCAGAACCGCCACGTGCTCGGCTACCAGCGCCCGGGCGACGGCGAGGCCCTGCTCGTGCTGGCGAACGTCTCGGACGAGGTGCAGGAGATCGCGCCGGAGCGCTTCGGCGGACTCGATTCGGTGGCCCTGGATCTCGTGACCGAGATCACGGTGGACCTGCACGAGGGCTTCCGGCTCGCTCCGCTGCAGTTCGTCTGGCTCCGGGTGACGACTCCGCGCTGAGCGCGCCCCCGGCGTGCGCGGGGAGGCTTGTAGCCTGGAACGATGACGTCCCGCGATCTCCTCCACCGTCTCGTCCGGGATGCGCGACTGGCGCGGAAGGTCGGCAGCGACCTGCTCGCCTCCCGTCGGGCCAGGGCCACCGTGGCGCGGATCCTCGCCAAGCGGGCGCCCCTGCCCGAGGACCGCTTCGAGATCGGCGTCTACTTCGCCGACGGCGACATCAACCTGTACCAGGTGCGGCAGTGGTACCGCCCGCTGGTCGAGCTCGCGAAGACGCATCCGGTCGTCCTGCTGACCCGGAACGCGAGCGCCGCCGCGGTCCTCCTGCGCGAGAGCCCGGTCCCCGTCGCCTACGTCCGGTCGGTCGTCGACCTCGAGGACACGATCGCCCGCCAGCCGCTGCGCATCGTGCTGTACGTCAACCAGAACGCGCGCAACTTCCAGATGATGCGCTACGGGCGCCGCTGGCACGTCTTCGTCAACCACGGCGAGAGCGACAAGATGTACATGACGACGAACCAGTTCAAGGCCTACGACTACAGCTTCATCGCGGGGGACGCCGCCCTCGCCCGTCTGCACCGGGTGCTCTGGGACTTCGACTTCGCCAAGCGGGCGATCCCGATCGGCCGTCCGCAGGCCGACCACTTCGCCGGCCGCACGCCGTTCACTCCGGACGAGCGCCAGGTGGTCCTGTACGCCCCGACATGGGAGGGCGACCGGGCGGCCGCGGGCTACGGCTCCGTCGCGAGCCACGGCGTCGCCCTCAGCAGAGCGCTCCTCGCCGATCGCCGCTTCCGCCTCGTCTACCGACCGCACCCCCGCAGCGGAGCGGTCGACCCCGCCTACGGGGCGGCGAACCGCGAGATCGTCGCTCTGATCGCCGCGACGAACGCGGCCGACCGCAGTGCGCAGCACGTCCACGACACGGGAGGCGAGCTCGGCTGGCAGCTGGCCGCCGCCGATGTCGCGATCCTCGACGTGTCGGCGATGGTCTACGACCGACTCGCGACCGGGCGCCCCCTGATGGTCACGCGACCCGTGAGCGCCGACGCCGACGTCGACGAGTCGGGCTATCTCGGCGACGCGGAGTGGCTCCTCGCCCGGGACGCCTCATCGATCGCGTCCCGGATCGACGGTCTCGAGCACGACGCGGAGGCCGTTGAGCGTCTGCAGCGCTGGGTCGGGCACTACTTCGGCGACACCCGGCCGGGAGCGGCGACCGAGCGCTTCCACGCCGCGATCGAGCACCTGCTGGAGGAGTGGGAGCACCACGCCGCCCTGCACCGCGACGATCCGGCCGTCGACGACCACGATCCGGAGGGCTGACGGCAGGACGACGGCACCCGCGTCAAGTCCCGGTCGAGGCGGAGGGGCGCCTTCTGCGCGCCGCTACGCTCGTCCCATGAGGACCAGACGCATGTTCGCCCGCGCCCGACGGCGCACGGCGGCGCCGACACCGCCCGCGGTCGATTCCGACATCGTCGTGTCGGCCGACCAGGAGCGCCCGGTCTTCACCATCCGCTCGTTCCGCATCGGCCTCTTCGGCGGTCTGGGCGTGCTCGTCGCGCTGGTGCTCGGCGGCCTCGTGGTCGAGCTCAGCACGGTGCTCACCTACGTGTTCGTGGCGCTGTTCTTCTCGCTGGGCCTGGACCCGCTGGTGTCGTGGCTCGAGCGCAAGAGGATCCCGCGCGCTCTCGCGATCACCATCGTGTTCGCGGTCGTGGTCCTGGGCTTCGCGGGGCTGCTCCTCTACATCATCCCGATCCTGGTGGCGCAGCTCACTCTGTTCGTGACCGACGCCCCGCGGATCGTCACCGACATCGCTTCGCAGCCCTGGGTCCTCGATCTGGAGCAGCAGCTGCGGGGCGTGATCAATGTCGACGAGCTGATCCAGACCGTCCAGACCTTCATCGGCGACCCGCAGAACCTGCTCTCGCTCGGCGGCGGCCTGCTCGCTGTCGGGACCGGCATCGCCAGCGGCGTCACCGGCGCGATCATCGTGCTGATCCTGACCCTGTACTTCCTCGCGTCGCTGCGCTCGATGAAGTCGGTCGCCTACCGCTTCGCCCCGGCCTCGCACCGCGCGAAGGCCCGCGAGGTCGGCGAGGAGATCACTGGAGCGGTCGGCCGCTACGTGGTGGGCCAGGTGACGCTCGCGGGCGTCAACGGCGTCCTCACGTTCATCCTCCTGGTCTCGATCGGCGGACCGGTGCCGGCGCTGCTCGCGTGCGTGGCGTTCCTCGGATCGCTGATCCCGCTCGTCGGCACGATCTCGGGCGCGGCGATCATCTCGCTCGCCTGCCTGCTCGCCTCGCCGCTGACCGCCCTCGTCGCGGCGATCTACTACCTCGTCTACATGCAGGTCGAGGCGTACGTGCTCAGCCCGCGCATCATGGCGCGCGCTGTCTCCGTTCCCGGCGCCGTCGTCGTGATCGCGGCCGTCGCGGGAGGCACCATCGCGGGTGTGCTCGGGGCGCTCGTCGCGATCCCGGTCGCCGCGTCGATCATCATCGTCGTGCAGAAGGTCGTGTTCCCGCGGCAGGACGCGAAGTAGGGCGCTGCTGCCCGTGCAGCCCGCCGATCAGGAGTGGTCGGGCCGGGTCGCGTCGACGCCCCGGACGAACGCCTCCACCGACGGCGGGGGCGAGCCCTGCACTCCCGTCGCGAGGACCGGCGGCAGCGTCCGGGTGACCAGCGGCACGACTCCGGCCCAGACGCCGTCCGTCTGCTCGGCGTCGTCGGAGGGCCCTGCCGCGCGGATCTTGACGCTCGCCTCGGTCAGCGGCATCCGGAGTACCAGGGTCGCGGCGATCTCCCGCGAAGTGGTGGGGCGCACCTCCTGCGCGCGTCCGGGGAGCAGGCGGTCGACAAGCACGTCGAGCGCCCGGCGCTTCTCCTCGCCCTCCAGGGTCTCGGCCGCGCCGAGGATCATCGCCGAGCGGTAGTTCATCGAGCTGTCGAAGGTGGACCGCGCCACCACGAGTCCGTCGAGGAGCGAGACCGACACCGTCAGCAGCGAGCCCTGTGCGGCGGAGCGCAGCAGTCCTCCTCCGCTCGACCCGTGCAGCAGGAGGGAGTCGCCGTCGCGCGCGAACAGGATCGGCAGCACGATCGCGGCGCCGTCGCGCACCACGGCCACGTGCGCGACGAGCGCCTCCTCGAGCAGGGCGTCGAGGACGGCGCGGTCGGTGACCTGCCGCTCGCGGATCCGGGTGACTCGGGTGCGGTCGGTGACGGGGAGGGTGCTCATGCTCCGATCCTGGCGCGCGTCTGGATCTGTCAGAATGCCACCGGGCCCCGATCCGAGTGGTCCAGAGCGGAGGGCTTCATGGCGTCCGGTGATCTCGAGATCCCGCTGCTGCTGGCACCGTCGCCCCGGGGGTCGGTCCGAGCGCACCTCGCGGAGGCGCTGCGCGCCGCCGTGCTCGACGGCCGCTACGCCCCCGGTGAGCCGATCCCGTCGAGCCGCGTGCTGGCCGGGCAGCTCGGAGTCTCGCGCGGGTCGGTCGTGGCCGCGGTGGACCAGCTGGTGGGCGAGGGCTACCTCGTCGCCGAGCCTCGCGCCGCCGTGACGGTGGCGGCGGACGGAGTGGTGGTTCCGGTGCGCGTCACGAGGCCGAGCGGGGAGCGTGCTCCGACCGAGCGCACCGCGCCGCTCCTGGACCTGCGGCCCGGCCGTCCGGACACCCGCGGTCTCGACACCCCCGAGTGGCGCGCGGCCTGGCGGCCGGCCCTCGCCGCGCCGCCCTCGGCCCTTCCCGCGCCGACCGGCGATCCCGGCCTCCGCGCGCAGATCGCCGACCAGCTCCGGCGCTCCCGCGGCGTCGACGTCACTCCTGCCGACGTCGTGGTCACGAGCGGCACCGCCGACGCCGTCGCGCTGCTCGTGCGCGCCGCCTCGACCGAGCTCGGACGCTCCGTGCGGGTCGGGGTGGAGGACCCGGGCTACCCGGCCGTGCGGCGCCGCCTGCTCGCCGAGGGGCACGAGGTGGTCGGCATCGGTCTCGACGCCGACGGGATCGACCTCGCGGCGCTCTCCGCAGCCCGACCCGACGTGGTCGTCGTCACTCCCTCGCACCAGTACCCGACCGGCGGCCGGCTCGCCCTCGCCGCGCGCCTCGAGCTCGTGCGGCGCGCGACGAGCGAGCGGATGCTCGTGATCGAGGACGACTACGACAGCGAGTTCCGCTACGTCGGTGCTCCGCTGCCCGCGCTCGCCTCCCTCGACGCGACCGGGGGAGTGGCGCACGTCGGCTCCTTCTCGAAGACCGTCTCGCCCTGGTTGCGCGTCGCGTTCCTCGCGCTGCCGGCCGCATCGTGGCTGCGCCCGGCGCTGGCCGGCCTCGACTCCGAGCGCGACGCCTCGGTCTCGGGTCCGACGCAGGAGGCGCTCGCCGCGTTCATGGCGGGCGGCGCGTTCCGCCGGCACCTCACCCGCACACGGCGGAGGTACGCGCACCGGCGCGAGCTGGTCCGCGCGTTCTCGGAGCGGATCGGCTGGGGCGAGGCCCGCGGGCTCGACGGAGGGCTGCACGTCGTCCTCTCGCTGCCCCGCTCCCTCGCGGCGGCCGAGGTCGCCGCCGCACTGGCCCGGGAGGGGCTCGAGGTGGCGACGCTCGACGCGTACGCGCTGTCGGGCAGGGCGGACCGACCGGCGCTGGTCCTGGGCTACGGCCACCTCACCGACCTCGAGCTGACGGCCTCGCTCGGGACGATCGACCACGTGGTCCGGCGTCTCGCGGACGAGCGTGGTATCCCTGAGGGATGACCTCCGACGCGCTCCACATCACCGACGACCCGGACGCCGACGCGCTGCTGACGCGCGATCCGCTCGCCCTCCTGATCGGCATGCTCCTCGACCAGCAGGTCGCGATGGAGACCGCGTTCGCGGGCCCGCTCAAGATCGAGCAGCGTCTCGAGGCCCTCGGGGCGTCCTTCGACGCCGAGGCGATCGCGGCCCTCGACGAGGAGGCCTTCTCGGAGCTCTGCCGCACCCCGCCGGCCGTCCACCGCTACCCGGCCAACATGGCGGGGCGCGTGCAGACGCTCTGCCGGGCGATCGTCGACGACTGGGGCGCGGACGCCTCCGCGATCTGGACCCGCGACGAGCCCGACGGCAAGGCCGTGCTCGCACGCCTCAAGGCGCTGCCCGGTTTCGGCGACCAGAAAGCGCGCATCTTCCTCGCGCTGCTCGGCAAGCAGCGCGGCTTCGACGGTGCGGGCTGGCGCGAGGCCGCCGGCGCCTACGGCGAGGAGGGCTCGTTCCGCTCAGTCGCCGACATCGTCTCCCCGGAGTCGCTGACGAAGGTGCGCGCGACGAAGCAGGCCGCGAAGGCCGCGGCCAAGGCGTCGAAGTAGCGGAGCCCCGCTAGAGC
Organism: Rathayibacter caricis DSM 15933; assembly: GCF_003044275.1. Classification (NCBI taxonomy): domain Bacteria; kingdom Bacillati; phylum Actinomycetota; class Actinomycetes; order Micrococcales; family Microbacteriaceae; genus Rathayibacter; species Rathayibacter caricis. Next base: position 3,591,256 of record NZ_PZPL01000001.1, on the reverse strand, counting down.
CGGTCCTCGACCGCGGCGATCAGCGCCGGTCGGTCCTCGCGCAGGATCGAGGATCCCGCGCCGGGGACGCTGCGCACCTCGATGCCGTGGTCCGAGAGCACGCCGGCGAGCGACGGATGCGCGATCGGGTCCTCCGGGAGCACCGCGAGCGTCGGCACCACGACGATGTCGGGGGCGTCGGCGGCACCGCGTGCGGTGAGTCCGCCGGCGGACGCCGGATCCCAGAGCCGATGCGCAGAGACGTCGAGCTCGATCTGCTCGTCGGTCCAGATCGCGTGGCGGCGCCGCAGCTCGCCGGCGTCGCCCTTCTCGACCTTCGTCAGGGAGCGGGAGCCGCGCAGAGCGGCGGCCGGCCCGCGGGAGTCGGAGAAGGCGGGGTCGAGCAGGATCACGCGCTCCGGCCGGTACTCGTCCGCCAGTCGAGCCGCGACGACCGCGCCGAGGCCGTGCCCGATGATCAGGTCCGGGGTCTGCAGCACCGAGCCGCGCACGTCCGACGCCCAGCGCTCCGGCGAGTAGGCGGTCGACTTCGGCGACCCGCCGTGCCCCGCGAGATCCGGAGCGATCACCCGGTAGCCGTGCTCGTGCAGCGTCGGCACGAGGGCGTACCAGGTGCGCGAGTCCGAGGCGAGTCCGTGCAGGAGGAGCGCCACCCGGTCGCCCTCGCCGCCGTAGTCGCGGACGTGCAGCTCGAGCGGCTCGTACGTGCCGGCGGTCAGCGCGCGCTTGCGCTCGGAGCGGGTCGGCTCGATCACCAGGGCGTTGCCGAAGACCTGCGGGGCGGGACCGAAGGCGTCCCGGGCGTTCTGGACGACCTTCCGGCCGAGCATCGCGTTGCCGACACCTCCGATGGCCGCGCCCACGCCGAAGGGCATGGCGCGCCCGACGAGGCCCGCACCCTGCTGCGTGAGGAAGTGCCGGGTGAAGGAGCGCTTCGCGCGATCGGCGAGCTCCCCGACGAGGAACGAGGGGAGCCCCTTGGTGACCACCGAGCCCCAGTACTGGGTGAGGCCCGCGCCGCCCGCGGCCTGCCCGGCGACCTGGCGCACGAGCTCGCTCCCGGAGGAGCCCATCATCAGCGTGAGGACGAGGGCGCGGGCGCGCTCCGGGTCCTCGAGCCGGATGCCGTGCACCTCGGTGACCGACTGCGCGAAGAGGGCGCTCGCCTCGAGGAACCCGACGGCGCCGGCGCCCGAGAGCGCCACGGAGGCGGCGGTGCCGATGCCGGGGACGACGGCCGTCGCTCCGATGGCCGCCCCGCCGGCCGCGACGCTCGAGAGGTACTGCCGCTCGAGCGAGGTGATGAGCTGCTCCGGGCTCGCATCCGGCCGGCGGCGGCGCAGCGCCCGGATGTTCGCGAGCACGGCCGGCCGCTGCACGGCGAGCACCCTGTCGAGGAGCTTCGCGAACTGCGCGGGGTCGACCGCTCCGGGCTCCGACTTCTCGATGTCCCGGCCGCGGTCCTTCGGCGCCATGTGCTGCAACTCCTGCGTCGTCCGGATGCCGATCGCTCGGCTCCGTCGTCAGTCGGCGGGAGTCGGCGGCTTCGGCGCGTAGTCCTCAGCGTAACGCGCGAGCACCTGATCGATCGGTGCATCCAGCACCAGGGAGCCCTTGTCCAGGTAGAGCCCGCGGGTGCAGAAGCGGCGGAGGTCGCGCTCGTTGTGCGAGACGAAGAACAGCGTGCGCCCGGCCGCCAGGAGCTCCTCGATGCGGGCGTAGCACTTCTCGCGGAAGGCCTTGTCGCCGACCGCGAGCACCTCGTCGACGAGGATGATCGGCTCCTCGAGCCGAGAGACGACCGAGAACGCGATGCGGACCTTCATGCCGCTCGAGAGGTGCTTGTAGGGGGTGTCGAGGAAGTCCTGGATCTCGGCGAACTCGATGATCGAGTCGAAGCGCTCGTCGACCTCGCGCCGCGACATGCCGTGCAGACCCGCCGTGAGGTAGACGTTCTCGCGCACGCTCAGATCGGCGACGAACCCGCCGGTGATCTCGATCAGCGGAGCGACTCCGCCGCGCACCTCGACGACGCCCTCGTCGGGCAGCACCACTCCCGCGACGAGCTTCAGGAGGGTCGACTTGCCCTGGCCGTTGCGGCCCACGACCCCGATGGCCTCGCCCTGCCGCACCTCGACGTCCAGACCGCGCAGGGCCCAGAACTCGCCGGGGCGCGAGCGGCGCGCGCGGCCGGCGAAGAGGTCCTTGAAGGAGCGGGTGCCCCGGCGGTTGCGCCGGAAGCGGATCCCGAGACCGCGGCAGGCGATGACGACCGGTTGCTGATCGGGGGAGGACGTCGAGGTCATCACAGCTCCTTCAGCACGGCGCGCTCGGAGCGGCGGAACACGATCAGGCCGACGACGAGCAGGAGCACCGAGATCAGGGCCGAGGTGAGGATCAGCGGCACGTCGAGCTCGCTCGCGAAGAAGGTGGAGCGGTAGAGCGCGAAGATCCCGCTCAGCGGGTTGAGCGCGGCCCACGGCTGGATCTCGACCGGCAGGTTGTCGGTCGAGTAGATGATCGGCGACGCGTAGAAGAGGAAGCGCAGCACGAGCTTGATGACGCGCTCGAGGTCGCGGAAGAAGACGACCAGCGGAGCGACCAGGAGCCCGACGCCGAGCGTCAGCACCCCCTGCAGGAGGATCGCCACCGGGAACAGCAGGACGGCCCAGGTCACCTCCGCCCCGGCGACGACCGCGAACAGCACCAGCACGGGGATGCTCGCGACGAACTCGATCCCCTTCGACAGCACGATGCGTCCGACCCAGATCGTGCGGGGGATCGACGTCGAGCGGACGAGCTTCGCCTCCTTGAGGAACGCGCGCGTCGCGTCCGAGGTGGCCTGGTTGAACCACATCCAGGGCAGGAGCCCGGCGAGGAGGAAGACGATGTACGGGTCCTCGCCGACCGAGCGGTCGAAGACGACGGTGAAGACGAAGTAGTAGATGCCCGACATCACCAGCGGGTCGAGGATCGACCAGAAGTAGCCGAGGGCGCTGGTCGCGTAGCGGACCGTCAGATCGCGGCGGGTGAGCAGCCAGAGGGAGTGGCGGTAGCGCCAGCCCGACGAGCGCCGGTGCCGATCGGCGACCGCGGTGCTCGTGCCGCCGGCGGTGCTCGTGCCGTCCGCTCTGCTCACTGCGCGCGACTCCTCACCCGGCTCGGATCGAGCCGGGGAGGATCCGGGCGTCAGACGAAGAGGTTCGCGCGCTCGAGGTCCTCGGCGAAGTCCACCTCGACGGCGTAGAGGTCGGAGATGTCCATCGGCTCGACGAGCAGTCGGTCCTGCTCGATCGCCAACTCTATGCCACGCTCGAAGTAGTCCTGGGCGTCGACCCGGGCGAGCTGGCGGATGAGCGCGGGCTTGTCGGCCGCCGAGACGTAGTTGATGCCGACGGCCTCGCCGAGACCGCCGCGGACGGTCTTCGAGAGCTCCTCGATGTAGCCCTCGGCGCTCGTCGTGTACTTGACCTCCTCGTCCGAGACCTTGGCGGTGTTCACCGTGACGAAGGACGCGTCCTTCGCGATGAGGGCCGCGGCGCGGTCGAGGATGCGCGGGTCGAAGACCACGTCGCCGTTCATCCAGAGCACGCCGCCCTGGCCCGAGGCCTGGAGGGCGCGGAGCAGGCTCTTGGAGGTGTTGGTCTGGTCGTACTGCTCGTTGTAGACGAACGACGCCGACGGGAACGCCTCGATGATGTGCTCGAGCTTGTAGCCGACCACGATGCTCACGGGCACCGAGGTGCCGAACGCGTGGTGGATGTTGTCGAACTGCTGCTGCATGATCGTGCGGCCGTCGCTGAGCGGCGTGAGCGGCTTGGGGAGGGAGCGGCCGAGGCGGCTGCCCATGCCGGCGGCGAGGATCACGACGGTGGCGGGCGTGCTGCTCGTGCTGCTCGCCTGGCCCCGGTTCGTTCCGTTGTTCGTCATCGTCTGCTCGTCTCCTCGAATTAACCGCTGCGTATCGATCTGATTGCTCCTCGGGTCGAGAGATAGTGTACAGTCCCCGCCCTCGAGGGCCAGGGTGGTTGACCTCGGCCGTGTCGGCGGGTGCGGCGCGGGCCCCGGCCGACCGCCGGTCGGGCTTGGTACCGTTGCCGGATGACGTCGACGAACGCCGAGGGGACCGAGCGCTCGCCGCGCCCCGCCGACCCGGAGGGCGCCGTCCGTCCCGATGCGCCCGCCGATCCGGCGCCCGAGGGGCACCCCGTCGTCTACGAGCTCCACGCCGTCACCCGGACCTTCGGCCGCACCGTCGCGGTCGACCGCATCGATCTCGCGGTCCGTGCCGGGACGTTCTACGGCATCATCGGCCCGAACGGCGCGGGCAAGACGACCACCCTCTCCATGATGACCGGGCTCCTGCGCCCCGACACCGGCCGCGTCCTCGTCCACGGCGTCGACGTCTGGAAGGACCCCGCGGCGGCCAAGAAGCTGATCGGCGTCCTGCCCGACCGCCTCCGCCTGTTCGACCGCCTGACCGGGGCGCAGTTCCTCTTCTACGCGGCGGCTCTGCGCGGGATCGACAGAGCCACCGCCAAGCAGCGGGCGCAGGAGCTCGCCGAAGCGCTGGGCCTGACGGACGCGCTTGAGCGCCTCATCTCGGACTACTCGGCCGGCATGGCCAAGAAGGTCGCGCTCGCCGGAGCGATGATCCACGCGCCGCGGGTGCTCGTCCTCGACGAGCCGTTCGAGTCCGTCGACCCCGTGTCCTCGGCGGCGGTGATCACCGTGCTCCGCCGCTTCGTCGCGGGCGGGGGCACCGTCGTGCTCTCGAGCCACGGGCTCGACTTCATCGAGCGCGTCTGCGACGACGTGGCCGTGATCGTCGGGGGCCGGGTGCTCGCCTCCGGAGCGGTGGAGGACGTCGCCGGGACCGTCACCCTCGAGGAGCGCTTCCTCGAACTGGCGGGCGGCAAGCAGATCGCCGAGGGGCTGCAGTGGTTGCACGACTTCTCCGGCTGAGGCTCGACGTGCTGCTCGGGGCGTTCCGCTCCGGGCCGGCGCGCACCGCCGGGGTGCTCCTGGGGGTCGTCGTCGCGATCGCGGCCGCCGCGGGGATGCTCGCCGGTCTCGGCGCCCTGGGCGGGGATCCCGCCCTCGCGGCGGATGCGAGCATCGCGGTCGGCGCCCTCGTGACAGCCGGGTTCCTCGTGCTGCCCTTCCTCCTCGGCCCGCTGGATCCGATGGATCCGCGGGCGTTCCGGCTCTTCGGGATCCCCAGCGCCCGCCTGGCGGCCGCGCTCGCCCTCGCGGGGCTGATCTCGGTGCCGGTGCTGGCGCTGCTCGTGGTCGCTCTCGCGCTGGTGCCCGTGTTCGCCGGTGCAGGAGTCCTCGCGGTGCTCGGGCCCCTGGTCGCCGTCGCCACAGCGGTCCTCTGCGCGCGGATCGGTCTCGCCGCCTCGGCGGCGCTGGTCCCCTCGCGCACCGCCCGCGAGCTCCTCGCGATCCTGGGCCTCGTGCTGCTCCTGGCGGTCCCCGCGGTGCTGGTCGTCGTCACCGGACTCGACTGGGGTGGAGCCGGGACGCGCGCTCTCGACTCCCTCGCGTCGGCGCTCGGCGCGACTCCGCTCGGTGCCGCGTGGGCGATCGCTCCGAGCGCGGTCGCGGGCGATCCCGCCGGTCCGCTCGTCGTCGCCCTGCTCACGCTCGCCGCCCTCGGCGGGCTCTGGTGGCTGCTCGTGCGCCTGCTCGTCGAGCGGCCCGAGCGCACCCACCGTCCGGCGCGGGGACTGCGCCTGGGCTGGTTCGACGTCCTCGGCGCCTCGCCCGCCGGAGCGGTCGCCGCCCGCAGCATCACCTACTGGATCCGGGATCCGCGGTATCAGGCGTCACTCGTCGCCGTGCCGGTGCTGCCCGTCGTCGTGATCGTGCTGCTGGCCGTCGTCCAGGTGCCGTTCCCGCTGCTGTCGCTCCTCCCGGTGCCGCTGGTGGTGCTCTTCCTCGGCTGGTTCCTGCACAACGACGTCGCCTACGACGGCTCGGCGTTCTGGCTGCACGTGGCGGCCGGAGTGAGCGGGCGCGCCGACCGCCTCGGCCGCGCGTTCCCGACGCTCCTGCTCGGCCTCCCCGTCGTGGTGCTCGGCTCGCTGGTGTCGAGCGCCACCTCGGGGCTCGACAGTGCACTCCCCGTCCTGCTCGCCGCCAACACCTGCCTCCTGCTGGTGCCGGCCGGAGTGGCGAGCGCCGTGTCCGCGCGGCTCGCGTACCCCGCACCGCGACCGGGCGACAGCCCGTTCGTGCAGCCGCAGGCACCGGGAGCCAGCGGAGCCGGGCCGCAGGCTCTGGCGTTCGGGCTCGGACTCCTGCTGGCCGCACCGGCCGTGGTGCTGGCGATCCGCGCGCTCTTCCTCGATCCGGAGGTGGCGTCGGCCGCGGTGCTGACGGGCTTCGGCAGCGCCGTCGTCGTCTTCGTCCTCGGCGTGCTGGTCGGCGGATGGCTCTTCGACCGCCGGGCCGCCGAGCTGGTCTCGTTCACGAGCCGGTACTGAGCCCGGCTGCGAGTCCTCCCGACCCCGACCCCGCGGTCGTCCGCGCGTAGGATCGAGGGCATGACGACCCGCCCCGAGAACAGCAGCACCGACCCTCTCGAGGGAGGCGGAGGAACCGCCACCCTCGACCGCGAGCTCGAGGAGCTCCTCAATCAGGAGACGATCGAGCCGGGAGACCACGAGCGGTTCTCCCACTACGTGCAGAAGGACAAGATCCTCGAGAGCGCCCTCACCGGCAAGCCGGTCAAGGCGCTCTGCGGCAAGAAGTGGCTGCCGGGACGCGACCCGGAGAAGTTCCCGGTGTGCCCCTCGTGCAAGGAGATCTACGCGCGGATGAAGTGATCCGCAGGGCCCGTGCCGCCGTCGGCGGTGCGGGCCCTCACGCGTAGCGCGTCGGGATGACCGGGTCGCCTCGCCCCAGGCGCAGCGCGTCGAGGGGCAGCTCCGCCACTGCGGCGGCCCGGTGCTCGCGCGCCGCGGACGTGCCGGCGGCTCCGAGCGCCTCGCCCAGGATCTCGCCGCTCTCCACGAGCGGCACGAGCAGCGGACGCTCTCCTGCTCCGACGCCGCCCTCCGGTCCCGCGCCCACGTGCACGACCTCCTCCTCGGCCACTCCGTCCGAGAGCAGCCGGCCCGCCGCCTTGCGGCCGCCGATCGAGGCCTTCGAGGCCGACTTCTTCGCGACGGCGACCCACTCGCCCGCGTCGTCCTCGTGGGCGACGAGCTTGTAGACCATGCCCGCCGTCGGGTGACCGGATCCCGTCGCGACCGAGGTGCCGACGCCGTAGGAGTCGACGGGGGACGCGGCGAGGCCGGCGATGCCGTACTCGTCGAGGTCGTTCGTCACGGTGATCCTCGTGCCGGTGGCCCCCAGGGCGTCGAGCTGCGCGCGCACGGCGGCCACCTGCTGCGGCAGATCGCCGGAGTCGATCCTCACCGCGCCGAGTCCTGTTCCGGCCACGCGCACGGCCAGGTCCACCGCGGCGGTGACGTCGTAGGTGTCGACGAGGAGCGTGGTGCCGGGGCCGAGGGCCGCGACCTGCGCGCGGAACGCGTCCTCCTCCGAGTCGTGCAGCAGCGTGAACGCGTGCGCGGAGGTGCCCATCGTCGGCACGCCCCAGCTGCGGCCCGCCTCGAGGTTGGAGGTGGCGCCGAAGCCGGCGATGTACGCGGCGCGCGCGGCGGCGACGGCCGAGCGCTCACCGGCCCGTCGCGAGCCCATCTCGGCGAGCGGGCGGCCGTCGGCGGCCGAGACCATGCGGGCGGCGGCGCTCGCGACGGCGCTGTCGTGGTTGAGCACCGAGAGTGCGAGCGTCTCGAGCAGCACGCCCTCGGCGAAGGGCGCCTCGACGATCAGGACGGGGGAGCCGGGCAGGTAGACCTCGCCCTCGCGGTAGCCCCAGACGTCGCCGGTGAAGCGGTAGTCGGCCAGCCAGTCGAGGGTGCGGGAGTCGACCACGCGGTTCTCGCGCAGCCAGTCGAGCTCCGGCTCGCCGAACCGGAAGCGCGAGACGAGCTCGAGCAGCCGCCCCGTGCCGGCGAGGATCCCGTACCGCCGGCCGGCCGGCAGGCTCCGCGCGAAGACCTCGAACATGCACCGCCGATCGGCCGTGCCGCTGCCGAGGGCGCCCTCGACCATCGTGAGCTCGTACCGGTCGGTGAGGAAGGCCGTCGCGTCCATGCCCGCAGTCTTCCACGAGGCGGACGGAGCGCGGAGGGGGCTCGCGGGCGCGGCTGGGGCGGCGGGCTCGCGACGCCGCGGAGGGTCGCGGGTAGGCTGGTCGATCGTGACCGACGCGCCCCTGGGAATCTTCGACTCCGGTGTCGGCGGCCTCACGGTGGCCCGGTCGATCATCGACCAGCTGCAGAACGAGTCGATCGTCTACCTCGGCGACACCGCGCACTCGCCCTACGGCCCGAAGCCCCTGGCCGACGTCCGCGCCTACGCCCTCGACACGCTCGACACCCTGGTCGACCAGGGGGCGAAGCTGCTCGTCATCGCCTGCAACACCGCGTCGGCGGCCATGATGCGGGATGCGCGCGAGCGGTACACGATCGGCCGCGGCATCCCCGTGGTCGAGGTGATCCAGCCTGCTGTGCGCAGCGCCGTGCGCGACACGCGCAACCGCCGCGTCGGCGTCATCGGCACGGTCGGCACCATCCGCTCCCGGGCCTACGACGACGCGTTCGTCGCCGCTCCCGATCTCGAGCTCGTGACCGCGGCCTGCCCGCGCTTCGTCGAGTTCGTCGAGGCGGGAGTCACGTGGAGCGACGAGCTGCTCGCCGTCGCCGAGGAGTACCTCGCGCCGATGAAGGCCGCGGGCGTCGACACGCTCGTGCTCGGCTGCACGCACTACCCGCTGCTCCGCGGCGCGATCGCCTACGTGATGGGGCCGGACGTCCGCCTCGTCTCGAGTGCCGAGGAGACCGCGCTCGACGTGTACCGCACGCTCGTCGCCCACGGCCTGCAGCGGACCGCCCCCGCGCCGCCGACCTACCGGTGGGAGGAGACGGGCTCGAGCGACTTCGTCCGCCTCGCCCGCCGCTTCCTCGGCCCCGAGGTCTCGAGCGTCGACCTCGTCGAGACCGGCACCATCAACCTGCGCGAGCTGGACCAGTCCGCGCCCCATCGAGGGAGAAGCCAGTGACCGACACCACCCCGAAGGCCGTCGTCCGCAAGGACGGCCGCGCACCCGACGAACTGCGCACCGTGACCATCGAGCGCGGCTGGAGCACGCAGGCCGAGGGCTCGGCCCTGGTGTCGTTCGGGAACACGAAAGTGCTCTGCACCGCGTCGTTCACCAACGGGGTGCCGCGCTGGCTGCAGGGCAAGGGGAAGGGCTGGGTGACCGCGGAGTACGCGATGCTGCCCCGCTCCACCAACTCCCGGATGGACCGCGAGTCGATCAAGGGCAAGGTCGGCGGGCGCACGCACGAGATCTCGCGCCTGATCGGCCGCAGTCTCCGCGCCGTCGTCGACATGAAGGCTCTGGGCGAGAACACCCTCGTCATCGACTGCGACGTGCTCCAGGCCGACGGAGGCACCCGCACCGCCGCGATCACCGGCGCCTACGTGGCCATGGTCGACGCGATCGAGTGGGCCCGGGGCAAGAAGTACATCGGGCAGAAGGCGGTGCCGCTGATCGACAGCCTTTCGGCCGTCTCCGTCGGCATCATCGACGGCGTGCCGATGCTCGACCTCGCCTACGTCGAGGACGTGCGCGCCGAGACCGACATGAACGTGGTCGTCACCGGCCGCGGGCTCTTCGTCGAGGTGCAGGGCACCGCCGAGGGCGCCCCGTTCGACCGCCGCGAGCTCGACGCCCTGCTCGACCTCGCCGTGTCCGGAGCGTCGGACCTCGCGCGCATCCAGGCCGCGGCGCTCGCCGGGGAGGCCGGCGCGTGAGCCTGGACCTCGTCCTCGCCACCCACAACCCGGGCAAGGTCGAGGAGTTCCGCGCCATGCTCGCCGAGTCCCTGCCGGGCGTCGGCGTCCGCGCCTACGACGGTCCGGAGCCGGTCGAGGACGGGGTGACCTTCGCCGAGAACGCTCTGATCAAGGCGCGCGCCGCTGCCGCGCACACGGGCCTCGTGGCGCTCGCCGACGACTCCGGGATCCGGGTGGACGTCCTCGGCGGCTCTCCCGGCATCTTCTCGGCGCGCTGGTCGGGCACGCCGCACGACGCGGTCGCGAACCTGGAGCTCCTGCTCGCCCAGATCGCCGACGTGTACGAGGAGCACCGCGGGGCGCACTTCGTCTGCACCATCGCCCTCGTCGTCCCGGACCGGGTGCTCGCCGGCGGTCAGGAGATCGTCGTCGAGGGGCGGTGGCCCGGCGCGATCGCCGTCGCCCCGCGCGGGACGAACGGGCACGGCTACGACCCGGTCTTCGTGCCCGAGGGGTCCGACCGCACGGCGGCCGAGCTCTCGCCCGAGGAGAAGAACGCGGCGAGCCACCGCGCGCGGGCGTTCACCGCTCTGCGCGGGGAGCTGACGGAGCTGGCGGCGCGCCTGGCCTGAGGGCCGGGCGACCCGACGGCCGGGCGACCCGACCGGCTCAGTGCTCGCGGCGGCCGTGCGCGCGACGCTCGTCGTCGAGCGTCGCCGGGTCGAGGACGAGCGCGCTCGCCTCGGCCGCGTCGGTCTCGGGATCGACGGAATGCCTGGCCTTGCGCTGCTGCTGGAAGAAGTGGAACAGCGTCGGCACGATCGCGAGCACGACCGCTCCGATCAGGATGACGTCGATGTAGTGCGACACGAAGTCGGCGACCGGCGGGATGAACGCGAGCAGCCAGCCCAGGAGGGTCACTCCGCTGCCCCAGATCAGCGCACCGATCAGGTTGTAGAGGCTGTACTTCTTGTAGTTCATGTGCGCGACGCCCGCGGCGATCGGCGCGAAGGTCCGCACGATCGGGACGAATCGCGCGAGGATCACGGCGAGCCCGCCGAAGCGCTCGAAGAAGGCGTTGGTGCGGCGCACGTTCTCGACGCTGAAGAAGCCCGACTCCTTGCGCTCGAAGATGCGCGGACCGGCCTTGTGCCCGATCAGGTAGCCGACCTCGCCGCCGACGAACGCCGAGAAGCCGATGGCCAGGCAGATGATCCAGATCGGGACGCCGAGCCCGCCGTTCGAGGCGTTCTCGTGCGCGAGGAGGCCCGTGATGACGAGCAGGGTGTCGCCCGGGAAGAGGAAGCCGATCAGCAGCCCGGTCTCGGCGAAGACGATCAGGCAGACCACGAGGACGCCCCACGGCCCGAACGAGGTGAGGATCGTCTCCGGGTCGAGCCAGGGGATCAGGGCGGCGTGGTTCAACAGGTCTCCAGTCGTCTGCAGTGCCGTGGGGCCGGGAGGCGGTCGGGCGGCGTGACAGCGCACAGCGTACCGGTCGACTCCTCACGCGAGCCGTGGATCCGCGACCGGTCGGCACAGGGTCCGCGACCGGCGGACGGGACGACGACGTGGTGCGGAAGGAGGGACTCGAACCCTCACGCCTCTCGGCACAGGAACCTAAATCCTGCGTGTCTGCCATTCCACCACTCCCGCGGGTGCCGCTCCAGTGTAGGAGGGGAGCGCCGCGGCTCAGTGGCCTGGGCGGCGGTGCGGCAGGTACCGCGGGATCCAGCGGGCGAGCGCTCCCGCGCCGACGAGGCCGAGGACTCCGATCGCCCCGGCTGCGAACGGGAGGGAGACCGCCGCGGTGAGCGCCGAGACGACGATCGGAGCCGTCGCGTTGCCGACGTCGCCCGTGAAGCGGAACGCGCCGAGGAACGGGGCGGGGTCCTCGCGCGGCGCCAGGTCGGCTCCGATGGTCATGAGGATGCCCGAGCCGATGCCGTTCGCCACCGCCAAGACGCACGCCACAGCGATGAACCACGGCACGGGGTCGCCGGCGAGGAGGGTGAACGCCAGGACCACGTGACCGACCCCCAGTCCGATCATCGAGGGGATCGCCGTCGCGCCGCGGCCGAAGCGGTCCATCAGCTGCCCGCCCGCGTAGAACAGGGCGAAGTCGAGCCCGCCGGCGATGCCGATGACGATGGCCGTGTCGGTCTCGCCCATCCCGATGCTGACCGCCCAGAGCGGCAGGATCACCGTGCGGCTCGCCCGGAGCGCGCCGATCATGGCGGCGCCGCTGCCCATCCGGGCGAGGACCCCGCGGTGCTGGCGGAGAGTGGCGACCAGGCCCTGCTGGGGCTCAGGCTCCGGAGCCTCCTCGACCGGGGCGGCCGAGCGGCGGAGGATCGTGGCCGGGTCCGGGACGAGGAGCAGCACGGCGACCGCCGCGACGCAGCAGACGATGTGGATCCAGAAGACGGACTCGACGGTGCCGGTCAGGTGCACCACCCCCGCCGACACGAACGGGCCGATCAGCCAGCCGGCGCGGAACGCCCCGGCGAGGGCGGACAGGGCGCGCGCCCGGTAGCCCACCGGCACGAAGGACGTCATGAACGCGTGCCGCGCCAGCGCGAACACGGCGGTCGCGACCCCGATCACGAACACGCCGACGGTCAGGCCCACCCACGAGGTCGACAGCAGGCAGATCACGAGACCGAGGATCGACGCGGCCGACGCGGCGAGCATCGCGCCGCGCTCGCCGATGCGCGAGACCACCCATCCGCTGGGCACGTCGCCCGCGAGCTCGCCGATCATGATCATGCCCGAGACCAGGCCCGCGATCGCCAGCGTCGCCCCGAGGTCGCCGGCCGCGACCGGCAGCAGCGGGATGATCGCACCCTCGCCGATCGAGAAGAGGAGGGTGGGGAGGAACGTCGACAAGAGGAGCGGCCCCACGGGGAACGGGCGCTCGGCGGGGACGGTCACCATCCCCAGCGTACGCGGGGGCCGCGGGTGGTCCCCGGTAGTCTGGGGGCACCATGCTGGACAACGACTTCACCGAGCAGATCACTGCTCTCCGCTCCACCTTCGACGACATCCGCGCCGTGATCGACGTCGATCGCCTCCGCACCCGCATCGCGGAGCTGAACGAGCAGGCCGGCGCCCCCGATCTCTGGGACGACACGGTCAACGCGCAGAAGGTCACGAGCGCGCTCAGCCACCGGCAGTCCGAGCTCGCGCGCATCACCTCGATCGAGCGCCGCCTCGACGACCTCGAGGTGCTCGTCGAGATGGCGAACGAGGCCGAGGACGCCGACTCCGAGCAGGAGGCGATCGCCGAGCTCGCCTCGCTGCAGAAGGTGATGGGCGAGCTCGAGGTCCAGACCCTGCTCGACGGCGAGTACGACGACCGCCCTGCGGTGGTCACCATCCGCGCCGGGGCCGGCGGCGTCGACGCCTCCGACTTCGCCGAGATGCTCATGCGCATGTACCTGCGCTGGGCCGAGAAGCACAAGTACTCCGCGACTGTGATGGACGCGAGCTACGCGGAGGAGGCGGGCATCAAGTCGGCCACCTTCCAGATCGACGCCCCATACGCCTTCGGCACGCTGTCGGTCGAGGCCGGTACGCACCGCCTCGTCCGGATGAGCCCCTTCGGCGCTGCGGGCAAGCGCCAGACGTCCTTCGCGGCGGTCGAGGTCATCCCGCTGATGGAGGAGGCCGGAGCGATCGAGATCCCCGACAACGACATCCGCGTCGACGTCTTCCGCTCCTCGGGCCCCGGCGGCCAGTCGGTCAACACCACCGACTCCGCCGTCCGGCTCACCCACATCCCCACGGGCACGGTCGTCTCGATGCAGAACGAGAAGAGCCAGATCCAGAACCGCGCGGCCGCCATGCGCGTGCTGCAGTCGCGGCTCCTGCTGCTGCAGAAGGAGCAGGAAGCGGCCACCAAGAAGGAGCTCGCCGGGAACATCACGGCGAGCTGGGGCGACCAGATGCGCAGCTACGTGCTCGCTCCGTACCAGATGGTCAAGGACCTCCGGACGGACTACGAGGTCGGCACCCCGGCGCACGTCTTCGACGGCGACCTCGACGGCTTCATCGCCGCTGGGATCCGCTGGCGCAAGTCCGCCTGAGCCGCTCCGCAGCGCTCTCCCGGTCGCCTCGCCCGGCGCGCCGGGGGAGCCCGGCGGCGGCCGCCGGGGCATCGTCGCTTACCCTCGTATCGACATGATTCGCTTCGACAACGTCTCCAAGCAGTATCGCGGCGGCACGAGACCCGCCCTGAACGCCATCGACCTCGAGATCCTGCGGGGCGAGTTCGTCTTCCTCGTCGGCGCCTCCGGGTCCGGCAAGTCGAGCTGCCTCCGCCTGATCCTCAAGGAGGAGCGGCCCTCCTCGGGGTCGATCCACGTGCTCGGGCAGAACCTCGGCAAGATCTCCAGCCGCAAGGTCCCGTACTTCCGCCGCAACATGGGCGTGGTGTTCCAGGACTTCCGTCTGCTGCCCAACAAGTCGGTCTTCGACAACGTCGCGTTCAGCCTGCAGGTCATCGGCAAGTCCAAGGGCTTCATCCAGGAGGCCGTCCCGGACACCCTGAAGATGGTCGGCCTCGCCGGCAAGGCGTCGCGGCTGCCGCACGAGCTCTCGGGCGGCGAGCAGCAGCGCGTCGCCATCGCCCGCGCCGTCGTCAACAAGCCCGCCGTCCTGCTCGCCGACGAGCCCACCGGCAACCTCGACCCCACGACCAGCGCCGGCATCATGGCGCTCCTCGAGCGGATCAACGCCGGCGGCACGACCGTGATCATGGCCACGCACGAGGCCGGCATCGTCGACCAGATGAAGCGCCGCGTCATCGAGCTCTCGGCGGGCAGCATCGTCCGCGACGAGAGCCAGGGCGGCTACGGCCAGACCGAGAGCATCACCGTCGTGCACGACGGAGTGGTCGTGGTCGCGGCCGACGACCACCCCGCCGTCGAGCCGGTCGCCGAGCCCGTCGCCGCCCCCGTGCTGATCGACGGCGAACTCGCTCCCGCCGAGGTGCCGGAGGTGGACCTGCGGCGCAGCGCTGCACCCGTGGAGCCCGAGGCCGCCTCGCGCACCGGGTCGTTCCTCCGCCCGCGCCTGTCGCAGACCGCCGCGCAGCCCGTCGTGCCCGAGGGGCGCCGCTCCGCTGCCGCGCCGGATCCGGCGCCTGCCGCTCCGGCCGCCGAGGAGTCGACCCCCGCACCCGCCCCCGCCGAGCCGGAGGCGCCCGCCGCCCCGCGCGTCGAGCTCCAGAGTCAGACCGGTCCGATCTACCTCCCCGCCGACACGGGCACTCTGCCCGAGGAGTCCCTCGCGGCCCGCCTGGGCCTGCGCGCGCACGCGGGAGAAGGCGACGAGACCGGCGACGACCAGCAGAACGTAGGACCCGTCAAGTGAGAATGGCACTCATCTGGTCGGAGGTCGCGAGCGGCCTCCGACGCAACGTCTCCATGGTCGTCTCGGTGATCCTGGTGACCTTCATCTCCCTCACCTTCGTCGGCACGGCGATCCTGCTGCAGATGCAGATCGGCCAGATGAAGAACTTCTGGTACGACAAGGCCCAGGTCGCGGTGTACATGTGCACCGCCACCTCAGGCGGCTCGAACTGCAGCGGCTCCGACGCGACGCAGGAGCAGATCGACTCGGTCGAGACGCAGCTCGACGGCTCGACCCTCGCGCCCTACATCGACCGCTTCTACTTCGAGGACCACGACCAGGCGTACGCGAACTTCCAGGAGCAGTTCGCCGGGAACCCGGTCGCCGAGTACGTCACTCCGGACCTGCTGAACCAGACGTTCTGGATCAACCTCCAGGACCCGACGCAGTCGGACGTGCTCGTCGAGAGCCTCTCGAGCGTCTCGGGCGTGGAGAGCGTCACGGACCAGCGGCAGTACCTCGACCAGATCTTCTCGATCCTGAACGCGGCGAGCTACACGGCGATCGGGATCGCGGTGCTCATGCTCGTGGCGGCGGTGCTGCTGATCGCCACGACCATCCGGCTCTCGGCGTTCTCGCGCCGGAGGGAGCTCGGGATCATGCGCCTGGTGGGTGCGTCGAACCGCTTCATCCAGACCCCGTTCATCCTCGAGGGCGTGTTCGCCGCGCTGCTCGGCTCCCTGCTGGCGGGTGTGGCCGTGGTGGCGATCGTGCAGTTCTTCGTGCAGGGGTTCCTCGCCTACCGCATCCCGCTCACATCCTTCGTGGGCCTGGACGACGCGCTGATCGTGGTCCCGATCCTGGTGGTGGTCGGCGCGATCCTCGCGGCGATCGCCTCCAACGTCGCGATCGCCCGGTACCTGCGGGTCTGACCCGACGGCGCGCGTATACTGATGGGCTGCCCCGGACGGGGCGGCCCATCATCGCTCTCGGACGCAAGGAGCCGCCGTGCCCAGGGAACAGGGACAGAAGGTCGTCGCGACCAATCGCAAGGCGCGCCACGACTACCTCATCGAGGACACCTACGAGGCCGGCCTCGTGCTCACCGGCACCGAGGTCAAGTCGCTGCGCGCGGGGCGGGCGTCCCTCGTCGACGGCTACGCCTTCGTCGACGGCGGAGAGGCGTGGCTCGACGCGGTCCACATCAACGAGTGGGCGCAGGGCACCTGGACGAACCACCCGCCCCGCCGCAAGCGCAAGCTGCTGCTGCACAAGGCGCAGATCCTCAAGATCCACAACAAGGTGAAGGAGGGCGGGTACACGCTGATCCCGCTCTCGCTCTACTTCAGCGACGGCAAGGCCAAGGTCGAGCTCGCCGTCGCCAAGGGCAAGAAGGACTACGACAAGCGCCAGGTGCTCCGCGAGCGCCAGGACCGCCGCGAGGCCGACCGCGCCATGGCGACCCGCCGCCGCCTGGGGGAGTAGGCCGGGAGGGCGTCCGCGCGCAAGCCGGGTCACGGCTCGGCGCGTGCTGGGAGACTGGACGGCGTGACCGCCTCCGAGAGCTCCCCCGACGCACCGCGCACCGCCGCCGAGGAGAGGACCCGCTGGCGGGCCTTCGCCGTGGCGGTGTCGGTGGCGGCCTTCACGATCCTGGACCTCTCGAAGGTCAACGTCGGCCTGCCGTCGATCGAGAAGTCGCTCTCGGCGGACGCGAGCCAGCTGCAGCTGATCGTCGCGGGATACGCGCTCGCGTTCGGTCTCTCGCTCGTGCCGGCCGGACGCCTGGGCGACATCCGCTCGCGACGGCTGCTCTTCCTGATCGGCCTGACCGTCTTCACGCTGACGAGCCTGCTCTGCGCCGTCGCGCCGTCGATCGAGCTGCTCGTCGTCGCCCGCTTCCTGCAGGGGATCGCAGCGGGCATCCAGATGCCGCAGGTGCTCGGACTCGTGCAGCAGCTGTTCACCGGCGCCGAGCGCGCCCGGGCGTTCGGCGTGTTCGGCGCGGTGATCGGCCTGTCGACGGCGTTCGGTCCGACGCTGGGCGGGCTGCTGATCGCGATCGGTGGCGAGCAGGACGGCTGGCGCCTGCTGTTCTGGATGAACATCCCGCTGGGTGTCGCCGCCCTGGTCCTCGCGTGGCGCCTCCTGCCGCGGGTGCAGCGGAAGTCGGCCGGGGACACCTCTCTCGATCCGGTCGGGCTGCTGCTGCTGGGCGTCGCGATCTTCGCCTTCATGCTCCCGTTCCTGCTGACCACCGGGGCGTCGAGCGATTCGTCGTACCGCTGGTTCTGGCTGCTGCTCGCGGTGGCGGCCGCCGCCGTGTTCGTGCGCTGGGAGTCGCACTACGCGTCGCTCGGGCGCACCCCGGTCATCGACTTCCGCATCTTCCGCACCAGCTCGTACCGCAACGGGATCCTCGTCGCGACGTCATACTTCGCGGCCATCCCGGCGACGTTCCTCCTGACCACCCTGTTCCTCCAGCAGGGCCTCGGGCTCGCGCCGGTGTTCGCCGGCATGGTGAGCATCCCCTTCGCCCTCACCTCGGCGCTGACCGCCTGGTACGGCGGCAAGCTGGTGCAGACCTACGGCCGCGCCCTCGTCGTGCTGGGCATCGTGCTGGTGGTGGTCGGCTTCACGCTGGTGCTCCTGGCGGCCGAGCTGATGCCGGCCGACACGGCGGCGTACGGCATGGCCGCGGCGATGCTGGTCGCGGGAGCGGGCGGCGGGTTCGTCGTCTCGCCGAACCAGACGCTGACGCTGGCCGAGATCCCGCCGGAGCAGGGCGGAGTGGCGGGGTCGGTCGGGCAGCTCGGCCAGCGCCTCGGCACCGCGGTCGGCACGGCCTGCGCTTCCGCCGTCTTCTTCGCGACGCTCGCCAGCGAGGCGGGCATGACCGAGGGTCTCGTGGCGTACCACGACGCGTTCCGGAACGGCTACTTCGTGACTCTCGGGCTGATCGCGCTCGCGCTGGTGCTCGGCCTGCTGGACCTCCGGCGTCGACGGGTGACGGCGCGCGCCGAGTCCTGAGCCGCGGCCCCACGCGCTCGCAGGAGCGGCTAGAATGGTCTTCTGCCACTGCGGTTCCACCCGCTCGCGGCAGCCGCCGCTCCTCTCGGGGAGCAGCGGATCCACAATTCGACAGTGTGCGACGACGACCCACTCCAGGGCGGTGCTTCCCAGCATCCGCACCGAGTGCTCGCGGGGATGATCGGTTTCGACATTGCCTGCGAAACTGCGAGAAGCGGGTCGAGGATTCAGGGTTATCTCGTTAACGATCTCTGAAAAACACAGGTGCCGAACAGAAGCGCACCGACTTCGCTCTCGCTGCCTAAGCAGAGTCGATAGTCCGTCAGCCCGTGGGTGCGTCCTCGCCCCGGATCCTGGCGTCATCTAGAGGACTTGCTGCGTCGTTACGCCTGAGGGCGACGCGGGACTCGAACTCGGGCTGGGCCCGTCGACCGATGCGTCAGTGGTAACGGTCGGGGCCGAGTAGAACGCTTTCACTGGCTACACCCGTAGAAGGCGCAGAATCACAGCGATGGACGGGGGTTCAATTCCCCCCATCTCCACCACCGGTCGTCGTCGCACACGTCGAGCAGACAGAAGCCCCGCTCCCGAGAGGGAGGCGGGGCTTCTGCACGTCCGGCGCGGCTCACTCCGGCCGCACATCGAGCTGGCGCAGTCGACCGTAGAGCGTCAGCAGCTCCACGCGGTCGGCCTCCTCCCGCGCGGGTCCTGCGAGCGTCACGGGCGCGGCCCACGAGCGGTACAGCTCGGTGGGCGTCAGCGCGGCGGCGGCGGTCCCGGGCGGGTAGTCCGAGTGCCCTCGGACGGGCAGCTCGGCGAAGGCGTCCGGGAGGACCCTGGTGAGGGCGTCGATCAGCGGACGCAGCCGCTCGGAGCGCTCCGCGTCGACCGTGAGGGTCACGGCGTTCATCGCGGCGAGGGCGGCGGAGACGTGCTCGACCGTGTGGGCGTCGTCGCACTCCTCCGTCACGAGCAGCGAGACGATGCCGCGGGCCTTCAGCCAGCCCAGCGTCGCGGCGTCGGCGTCGCCGTGCACGGACAGGACCTTGTCCGAGGCGACGGTGTAGTCGCGCAGCACGGCGGCCCAGTCGGAGTGGCCGCCCTCCTCGAGGGCGTCGGCGGCGGCGATGAGCGCCGTCTCGTGGCGGATGCGGTCGAAGAGAGTGTCCGCGGGCGCGAAGTCCCGCTCGGTGACGGAGCGCCGTTCGGGTGGATCGGCGCTGGTCTCGTGCTGCATGGACGACTCCTCGTCGCTCGTCCGGCGCCCCCCGGGCCGTTCTCGGGTGCCTTCACAGTGCGCCGACTGCTGGCGCGTGTCAACGGGTCCGGGGCAGGGATTGACGGTCGGCGGCGGCCGCACAGCGATCCCGCTCGTCAGCGGGCGGCGCCGAAGAGCGTGCCGGCGGCCGGCCCCGTGATGGGATCGAACACGGCGCAGAGGATCGTGCGATCGCCGTGCCTCCAGCTCACCTCGGAGGGCACGATGCTGCGGTACTCCAGCGCGGAGGCGCCGTACGCGACGCCGATCGCGGCCGGGAACTCCAGGTCGCACGCGGCCTTCGCCTGAGCGAGGAGGGTGTTCCGGCTCGTGTAGTCGTCACCGGGTTGCTCGAAGGCGTGGAACACCTCGAGGTCGTGCACGTCGGCGCACGGCACGAGTTCGACGTCGGCGAGGCGGGACCCGTCGGGAGCGAGGAGGCAGTCGCCCCTCCGCACCGAGAAGGCGTCGACGACGCCCGCCGTCACCACTGCTCCGGCCTCGTCCCGGACGGCGTCGGGGGAGTCGGAGCCGACCACCGAGGAGCAGGAGGCGAGCGCCAGGACGAGGGCCGCGCCGGCGAGGAGGGAGAGGCGGCGCCTCATCGGGCCGCCACGATCGCGAGGATCTCGTCGTGCAGGACGCCGTTCGTCGCCAGCGAGCTGCCGTGCCACGGCCCGGGCTCGCCGTCGGCCGAGGTGAAGCGGCCGCCGGCCTCCTCGACGATCGGCACGAGGGCCGCGAGGTCGTAGGGCTTCACGTCGAACTCGCCCGCGCCGTCGAGCAGGCCCTCGGCGACGAGCATGTACGCCCAGGCGTCGCCGTACGCGCGGTCGCGCCAGACGCCGCGCGCCAGCTCGAGCAGCTGATCGAGGCGGCCGGCGCCGTCCCACTGCTGGATGCTGTTGTAGCTGAAGGTCGCGTCGGCCAGGTCGGCGATGCCCGAGACCCGGATCCGGCGCGGCTGCTGCACCGCCGGGGCGGCGAGGACGCCGCGCAGCTCGTCCGGCAGCTCGATCCGGCCCACGGCTCCGGTGCTCTCGTCCGTCCACGCGCCGGAGCCCTTCGCGGCCCACCAGCGCTTGCCGAGGGCGGGCGCCGAGACGACGCCGACGACGGGGACGCCGTCGACCGCGAGGGCGATGAGCGTGGCCCAGATCGGCACGCCGCGGAGGAAGTGGGCCGTGCCGTCGATCGGATCGAGGATCCACTGGCGGGACGCCTCGCCCGAGGTGCCGAACTCCTCGCCCAGGATCGAGTCCTCGGGCCGCTCCTCGCCGAGGATTCCGCGGATCGTCTCCTCGACCGCGCGGTCGGCGTCGGTGACCGGGGTGCGGTCGGGCTTGGTGGTCACGACGAGGTCCCTCGCGAGGAACCGCTCGCTCGAGACGGCGTCGGCCGCGTCGGCGAGGCGGAGGGCGAGGCGGAGGTCGTCGTCGAGGCTCGGAGTCACGGCTCCACGATACTGAGCGGGTCCGTCGCGGGCGTCTCGGGCCGGGTGCGCCCCGCCGTCGCCGCGTCGATTTGACGAGACGGGGGGAGCCACTGCTAATGTGATTCCTCGGTTCGGAAAGCATGTTTCCTTCGGACCACGGCAGCATCGCCACGCACCTCTAGCTCAATCGGCAGAGCAACTGACTCTTAATCAGTGGGTTCTCGGTTCAAGTCCGAGGGGGTGCACCACCCGAGACGCCCGCCCCTCCGGCGGGCGTTTCGTCGTTCCGGGGCGCGGTCGCCCCACGCGCGAGCGGCTCGTCCCGATCCTGGGACGCCCTGCCGCACCTCGCACCCGCCTGGGCATCCGCACGACGTCGCCCCGGCGCTCCCGACCGCGCGGCTCGTCCGTGGAAGGCTGGGCCGCTCGCTCGCCCCCCTCCCCGACGAAAGGACCGACGTGCCCGAAGACGTCCTCCCCGAGATCGGCGGCATCGCACTCGCGGTCGCCGTCGCCGTGGTGATCGCCGTGGTCGTGACCGCCGTGGTCGCCCTCGCGATCCGCATGATCGGCAAGCGCAAGATCTGGGCGCGGCTGCTCATCCGCCGCGTCCGCATCCCGTTCCGCGTGCTCCTGCTGACGATCGCCGTCTGGATCGCGCTGGCCGCGACGGTGACCGGCGACGTCGCTCCCGAGCTCGTCGACCGGGTCTTCCAGATCGCGACGATCGGAGCGTCGGCCTGGCTGGTCGGCGCGCTCTTCGTGTTCCTGGAGGATCTGGGCGCCGAGCGCTACCGCACCGACACCGTCGACAACCGCCGGGCCCGCCGCCTGCGGACCCAGATGACGATCATCCGGCGCGTCGCAGTGGCCGCCGTCGTGGTCGTGGCCATCGGAGCCGCCCTGCTGACCTTCCCGCAGGCGCGCACCGCGGGAGCGAGCCTCCTTGCCTCGGCGGGTGTGCTCTCGATCGTGGCGGGCCTCGCCGCGCAGTCGAGCCTCACGAACATCTTCGCCGGGGTGCAGCTGGCCTTCAGCGATGCGATCCGCCTCGACGACGTCGTGATCGTCGAGGGGGAGTGGGGGCGGATCGAGGAGATCACGCTGACCTACGTCGTGGTGCACCTCTGGGACGACCGCCGCCTCGTGCTGCCGACGAACTACTTCACCACCCAGCCGTTCCAGAACTGGACCCGCACCGGCTCCGAGCTGCTCGGAGCGGTCGAGCTCGATCTCGACTGGCGCGTGCGCCCGGACGAGATGCGCGAGGAGCTGCACCGGATCCTCGAGCAGACCGACCTCTGGGACCAGCGCGTCAGCGTCCTCCAGGTGACCGATGCGGTCGGCGGGTTCGTGCGGATCCGGGTCCTCGTCACCGCGAAGGACGCGCCGACGCTGTTCGACCTCCGCTGCTACGTGCGCGAGCGGCTCGTGCAGTGGCTGCACGAGAGCGACCCGGTCGCCCTGCCCCGCCAGCGCGTCGAGATGGAGCGGCAGGAGCCCGGAGCGAACGGCGCGGCCCGGCCGACGCCGCCGCGCCAGCACGCGACTCCGGACAACCTGTTCTCGGGGGACGCCGCGTCGAACGAGCGCGGCGCGCTGTTCACCGGGCTGATCGACCTGCGCGAGACCCGCCGGCCCGACTGAGGCGAGCGGAGGCCGCCTTCCGCAGGCGGCCTCCGCTGCCGGTCAGCGTCCGATCGAGGACATGTCGGCGTAGCGCTCGCCCACCGGCGGCTCGATGGCCGTGAGCGCCGCGAGCTGCTGCCCGGTCAGGACCAGCGCATCCGCCGCCGCGTTCTCCTCGATCCGCGACACGCGCTTCGTGCCGGGGATCGGCGCGATGTCGTCGCCCTGCGCGAGCAGCCACGCGAGCGCGACCTGCGCCGACGTGGCGCCGACCTCGGCCGCGACCCGGTCGACCTCCTCCACGATGCGGATGTTCGCCTCGAGGTTGCCGTCCGCGAAGCGGGGGTTGGAGCGGCGGAAGTCGTCGTCGCCCAGCGCGTCGACGGAGCGGATGGCTCCGGTCAGGAAGCCGCGTCCCAGCGGCGAGTAGGGCACGAAGCCGATGCCGAGCTCGCGCAGCAGCGGCAGCACCTCGGCCTCGGGGTCGCGCGTCCAGAGCGAGTACTCGGACTGCACGGCCGTGACGGGATGCACGGCGTGGGCCCGGCGGATCGTCGCGGGCGCCGCCTCCGACAGTCCGTAGGCCCTGATCTTGCCCTCCTGGATCAGCTCGGCGAAGGCGCCGGCCGTCTCCTCGATCGGCACGCCCGGGTCCATCCGGTGCTGGTAGTAGAGGTCGATCCGGTCGGTGCCGAGGCGCTGCAGCGACCCCTCGACCGCGAGGCGGAGGTTCTCGGGGGAGCCGTCGAGGCCGCGCTCGCCGGAGCCGCGGTGCTGGATCATGCCGAACTTGCTGGCGATCACCACCTCGTCGCGGCGGTCGGCGAGGGCGCGGCCGACGAGCTCCTCGTTGGTGAACGGGCCGTAGATCTCGGCGGTGTCGATGAAGACGACGCCGAGGTCGACGGCGCGGTGCAGGGTGCGGATCGACTCCGCGTCGTCGGTTCCGGCGCCGGAGTAGAAGGCGGACATGCCCATGGCGCCGAGGCCGAGGCGGGAGACGTCGAGGGCGGTTCCGGGGTCGCCGGCGCCGAGGGTGATCTTCTTCACGAGGTGGTCCTCTCCTGGTAGGCCGCGATCTTGATGTCGATCGCGGCGAGACTGCGGTGGGTCCGCGCGAGCTGCTCCTCGACCTCGGCGCGGTGCGCCCGGAGGAGGGCGAGCCGTTCGGGCTCGCTCGCGGGGCCGATCCTGAGCAGGCCCGCGTACTCGCGGATGCGCGCGATCGGCATCCCCGTGGCGCGGAGCTTGGTCAGGAAGTCCACCCAGCCGACGTCCGAGGGGCTGTAGCGCCGGTGCCGCGACGACGCCCGCTCGACGGGCTCGAGCATGAGCCCGACGCGCTCGTAATAGCGCAGCGTGTGCACGGTGAGACCGGTCGCCGCGGCGACCTCCGAGATCGACAGCACGTCGGCGGCGGGCGCCTCGGCGAGGGGGGTGGTGGACATGGCGTCACCCTAGGACTTCGAGCGCGCTCGAAGTCAAGCCGCCCCGGATCCGCGCCCGCTCAGCGCTCCGCCGTCAGGAACGCGGTCAGCGCCTCGGCCAGCTGCGCATCCGACTCCTCGTGGCCGATCGTCGCGACGCCGTCGCCCGGCTGCGGGCCGTACCAGCCGAAGGCGGCGTGGTTCGCGCCCTCGATCTCGACGGACTCCGCGGAGGCGGGCAGCAGGTCGCGGGCGGCGGCGACCTTCGCGGGGGTGCTCAGTCCGTCCTCCGATCCGCTGACGCTGAGGACGGGGAGGCCGCTCTCCGAGAGGTCGTTCGCACAGTAGCTGCCCAGCAGCACGAGGCCGGCGACGTCGTCGCCTCCCGCCCACTGGCAGGCCTTCACGCCGCCGAGGGAGTGACCGCCGACGAACCACTCGTCGACCCCCTCCGCCTGGTCGGTGAAGCTCTCGAGCGAACGGAGGTCGAAGAAGGCGAGGTTGAGGACCGGGCGCGTGATGACGACCGTGACGCCCTCCGCCACGAGCGGGGCGAGGGTCGCCTCGTACGACTCCGCATCGACCTTGGCGCCCGGCACGAAGACGAGACCCTCGCCCGACGCGCCGCCGGTCGGAGTCATCACGATCGCGGAGTCGGTGCGCTCGACGCCCACTCCGGGCTCGGCTCGCACGCGCTCGAGGGCCGCCTCGTCCGGCCCGAGGACGATCGAGGACCAGGTGAGGAAGCCGAGCACGGCGACCGCGAGCAGCCCGCCCAACGCGAGCAGCACGATCCGGAGCGGCCGGCGCCGACGCGCTCTCATCGGCTCGCCGCGATCGCGTCGGCGGCCTGCACGAGAGCGAGGTGCGAGAGCGCCTGCGGAGTGTTGCCGGCGTGGCGGCGGTTCTCGACGTCGTACTCCTCCGACAGCAGGCCCACGTCGTTCGCGAGCGACACCAGCCGGTCCATCAGCGTCCGCGCGTCGTCGAGGCGCCCCGAGGAGGCGTACTGCTGGACGAGCCAGAACGAGCAGGCGAGGAACGGGTGCTCGCCGCCCGGCAGGCCGTCGACCGAGGACTCGGTGCGGTAGCGGTGCAGGAGCCCCTCATGCAGGAGCACGCGCTCCATCTCGGCCACGGTGCCGGTCATCCGCGGATCCTCGGCGTCGACGTAGCCGACCATCGGCAGCACGAGGAGCGACGCGTCGACCTCCGTCGATCCGTACGACTGCACGAAGTGACCGCGCTCGGCGTCGAAGCCCTGCGCGTCGATCTCGGCGCGCACCTCGTCGCGCAGCGCCTCCCAGGTCTCGACCGGGCCGTCGAGGCCGTGCTCGCGGACCGCCCGCACGCCGCGGTCGAGTGCGGCCCAGATCATGACCCGGGAGTGCGTGAAGTGACGGGGCTCGCCGCGGATCTCCCAGATGCCGTTGTCGGGTCGCTGCCAGTTCTCCTCGACGAAGCCGAGCAGGGCGCGCTGGAGAGGCCAGGAGAACCGGTTCTCGTCGACACCCGCGGTGCGCGCCTCGTGCAGCGCGACCATGACCTCGCCGATGACGTCGGCCTGGTACTGGTCGACCGCCGCGTTGCCGATCCGCACGGGCGAGGCACCGTCGTAGCCGGGCAGGCTCGGCATCGTGCGCTCCGCGAGGTCCCGCTCGCCGGCGATGCCGTACATGATCTGCACGTCGGCCGGATCGCCCGCCACCGCGCGGAGCAGCCAGGCGCGCCACTTCTGCGCCTCCTGCTCGAAGCCGTGAGCGAGCAGCGCCTGCAGTGTCAGCGCGGCGTCGCGGAGCCAGACGTAGCGGTAGTCCCAGTTGCGGCTGCCGCCGAACTCCTCCGGGAGCGACGTGGTCGCGGCGGCGACGATGCCGCCCGTCTGGTCGTCGGTGAGGGCGCGGAGGGTGAGCAGGGAGCGCACGACCGCCTCGCGGTACGGGCCGTCGTAGCGGATCGATCCGGCCCACTCCGACCACCAGGCCAGCGTGGTCTCGAGGGCCCGATCGACGTCGAGGGCCTTGGGGGAGCGGTGGTGGGAGGGGAACCAGGCCATCGAGAGATCGGTGACGGCACCCGCGGCCACGTCGAACTCGGCGCTGTGGACGTGGTCGGTCGCCGTCAGCCGCACACCGCGGACGACGACCGCGTCCGGCCCTGCCACGGCGACCAGCAGCGGAGCCTCGTCCGTGCCCTCCTGGCGCACCCACGGCACGACCCGCGCGTAGTCGAAGCGGAGGCGCAGCTCCTGCCGCATCCGCACCGTGCCCGAGACGCCGCGCACCCGGCGCACGAGCTCGGCCCGGTCGTCCCGCAACGGCATCACGTCGGTGACCTCCACCACTCCGCTCGACGTCGTCCACCGGGTGAGCAGGGCGAGCGTGTCGCCGAGATAGCGGCGCTCGACGCGGGCGTCGGGATCGACCGGCCGCAGGGACCAGCGCCCCTGCTCGTCGCCGCCGAGCAGGGCGCCGAAGACGGACGGGGAGTCGAAGCGCGGGAGGCAGAGCCAGTCGATGCCGCCGTCGCGGGAGACGAGAGCGGCGGTGCGGCAGTCGGAGAGGACCGCGTAGTCCTCGATCGGGGAGACCATGCACGGATCCTCTCAGCACGAGCCGGGCACTCCCCGTCAAGGCGGAGCGTCGGTCCTCACCCGCGCCGTAGGGTGAGCCGCATGACGCACTCGGTCTCGACACTGCTCATCCTCGGAGCGACGGGGGACCTCTCCTCCCGGCTCCTGCTCCCCGCGATCGGCCAGCTGCTGACGCGCGAACCCGACCGGAGGCTGCAGCTCGTCGGCGCCGGCCGCGAGGACTGGACGCAGGAGCACTGGCACGAGGTCCTCTCCACCTCGCTCGCGACGGTCGAGACGAGCGGCACCGGAGCCGACGAGATGGTGGCGGGCACCCGGTACCAGCAGATCGACGTCACCGATCCGGAGGCGCTCGCCGCGCTGCTCGCGAGCTGCGAGGGCCCCGTCGCGATCTACTTCGCCCTGCCGCCCGCGATCGCGGCGAAGGCGTGCGACGCGCTCGCCGCGCACGACCTGCCCGCGGGAACCGTGCTCGCGCTCGAGAAGCCCTTCGGCGTCGACGAGGAGAGCGCCCGTGCCCTCAACGAGCGCCTCGCCGCGCTCGTGCCCGAGGAGCGGGTCCACCGGGTCGACCACTTCCTCGGCCGCGCCACCGTGATGAACCTGCTGGGCCTGCGCTTCGCCAACCGGATCCTCGAGCCGCTGTGGTCGGCCGAGCACATCGAGAGCGTCGCCATCGTCTACGACGAGCAGCTCGGGCTGGAGGGGCGCGCCGGCTACTACGACGGCGCCGGCGCCCTGATCGACATGATCCAGAGCCACCTGCTGCAGGTGCTGGCGGTCGTCGCCATGGAGGCGCCGTCGACGCTCGACGCCGCCGACCTGCGCGACGCCAAGGGGATCGTGCTGCGCGCCACGCGGATCCGCGAGGAGGAGGGCTCTCGCCGGGCGCGGTACACCGCCGGGTCCGTCGACGGACGCGAGCTGCCCGCGTACGCCTCGGAGGAGGGCGTGGACCCCGAGCGCGGCACCGAGACGCTCGCCGAGCTCACGGTCGAGATCGACACCTGGCGCTGGGCCGGCGTGCCCTTCACGCTGCGCTCCGGCAAGGCGCTGGGCGAGCGCCGCCGCGAGGTGGTCATCCGCTTCAAGCCCGTGCCGCACCTCCCCAGCGGCTTCCACGGCACGGAGTCGCCCTCGGTGCTGCGGCTGTTCCTCGCTCCGGACAAGATGGCGCTCGAGCTCAACATCAACGGTCCCGGCGACCCCTACACGCTCGAGCGCGCGTCGCTCGAGGCGACCTTCGGAGCCGGCGAGCTGCTGGCCTACGGCGAGGTGCTGTCGGGCATCCTCGACGACGACCCGTCGCTCTCGGTGCGCGGGGACGCGGCGGAGGAGTGCTGGCGGATCGTGCAGCCGGCACTCGACGCCTGGCGCTCGGGCGCCGTGCCGCTGGACGAGTACCCCGCGGGCAGCGAGGGCCCGGAGGGCTGGAAGCAGGTCTGACCGGGAGGCGCGTCTCACGACCCCGCGGTGCCGGGGGGATCTCGATACGCCCGCTGCGCGGGCTACTCGATCAGCGAGGGGCCTCTGCTGGTCGAGTAGCGCCGGGGCGCGTATCGAGACCGACGTGTCCGGGCGGTGGGGGATCTCGATACGCCCGCTGCGCGGGCTACTCGATCAGCAGGGGAGGGGCGGGATCCGCTCGCCGGGCCTAGCGGGTCGCGTCGACCGGGAGCTGCGCGGGTGCGTCGGGCTCCGCCCAGACGGCGATCGGCTTCGGTTCCCAGGTGAGGGCCGCGGGCTCCGTCTCGACGGGCGGAGTGGAGGCGCGCATCACCGGGATCGCCGAGGTGACGGGATTCTCGGTCTCCGCGACGCCTGCGCGCAGCTGCTGCGCCTGGATCGCTCCGGCGAGCTCGTGCGCCAGGGACCTCGCGAGCATCCCGTGGAAGATCGGATCGCGGTCGTCGTGGCTGCGGCGCGTGACGACCCACGCCCCGTCGGAGCCGACGAACGCGGCGAGGCGCTCGTGCACGACGGCGAAGAGCTCGTCCTGCGTGAGCGCCGGGGCCGCGACGACCTCGGGGACCGGCGGGCGGCGCCTCAGACGAAACCTCATGACGAACCCCGATTCCCGTGCGACCAACAGCTGAGACCAGTGTCGCGGGGGAGCGGGGACGGGGTCCGCTGACACGCCGCCGCACAGGGCGAACGGCGCGTCAGCGGGCACGATCACCGATCGCGCACACGATTCCCGTCAGCGCGATCAGCGATCGCGCACACGATTCCCGTCAGCGCGATCAGCGATCGCGCACACGATTCCCGTCAGCGCGATCAGCGATCGCGCTTCTTGCCCTTCTCCTCCTTGGCGAGCTCCTTGGAGTCGTAGGAGACGGATCCGAAGGCGACCGCCACGGCGATCGCCCAGCTGACCCACTGCAGGACGAGTCGCCAGTCGCGCGGCCCCTTGCGGGTCGTCTGAAGGATCGACCAGCCGCCGACCAGCGCGCTGATGACGCTCGAGTTGAGGATGAACTTGCGCATCGATTGCCTCCCGGTGTTCACGACGACGCTACCGGTGCCGTCGCGATGCCCGGAGCGGTTGACAGGACGGACCCGTCCTCCCGCTACCGTGGACCGCCGCCCGGCAGCATCCGGGCGCCGGGAGGAACGGAACCGCATGCGCACCGCAGTCATCGGGGTGGTCCTGCTCCTGCTCGGAGCGGTGGCGGTGCTCACGGGCGTCCTCCCTCCCGAGGCGCTGGGCGAGCTCGTCGAGCGGACGGGACCGATCCTCGCCTTCGTGGTGGCGGTCACGGTCGTGGCCGAGCTGGCCTCGGAGGCGGGCGTCTTCACCGTGGTCGCCGAGCGCGCCGCCGTCTGGGGTCGAGGCCGCACGGCCGTGCTCTGGCTGCTCGTCGTGCTCCTCGCGGTGCTGAGCACGGTCTTCCTGTCGCTCGACACGACCGCGGTGCTGCTGACGCCCGTCGTGGTGCTGCTCGCGGCGCACGTGAAGGTGTCGCCCCTGCCGTTCGCGATGGCGACGGTCTGGCTGGCGAACTGCGCGTCGCTCCTGCTGCCCGTGTCGAACCTCACGAACCTGCTCGCGGAGCGTCGGCTCGGCGTCGACGGGCCGCTCGAGTTCGCCGCGCTGACCGCTCTGCCCGCCCTGGTGGCCGCCGCGGTCCCGGTGCTGGTGCTCGCGATCCGGTACCGCCGCGAGCTGGCGGGCCGCTACAGCGCGGGGGAGCGGACGCCGATCGGGGACCGCGTGCTGCTCGTCGGCTCCGGCGCGGTGGTGGCCCTCCTGCTGCCCGCGCTGGTGTCCGGGCTGGAGGTGTGGATCCCCGCCACGGCCGCGGCGGTGGTGCTGGTCGTCCTGTTCGCGGTGCGCCGGCCCCGCGCGCTCCGCGCCTCGCTCCTCCCGTGGCAGCTCGTCGTCTTCGCGGCCGGCCTCTTCGTCGCGATGGAGGCGGCGCACCAGCTCGGGCTGGGGGCGGCGCTCGCCGTGGTCGCGGGGCAGGGCGGCGGAGTCGCGGACCTGCTGCGTCTCGCCGGCTCCGGAGCCGTGGCCGCGAACCTCGTCGACAACCTGCCGGCGTACCTCGCTCTCGAGCCCGTGGCCGCGGATCCGGTGCGACTGGTCGCCCTGCTGATCGGCGTCAACGCCGGTCCGCTGATCACGCCGTGGGCGTCGCTCGCGACGCTGCTCTGGCACCAGCGGCTGACGGCGATGGGCGTCCGGATCTCGTGGGCGCAGTACGCGCTGCTCGGTCTCGTCGCGGTCGTGCCGACCGTCGGCGGCGCCGTGCTCGCTCTTGCGCTGACGCAGGGCTGAGCGGCGGGCGGACATCTCCTGTCCGACACCCGTTCGAGAGGGGCTGGTAGCCTCCTGGGGTCCACGACGACCCGATTCGACGAGGGGTACACCATCTCCGAGCACGCAGTTCCCGACCTCCAGGACGGTGCTCCGGCGCCGCGCAACGCGTTCGTGGTGGTGTCCAACCGGCTCCCCGTCGACCGTGTGACGGCCGAGGACGGCACCGCCTCGTGGAAGACGTCCCCCGGCGGCCTGGTGACCGCGCTCGAGCCCGTCATGCGGGCGAACGAGGGCGCCTGGGTGGGCTGGCCGGGAGTCGCCGACGAGGTCGTCGCCCCGTTCGAGAACGACGGCGTGCTCATCGTGCCCGTCGCACTCAGCGCGCAGGAGCTCGAGGACTACTACGAGGGCTTCTCGAACGACACGCTCTGGCCGCTCTACCACGACGTCATCGCGCCCCCCACCTACCACCGCGACTGGTGGGACGCCTACGTGCGGGTCAATCGGCGCTTCGCCGAGGCCGCCGCCGCGGTGACGGAGGAGAACGGCGTGGTCTGGGTGCAGGACTACCAGCTGCAGCTCGTGCCCAAGATGCTCCGCGAGCTCCGACCCGACGTCACGATCGGCTTCTTCAACCACATCCCGTTCCCGCCGTACGGGATCTTCGCCCAGCTGCCGTGGCGCAAGCAGATCGTCGAGGGCCTGCTGGGCGCCGACGTCATCGGCTTCCAGCGCCAGGGCGACGCCGGCAGCTTCCTCCGGGCGGTGCGGCGACTGCTCGGCTACGACACCCGCAGCACCGTCGTCGAGGTCCCGGTCGAGGACGAGGCCGCCGGCGGCACTCGGCGCGTCAACCGCTCCCGCCGGGGGGCGAGCGTGCGGCCCGTGGTGGCACGGCACTTCCCGATCTCGATCGATTCGGCCTTCTTCGAGGAGATGGCCCGCACGCCCGAGATCCAGGCGCGCGCGAAGGAGATCCGCGACGAGCTCGGGAACCCCGAGGTGATCATGCTCGGCGTCGACCGGCTCGACTACACCAAGGGCATCGGGCACCGCCTGAAGGCGTTCGGCGAGCTCCTCGCCGACGGCCGCCTCAGCACCGCCGACGCCGTGCTCGTGCAGGTCGCGAGCCCCAGTCGCGAGCGCGTCGACACCTACCGCCAGCTGCGCGACGACATCGAGCTGCAGGTCGGCCGGATCAACGGCGACTACGGCAGGATCGGGCACCCGGCGATCAGCTACCTCCACCACGGCTACCCCCGCGAGGAGATGGTGGCCCTCTACCTCGCCGCCGACGTGATGCTCGTCACGGCGCTGCGCGACGGGATGAACCTCGTCGCCAAGGAGTACGTCGCCTCGCGCTTCGACAACGACGGCGTGCTGGTGCTGAGCGAGTTCACCGGAGCGGCCGACGAGCTGAAGCAGGCGGTGCAGATCAACCCGCACGACATCTCGGGGCTGAAGGACGCGATGGAGGCCGCCGCGCGCATGCCGCGGGCCGAGAAGACGCGGCGGATGCGGGCCCTGCGCCGCCGGGTCCTCGAGAACGACGTCGCGCGCTGGTCCGAGAGCTTCCTCGCGGCCCTCACCGAGCACGCCGCGGGCCAGCAGCTCGACGTGCGCCCGGCGGCGCGCGGCCAGGAGGCCCCCGTCGGCCAGGAGGCCGAGCACCGCGAGGACTCCGAGCGCGGCAAGGAGGCGGAGGCGCGATGAGCACCGTCACCCCCTCGCCCGTCGACCCGCACCTCCCCGGCGTCCCCGACCGCCTCGTCCTCGCTCTGCGCGAGCTGGCGGCGACCGGTCGGCTGCTCGTCGCCCTCGACTTCGACGGCACCCTCGCCCCGGAGGTCGACGACCCCGCGCGCGCCCGCGCCCTGCCCGAGGCGCGCGAGGCCGTGCTGCGCCTCCTCGGCCTGCCCGGCACCCGCGTCGCGCTCGTCTCGGGTCGAGCGCTCGAGAGCCTGGAGGAGGTGTCGCAGCTCCCCGACGAGGCCCTGCTCGTCGGCTCCCACGGAGTGGAGATCCGGCTCGACCCCGACGAGGACGCCGTGCGTCTGAACCCCGTCGAGCTCGCCAAGGTCGACCGGCTCGAGGGCGTGCTCAAGGGCATCGCCCGCGGGATCGACAACGTGTGGATCGAGGACAAGCCGGCCGGCTTCGCCCTGCACACCCGTCTCGCCACCGACAAGCACAGCAGGGTCGCGCACGTCGTCGCCCTCTCGGAGGCGCGCGCCGAGGTCGCGGGCGTCCACGTGCGCGAGGGCAAGAACGTGCTCGAGTTCTCGGTGCGCTCCACGACCAAGGGCGAGGCCGTCGAGCACCTGCGCCGCTACACCGGCGCCACCGCGGTGCTCTACGCGGGCGACGACGTGACCGACGAGGACGCCTTCGCCGTGATGCGCGCGGGTGACGTGGGCGTGAAGAGCGGGCCGGGCACCACCTCCGCGGCGTACCGCGTGCGGGGCCCGGAGCAGGTCGCGCACGTGCTCTCCCTGCTGGCGGAGTTCCGCGGCGCCTCGGCCTGACGAGGAGCGCGATCGGGGCGCTCGGGAGCGCCGGAGCAGGGGTCGCGAGGCGGTAGCCTCGTCACATGCCGGAAATCGATTGGAAGCCTCGTTCGCGCACCGTCACGGACGGCATCGAGGCCACGACGTCCCGCGGGATGCTCCGCGCCGTCGGAATGGGCGACGACGACTGGGAGAAGCCCCAGATCGGGATCGCCTCCTCCTGGAACGAGATCACCCCCTGCAACCTCTCCCTCGAGCGCCTCGCGCGCTCCGCGAAGGAGGGCGTGCACTCGGGCGGCGGGTACCCGCTGCAGTTCGGCACCGTCTCGGTGTCGGACGGCATCTCGATGGGCCACGAGGGCATGCACTTCTCGCTCGTCTCGCGCGAGGTCATCGCCGACTCCGTCGAGACCGTGATGATGGCCGAGCGCCTCGACGGCACCGTCATGCTCGCCGGCTGCGACAAGTCGCTGCCCGGCATGCTGATGGCCGCCGCGCGACTCGACCTCGCCGCCGTCTTCGTCTACGCCGGATCGATCGCCCCGGGCTGGGTCAAGCTCTCGGACGGCACCGAGAAGGACATCACGATCATCGACTCCTTCGAGGCGGTCGGCGGCGTGAAGGCCGGGATCATGTCCGAGGAGGACGCCAAGCGCATCGAGTGCGCCTTCGCCCCGGGCGAGGGCTCGTGCGGCGGCATGTACACCGCGAACACCATGGCCAGCGTCGCCGAGGCGCTCGGGATGAGCCTGCCCGGCTCGGCCTCGCCCGCCGCGGCCGACCGCCGCCGCGACTACTTCGCCCGCAAGTCCGGCGAGGCCGTCGTGGAGCTGCTGCGCAACGGCACCACCGCGCGCGACATCCTGACGAAGGAGGCGTTCGAGAACGCGATCGCCGTCGCGATGGCCTTCGGCGGCTCGACCAACGTCATCCTGCACCTGCTCGCGATCGCCAACGAGGCCGAGGTCGACCTCACGATCGACGACTTCAACCGCATCGGCGACACGATCCCGCACATCGGCGACCTCAAGCCCTTCGGCAAGTACGTCATGAACGACGTGGACCGCCACGGCGGCGTCCCCGCCGTCATGAAGGCGCTGCTCGACGCCGGCCTCCTGCACGGCGACTGCCTGACGGTCACCGGCAAGACGGTCGCCGAGAACCTCGCGGCGATGGACATCGCGCCGCTGGACGGCGAGGTCATCCGCACGCTCGACAACCCGATCCACGCGACCGGCGGCCTGACGATCCTCAAGGGCTCGCTCGCCCCCGAGGGCGCGGTCGTCAAGACGGCCGGCTTCGACGCGTCCGTGTTCGAGGGACCCGCGCGCGTCTTCGAGCGCGAGCGCGCCGCGATGGACGCCCTGACGAACGGCGAGATCGAGAAGGGCGACGTGGTGGTCATCCGCTACGAGGGCCCGAAGGGCGGCCCGGGGATGCGCGAGATGCTCGCCATCACCGCCGCCATCAAGGGCGCGGGCCTCGGAAAAGATGTACTACTCTTGACCGACGGACGATTCTCAGGCGGCACAACCGGCCTGTGCATCGGACACATAGCACCCGAATCGGTGGACGCAGGTCCCATCGCATTCGTGCGCGATGGGGACCCGATTCGGGTCGACATCGCCGCTCGCTCGATCGACCTACTTGTCGACGACTCCGAGCTCGCCGCCCGCCGAGAAGGCTGGGCCCCCCTTCCTCCGCGCTACACCCGCGGTGTCCTCGCCAAGTACGCCAAGCTCGTGCGCTCGGCGGCCGTGGGCGCCACCACCGGGTGACCCCGGCCCGCTCCCGCCGGCCGCGCACTCGCGCCTCCCGCGTCCAGGACCTCGCGGTCCCGGGCCCGCCGCCGCACTCCCTCTCGAAGGAAACGACACCCGCATGACCCCGGACCCGTCCGCCGTGCATCCCGCACCCACGCCCCAGCCACCCCGCCCCGCCGCGTCCGCAGCGGCCCCGGCCCCGCGGTCGAGACCCTCACCGGAGCGCAGGCGGTCGTCCGCTCGCTCGAGATGCTCGGGATCGAGGACGTCTTCGGCCTGCCCGGCGGCGCGATCCTCCCGGTCTACGACCCGCTGATGGACTCGTCGAAGATCCGCCACATCCTGGTCCGCCACGAGCAGGGCGCCGGCCACGCCGCCGAGGGCTACGCCTCGGCGACCGGCAAGCTCGGCGTCTGCATCGCGACATCCGGCCCCGGAGCGACGAACCTCGTCACGGCGATCGCGGACGCCTACATGGACTCGGTCCCGATGCTCGCGATCACCGGTCAGGTCTTCTCGACGCTGATGGGCACCGACGCCTTCCAGGAGGCGGACATCGTCGGCATCACCATGCCGATCACGAAGCACTCGATCTTGGTGACGCGACCGGAGGACATCCCGCAGGCGCTCGCCTCCGCCGCCCTCATCGCGACGACCGGGCGCCCCGGACCCGTGCTCGTCGACATCACGAAGGACGCGCAGCAGAACGAGGCGCCGTTCCTCTGGCCGCCGAAGATCGACCTGCCCGGCTACCGCCCGGTCACCAAGGCGCACGGCAAGCAGATCCAGGCCGCGGCGCAGCTGCTGGCCGAGTCGAAGAAGCCGGTGCTCTACGTGGGCGGCGGCATCATCCGCGCCCGCGCCTCCGCCGAGCTCCTCGCGTTCGCCGAGACGTCCGGCGCGCCGGTGGTCACCACGCTGATGGCCCGCGGCGCGTTCCCGGACTCGCACGAGCAGCACCTCGGCATGCCCGGCATGCACGGCACCGTCCCCGCGGTGCTGGCGCTGCAGGAGGCCGACCTGATCCTCGCGCTCGGCTCGCGCTTCGACGACCGCGTGACCGGCAAGGCGGCGCTCTTCGCCCCGCACGCGAAGGTCGTGCACGTCGACATCGACCCCGCAGAGATCTCCAAGATCCGCACCGCCGACGTGCCGATCGTGGGAGACCTCAAGGACGTGCTGCCCGACCTCACCGACGCCTACGCCAAGGTGATCGACGGCGGCGCTCCCGACACCTCCGAGTGGTGGTCCTACCTCAAGGGCCTCCAGGAGGAGTTCCCGCTCGGCTACACGGAGCCGACCGACGGCCAGCTCTCGCCGCAGTACGTGATCAAGCGCATCGGCGAGATCACCGGACCCGAGGGCGTCTTCGCCTCCGGAGTCGGCCAGCACCAGATGTGGGCCGCGCAGTTCATCAAGTACGAGCGCCCCAACTCGTGGCTGAACTCGGGCGGCGCCGGCACCATGGGCTATTCCGTCCCGGCCGCCATGGGCGCCAAGGTCGGCGAGCCCGACCGCGTCGTGTGGGCGATCGACGGCGACGGCTGCTTCCAGATGACCAATCAGGAGCTCGCCACCTGCACGATCAACGACATCCCGATCAAGGTCGCGGTGATCAACAACTCCTCGCTCGGCATGGTGCGGCAGTGGCAGACCCTCTTCTACGAGGGCCGCTACTCCAACACGGACCTCAACACGGGACACGACACCGTGCGGGTGCCCGACTTCGTGAAGCTGGCCGACGCGTACGGCGCGCTCGGCATCCGGGTCACGAAGCCCGAGGAGATCGACGACGCGATCCGCCTCGCGATCGCGACGAACGACCGCCCCGTGGTCATCGACTTCGTGGTCAGCCGCGACTCGATGGTGTGGCCGATGGTGCCCCAGGGCGTCTCGAACAGCTACGTCCAGTACGCCAGAGACCACAGCCCGACCTGGGACGACGAGGAGTAGACCGCATGACGCACCACGTTCTCTCCCTGCTCGTCGAGGACAAGCCGGGACTGCTCACCCGTGTCGCCGGGCTCTTCGCCCGACGCGGCTTCAACATCGAGTCCCTCGCCGTGGGCCCGACCGAGCTCGACGGACTGTCGCGCATCACGGTCGCCGTCGACGTCGAGGATCTCCCGCTCGAGCAGGTCACGAAGCAGCTCAACAAGCTCGTCAACGTGATCAAGATCGTCGAGCTCGACCCCGACCAGTCGGTGCACCGCGAGCACCTGCTCGTGAAGGTGCGCGTCGACAACGTCACCCGCTCGCAGGTGCTCGAGGCCGTGAACCTCTTCCGCGCCCGCGTGGTCGACGTCGCGACCGACGCCCTCGTCATCGAGGTGACGGGCGACTCCGGGAAGACCAACGCCTTCCTGCGGGTCATCGAGCCCTACGGCATCAAGGAGATCGCGCAGTCGGGCCTGCTCGCCATCGGGCGCGGCTCGAAGTCGATCACCGAGCGCGTCTTCAAGAACTGACCGCGACCACTCCTCAACAGAAAAGGACACACCACGTG
The DNA here is from genome assembly GCF_003044275.1 of Rathayibacter caricis DSM 15933. Taxonomy (NCBI): domain Bacteria; kingdom Bacillati; phylum Actinomycetota; class Actinomycetes; order Micrococcales; family Microbacteriaceae; genus Rathayibacter; species Rathayibacter caricis. The sequence goes on along the minus strand of NZ_PZPL01000001.1, from coordinate 3,554,111 downwards.
ACCGAGCTCATCTACGACACCGACGCCGATCTCTCGATCATCCAGGCCAAGAAGGTCGCCATCGTCGGCTACGGCTCGCAGGGCCACGCCCACGCGCAGAACCTCCGCGACTCCGGCGTCCAGGTCGTCATCGCGCTCAAGGACGGGTCGAAGTCGACCGCCAAGGCCGAGGACGACGGCTTCGAGGTCAAGAGCGTCGCCGACGCCGCCGACTGGGCCGACCTGATCATGATCCTCGCGCCGGACCAGCACCAGCGCGCGATCTACAGCGAGCAGATCGCCGACAAGCTGACCGAGGGCAAGACGCTCGCCTTCGCGCACGGCTTCAACATCCGCTTCGGCTACATCGAGGCCCCTGCGGGCGTCGACGTGATCCTGATCGCGCCGAAGGCCCCCGGCCACACCGTGCGCCGCGAGTTCGTCGCCGGCCGCGGCATCCCGGACATCATCGCCGTCGAGAACGACGCGACCGGCACCGCCTGGGAGACCGCGAAGTCGTACGCGAAGGCCATCGGAGGAACCCGCGCGGGCGTCATCAAGACGACCTTCACCGAGGAGACCGAGACCGACCTGTTCGGTGAGCAGGCCGTGCTCTGCGGCGGCACCTCGCAGCTCGTCCAGTACGGCTTCGAGACCCTCGTCGAGGCCGGCTACCAGCCCGAGATCGCCTACTTCGAGGTGCTCCACGAGCTCAAGCTGATCGTCGACCTGATGTGGGAGGGCGGCATCGCCAAGCAGCGCTGGTCGGTCTCCGACACGGCCGAGTACGGCGACTACGTGTCGGGCCCCCGCGTCATCGACCCCAGCGTCAAGCAGAACATGCAGGCGGTCCTCGGCGACATCCAGAGCGGTGCGTTCGCGAAGCGCTTCATCGCCGACCAGGACGCCGGAGCTCCCGAGTTCCAGGAGCTGCGCGCCAAGGGCGAGCAGCACCCGATCGAGGCGACCGGCCGCGAGCTGCGCAAGCTGTTCGCCTGGAAGCAGACCGACACCGACTACACCGACGGCAGCGTCGCGCGCTGACGCACTGACGCCTGACGGACCGAGGGAACCCCGGACCGTCGAAGGAACCCGCTCCGGCGGGATCCCTCGACGGGTCGGGGTTCCCTCGCGTCCGGGGTTCCTCTGCCGATCGAGTGGCACGCGCTCTCTGCTGATCGAGTAGGCCGCGCAGCGGGCGTATCGAGATCCACCGGTCGGTCCGGTGGGATCGCCGATCCGCTGGCGTCGGCGGGTCTCGATACGCCCCTGCGGGGCTACTCGACCAGCAAGGGAGGGCGCGGGTCTCGAAGCGCTCGTAGGGGCTGCTCGACCAGCGAAGGGAGTGGCGTCCTCGGGGCGGCGGGTAGCGTGGGGCGGATGGAGCGACGGGCGCGGCGGCCGCGGCAGTGGGACGAGACGGCGGCGGCGATCCGGGACGGGCTGTCGTACGGGGTGGCGGCGGGGGTCGTGCTGTGCGGGCTCGCGGGAGCGGGTCTCGCGGCGGCGCTCGCGCTGCTGTCCGGCGGGATCCTGGAGTCGTCTCCGCCGCTGCTGCGCACCCTCGCCGCTCTGCCGCTCGCACTCATCGCGGCGACGACGCTGGTCGTGACGGCGTCGCAGCTCCGTCGGCACTCCGACCGTGCTGCGCGGCGGTTCACGGCGGCGGCGTGGCCCGTGCCGGCGGACTTCGACCGGAGCGATCTGGATCGGACCGCCGATCTGCCGTTCGACGTGCGCCTGCCCGAGGACGCCCTGACCCCGGCGGACCTCGCGCGGATCCTCAGCCCGTCGGCCGCCGAGCGCGCCGAGGCGCGGACGCGGAGCGCCGCGGCCGGCCTCGGGAGCCGCTCGGTGCTGGTCGCCCTGCTCTCGATCGCGGGCGTCGTCACGGCGGGTGCCGGTCTGCTCCTCCTGTTCGCGACCCTCCTCGTCACCGGAGAGGAGCGGCTCGTCGTCGCGGCCGCCGTGCTCGCCGCCGCCGGGGCCGGGGCGGGCATCGGATCCTCCCAGGCGAACGCCGTGCCGATCGCCCTCGCGCGCGTCGGCGACGCGTAGCTGGCGCGGAGCCGTCGCCTGCTCGTCGAGCTGTGGCCGGGGGACCTCGAGGAGGGGCCGCTGTCGGTCCGCGGGGGAGTGGCCGCGATCGACCGGCGGGCTCTGCCCGGAGCATCACGGAGGGCGGCGCCGGCGAGCCCCGCCGCCGGACGGGCGGCTCCGATCGTGATGCTGGCCGCCGTGCTGCTCCCGGTGCTGGTGCTGCCACTGCTGAGCTGACGGGCCTTAGCTCCCGGCCTCCCGCGCGAGGCGGCGCAGGCCGCCCTTCGGAGGGACGCGCACCGGTTCCGGCCAGCGGGGCTCCAGGTGGTCGCCGAGCGTGACGCGCCGGATCTTCCGGCCGACCAGGGGGAGCACCCAGTCCGTCGTCCAGCGCTGCTGGTCGCGCAGCCACTCGAGGGGAGTGAGCGGCTCGGGCGGATCCCACGGTCCGTCCGAGATCGAGTGCGGCACTCCGAGGGTGTCGAGTACGCGGGCGGCGAGGTACCGGTGGCCGCGCTGGGAGAGGTGCATCCGATCGGGCGACCACATCATCGGCTCGCGGAACGCCTGCATCCGCCAGTAGTCGACGAGGACCGCGCCGCGCTCCCGGGCGATGCGGCGCACGGCGCTGTTGTAGATCCGATTGCGGCGCACGAACATCCGCGGCGCCGGCAGTCCGGGGATGTCGAAGCCCGTGAAGAGCACGAGCACGGCGCCGGTGGTCGCGAGGTCGTCGACGAGGGACTCGTAGCGCCGGACCAGCACCTCCATGTCGGTGCCGAGGTCGAGGATGTCGTTCCCGCCGGCGTAGAGGGTGACGAGCGTGGGCCGCAGCGCGAGCGCGGGCTCGAGCTGCTCGTCGCGGATCTGCGCGAGGCGCTTGGAGCGGATGGCGAGGTTCGCGTACTCCCAGCCGGGCTCGGCCTTCGCGAGACGGTCGGCGACGCGGTCGGCCCAGCCCCTGACTCCGTTGGGCAGTCGCGGATGCGGATCGCCGACGCCCTCGGTGAAGGAGTCGCCGATCGCGACGTAGCGCCGCTCGCCGGCCGCCGCAGTGCGTTCCCCCATCCGGGGAGGATCGCGGGCGGGGGAGACCGGGCGGTGGCGAGCAGGTGTCCGGGCGGTGACCCCTCACTCCGAGCAGCCTGGGAGCCGGGCGCGGTTAGGGTGTCGGGGTGATCGATGCCAGGGACGACGACGCGCTCAGCTGGGCGGGCGAGGACGAGGACCCGACGCTCGCGGCGGGGCCGGGGACGACGCGGCGGCGTCCGCCCCGCGCGGTCCGCTCGGCGCCCCAGGAGCGACCGGCGCTCGAGGACGAGGCCGAGGAGCCGCTCCCGGAGGAGCTGCGCGAGGACGAGCCGGAGGAGGACGAGGCGTCCGAGCTCGACGCCGCAGCCGCCTCCTCCGTGCTGCTCATCGCGACCGGGGTCACCGCCGGCGTCTACCTGCTCTACACGATCGCGTGGATGATCTCGGCCACCCGTCAGAACGCCACGATCGCGGGCACCTTCGCCGGCGACGCGGTCGGCGGGGGGCTCTACGGCCTCGGGCTGTGGCTGGCTGTCGCCGCTCCCGTCGCCTGGTTCACCGCGACGCTGCTCGGCACCCGCGACGCGCGGGTGCGCACCCGCGTGCTCTGGCTGGTCGCGGGACTCGTGCTGCTCGCTCCGCTGCCGTTCCTGAAGGGGGCGTGAGGATGAGCGACGAGACCGCCACGAAGGCCACCCTGGGCGGCCGGCGCGAGGGTCGGGGGAAGCGCTTCGCGCTCTCGGCGCTGATCGCCGTGCTGTTCGGGGCCCTCTTCGCGTGGGACGTGTGGGAGGCGATCGGCAACCTCGTCGGCATCCGCGCCTACGCCGCGGGGCTGAACACCGATCTCAACGCGACCGGATGGACGGTGCTGCTGCTCGGGCTGGCGCTGCCCGTCGTGTGCTTCGCCGTCGCGCTGCTGCTCGGGCGGCGCCGAGGAGTCGCCGCGCGGGCGGGGCTCCTGTTCGCGTCGCTCTGCCTCTCGGCCGTGCTGTCGCTGGACGTGCAGCAGGTCTTCGGCTTCGCGAGCCTCGTCTCGCTCGGCTGAGCAGCGCGTCGTCACCGCGGGGAGCGCGGCGTCACACGGCCGAGCCCGGCGGCGGGGCTCCGCTACAGTGGCGGGGGCTCCCGCGACGCCCGCGTCCGGTGCCCGCACCGTCCCCTCCCCGAAGGAAGCGCACTCGTGACAAAGCCGGTCGTCCTGATCGCCGAAGAACTCTCGCCCGCCACCGTCGACGCTCTCGGTCCCGACTTCGAGATCCGCTCCGTGGACGGCACCGACCGCCCGGCGCTGCTCGAGGCGCTCGGCACCGCCGACGCGATCCTCGTCCGCTCGGCGACGCAGGTCGACGCCGAGGCGATCGCCGCGGCGCCCTCGCTCAAGGTGATCGCGCGCGCGGGAGTGGGCCTCGACAACGTCGACATCACCGCCGCGACCGCCGCCGGTGTCATGGTCGTCAACGCGCCGACCTCCAACATCATCTCGGCGGCCGAGCTGACCGTGGGCCACATCCTGAGCCTCGCCCGCCACATCCCCGCGGCGCACAGCGCGCTCGCGCAGGGCCTGTGGAAGCGGTCGAAGTACACGGGCACCGAGCTCTACGAGAAGACCGTCGGCATCATCGGCCTCGGCCGCATCGGCGCGCTGATCACCGCTCGCCTGCAGGCCTTCGGCGTCGACGTCGTCGCGTACGACCCCTACGTCACGAGCGCCCGCGCGCAGCAGCTCGGAGTGACGCTCCTGCCGCTCGAGGAGCTCCTCGCGCAGAGCGACTTCATCACCATCCACATGCCGCGCACCCCCGAGACCACGGGGATGATCTCGGACGAGCAGCTCGCGCTGATGAAGCCGACCGCGTACATCGTCAACGTGGCGCGCGGCGGCCTCATCGACGAGGACGCCCTGCACCGCGCCCTGGTCGCCGACACGATCGCCGGCGCCGGGCTCGACGTGTTCGTGAAGGAGCCGCCGGTCGGCTCGCCGCTGCTCGCCCTCGAGAACGTGGTCGTCACTCCGCACCTCGGAGCGTCGACCGACGAGGCCCAGGAGAAGGCGGGCGTCTCGGTCGCCAAGTCGGTGCGCCTCGCGCTCTCGGGCGAGCTCGTGCCGGACGCGGTCAACGTCGCCGGCGGCGTCATCGACGAGTACGTGCGCCCCGGCATCCCGCTGGTCGAGAAGCTCGGCCAGGTCTTCGCGGGACTGGCGCACTCTCCCGTCACCTCCATCGACGTCGAGGTGCGCGGCGAGCTCGCCGCGTACGACGTCAAGGTGCTCAAGCTCGCGGCGCTCAAGGGCGTCTTCACCAACGTCGTGTCGGAGACGGTCTCGTACGTGAACGCTCCCGTCCTCGCCGAGCAGCGCGGCATCGAGGTGCGCCTGATCACCGACGGCGTCTCGGACGAGTACCGCAACCTGATCACGCTGCGCGGCGCCCTCTCGGACGGCTCGCAGATCTCGGTCTCGGGCACGCTCACCGGCACCAAGCAGGTCGAGAAGCTCGTCGCCGTCAACGGCTACGACGTCGAGGTGCCGATCGCGAAGCACCACGTCGTGATGAGCTACGTCGACCGCCCCGGGATCGTCGCGGTCTACGGGCGCGAGTTCGGCGAGGCCTCCGTCAACATCGCCGGGATGCAGATCGCGCGCACCGAGGCGGGCGGCAAGGCCCTCTCGGTGATCACCATCGACTCGCCGGCACCGGCGGGCCTGCTCGAGAAGGTCCGCGTCGCGATCGACGCCGACATCATGCAGGAGATCGACATCACGGAGCAGTAGCCCCGTCGCTCACCGAGCACGACCCGAGCCCGTCCCGCGCACCGTCGCGGGGCGGGCTCCGTCGTCGGCGCGGTGCGCGCGGCGATCAGTCGCCGCGCGGGGCCAGGAGGCGGTCGATGACCGCGAGGACGTCCTCGGCCTCGCCGCGCGACTGCTGGCCCGTGGGCAGCAGGGCGGAGTTGTAGTAGAGGCCGTCGCTCATCAGGACGATCGCGCGGGCGACCAGCGGATCGCCGACGGCCTCGACGACGACGTCGTTCCAGCTGTCGTGGATCCGGGCGAGGGCGGCGCTCGCGCGCTCGTCGTGGCCCTGCGCGATGCGAGAGACGGCGAGGATCGTGCGGTCGAAGGGGGTGTCGGCGGCGAACGAGGTGCGGATCAGGTACGGGACCACGCCCTCGTCGGACGTGCGGATGCGGTCGATGTCCTCGGCGAGGCGCTCGTCGAGCCGTGCGACGAGTCCGTCGACCAGCGCGTCCTTCGAGGGGAAGTGGTAGAGCAGGCCGCCCTTGGAGACTCCGGCCGCGCGGGCGACGGCGTCGAGGGTGGCCGCGCGCTCGCCCTGCTCGTTCAGCAGCTCCTCGAACGCGTCGAGGACGCGGTCGCGGGCGGGGGAGGCGGGAGGCATGCGCCCCATCCTACGGTCGGCCTTGCGCTACTATACCGGCTGGACGGTATACTCCTCGGGTCGCCCGCTGCGCGCCGTCCGGTGCCGGCGCGACGTCGATCCGAGAGAGAGCACCACCGTGTCCGCCCGCACCGCCCCCGTCACCGTTCCGCCCACCTCCGCCGCGCTCGCCGAGGACCGCGTCGGCCGCCGAGCCTGGTTCGCCCTCGCGGTGCTGATGCTGCCGGTGCTGCTGGTCTCGGTCGACAACACGGTGCTGAACTTCGCGCTGCCGCTGATCGCCGAGGACCTCGGACCCACGGGCACCGAGCTGCTCTGGATCGTCGACGCGTACCCGCTGGTCCTCGCGGGCCTCCTCGTGGCGATGGGCAGCCTGGGCGACCGGGTCGGCCGGCGGAAGCTGCTCGTGATCGGCGCGATCGGCTTCGCCGTCGTCTCGATCGCCGCGGCGTTCGCTCCGACGGCCGGTGCGCTCATCGCGGCCCGCGCGGCGCTGGGCCTCTTCGGCGCGACGCTCATGCCCTCGACGCTGTCGCTCCTGCGCAGCCTCTTCCCGAACCGCGACCAGCGCCGTCTCGCGATCGCGATCTGGGCGACCGGGTTCGCGGTCGGCTCCGCGGTCGGTCCGCTCGTCGGCGGGGTGCTGCTCGAGAGCTTCCCCTGGGGCTCGGTGTTCCTGCTCGCGGTGCCCGTGCTGCTGCCGCTGGTCGTGCTCGCGCCGATCCTCGTGCCGGAGTCGCGCGACCCGCAGCCGGGGCCCGTGGACGTCGTCAGCATCCTGCTGTCGCTCGCGACCATGGCGCCCCTCGTCTACGCGGTGAAGTCGGTGGCCGAGCACGGCGTCGACGCGGTGGCCGTGACCGCCCTCGTCGTCGGCGTCGTGAGCGGCGTGCTGTTCGTGCGGCGCCAGCAGCGGCGCGCGGTGCCGATGCTCGACCTGTCGCTCTTCCGCCGCGGCTCGTTCAGCGCGGCCATCGTGGTGAACCTCCTCAGCGTCGTGGCGCTCGTCGGCGGACTCTTCTTCGTCTCGCAGCACCTGCAGCTGGTCATCGGGCTCTCGCCGCTGCAGGCCGGGCTCGTGCTCGTGCCGGGGCTCGCGGTGATGATCCTGGCGGGGCTCGGCGTCGTGCCGGTCGCGCGCCGCATCACTCCGCGGCTCGTCGTGCCCGCCGGGCTCGTGGTCTCGGCGGTCGGCTACGCGCTGCTGGCGATCGGCAGCGGGGCGGAGGGAGGCGCCACGGCGCTGACCGTCGCCGTCGCGTTCGCGTTCCTCGGCCTGGGCATCGGGGCGGCCGAGACGGTGTCGAACGAGCTCGTGCTCGCGAACGCGCCGGCCGACAAGGCGGGGGCCGCTTCGGCGGTGTCCGAGACGGCGTACGAGCTGGGCGCGGTGCTGGGGACGGCGACGCTGGGCACGGTGCTGACGTCGGCGTACCGCAGCGGAGTCGTGCTGCCCGCCGGCCTCGACGCCGATCAGGTGCAGCGCGCGGGGGAGACCCTGGGCGGCGCGGTCGCGGTGGCGGGCGAGCTGCCCGCCGACTCCGCCGCGAGCCTGCTGGCCTCGGCCGGCGCCGCGTTCGACGCGGGAGTCGGCTGGTCGGCCTGGATCGGCGTCGGCCTGGTGCTGCTCGCGGCGGTCGTCGCGGCCTGGCGGCTGCGGCGCAGCTGAGCGGCCCGAGAGTACGCTGGGACCGTCTCTGCCCCGCACTGCTCGCGCACTGCCCCCGCACGCCTGAGGATGCCCCATGCCCCGCACCGTGAAGCTCGCCGTCATTCCCGGAGACGGGATCGGACCGGAGGTGATCGCCGAGGCCGTGAAGGTCCTCGACGCCGTCATCGCCGACTCCGACCTGGTGATCGAGAAGACGCCGTTCTCGCTCGGGGCGGCCCGGTTCCTCGAGACCGGCGACGTGCTGACCGACGAGGACCTCGCGGCGATCGCGGCGCACGACGCGATCCTCCTGGGTGCCGTCG